>DATFFB010000001.1:0-37308 GCA_035250485.1 Acidimicrobiia bacterium
GTATCAGATCTGGGCCGCCTTCTGGCCCACTGCACGGGGCGACGACAAGCTCGTCCAACGGATGAATGAAATGCGCAAATACGTGGTCTCGACGACTCTCGCCAAGGCGGACTGGAACAACTCAACGATCATCTCGCGAGATGTCGCCGGCGAAGTCGCCAAGTTGAAACAGTCGCCGGGTGGTGATCTGGTGGTGTACGGGAGCCCAGACTTGGTCGACGAGCTGCTCAAGCACGATTTGATCGACGAGTATCAGCTCCTCCTCTACCCGACGATCCTCGGTAGTGGCAAGCACTTGTTTCGCGACGGGATCGAGAGCCACAACCTGCGCCTCGTGAGCACCCGGCCATTGAGCTCCGGGGTAGTTCTCCTTACTTACCGCCCCGAGACCAAGGTTCCAACCAGTCCCTTTGTGGAGACGTACTCGTGGACGGAGGAGCAGCACCAGTTGTTGCAGGCCGCCCAGCACGCGGAGCGGGTCTTGGCGACGGTCTTGTTCACCGACCTAGTTGGCTCTACCACCGAAGCCGCTGCTCGAGGCGACCGGGCATGGCGTCGGGTCCTCGACCGACACGACGATCTCGCCCGTCAGTTGGTGGATCGTTGGATGGGCCGGCTTGTGAAGGGAACCGGTGATGGCATTCTGGCAACTTTCGATGCCCCCACTCGGGCATTGCGTTGCGCCTTGGACCTCCAAGGCGCCATTGCCAAATTGGGCCTCACCATTCGAGCGGCGATCCACACCGGCGAGATCGAACGGCGCGGCAATGACATCGGCGGCATCGCGGTCCACATCGCTTCCCGGGTCTTGGGAGAAGCCGGCCCCAACCAGATCTTGGTGACTCGAACCGTGACCGACCTGGCCACCGGAACCGGCCTCACGTTCGAGCCGTTGGGCGCGGTGACGCTGCAAGGAGTCCCGGGAAGCTGGGATCTCTTCGAGGTCGCGCCTCGGTAGCGGTACATTCAGCGGAACCTATGGCTGGGCTGCGAACGGCGGCGATACTTCACTGGTTCCTCGGATTGGGTTTCGGAATCCCAGGGGTGTTCGGTATTCGGCATCTCGCTGCCGGCCGGGGAATTCTCTACTTCATGGGATTTCCCACCTACGGGAAAGGACCGTTCGAGCGCGTGGGGATTCAGACCACCGTCCCGTTGCTCTCCGCTTTTGTGCTCCTCTGCTTGCTCGAGTGCGTTGCCGGGTGGCTGTTGTGGAGTGGTGCCAGGTCGGGCGCCATCCTGTCCTTCGCCCTCTTGGCTCTGGGAGCGGCATTTTGGTGGGGCTTTGCGTTGCCGATTCCACCGATACTCGCCGTGGCGGCGACAGCCGTCGTAGTGGCGAATTGGGGATTCCTCGTCTGACGCTTATCGGGCATGGCTGGTAAACCCGACCAGCATCACGCCACTAGGGCCGACTCTAAAGTTGACAGTGACCGCTTTTAGATTTAGGGTCGGGCTGGTTTTGCAAACCGGCAAGGAATGAGAGGGTCAGTAAATGGCGGGTGAGATCAAATTGACGGGCCCCGACCTAGCCGCCGACGGCGTTTCCTTGCAAGATCTCAAGCCCGACATTCCGGTACCGGGACACTTCGAGGGCCAGCCGGTAGCCGTGGTTGGGACCGCCGATGGCGTGCGGGCGATCAGCGGCAAGTGCAGTCATTACGGAGGTCCCCTGGCCGAAGGGCTGTGCGTCGGAAATGAGATTCGCTGTCCCTGGCATCACGCCGCCTTCGACCTGGAGACCGGTGAGGCCGTAGGAGCTCCCGCCCTCAGCCCGATCCCCGTCTATCAGACCGACGAGAAGGGTGGCCGTGTCTTCGTCACTGGGACCATGGCCCGTTCCGACCAGAGGCCCACTCCGCCTGCCTCGCCGGACTCGGTGGTGATCGTCGGGTCGGGTGCGGCGGGGGCAGCTGCGGCCGAGACCCTGCGCCGGTATGGGTATGAGGGTCCGATAACGCTCATCGGAGGCGAGGCCCCTATCGACCGGCCCAACCTCTCGAAGGACTATCTGGCTGGTACGGCCCCGGAGGAATGGATGCCTCTACGGTCACCGCAGTTTTACGCCGACGCCCGCATCGAGCTCATCAGCGGTCGACAGGTAGAAGGAATCGATCCGGCTGCTCGCCTCGTACGGCTCGACGGCGGCGACGAGGTTCGCTACGGGGCACTTCTTCTGGCCCCCGGTGCCGAACCCCGTCGTCTTCCCGTCCCCGGAGCCGATGCACCCCACGTCCATTACCTCCGGACCCTCGAGGACAGCCGGGCCATCATCGCCGCTCTGGAAGACTCGACTAAGACGGCGGTCATCGGGGCGGGATTCATCGGCTTGGAAGTAGCGGCCTCCCTCCGTCACCGGGAGCTGGGAGTCACCGTGATCGCCCCCGAGAAGATTCCTCTTGCCGACGTCGTCGGCGAGGCTCTGGGACGGTTCGTTTTGGATCTACACAGTGAGCACGGAGTCACCTTCCGGCTGGAGCGATCGGTTACCGAGATCGGGCCCAAAGAAGTGGTGCTGGATGACGGCAGCAAAGTGCCCGCCGACTTGGTGGTGGTTGGCATCGGCGTCACCCCCCGGATCGAGCTGGCGGAAGCCGCCGGACTGGCGACAGATCGAGGAATCACCGTTGACCGCTACCTCCGCACGAGCGATCCTCACATCTGGGCAGCCGGCGATGTCGCCCGCTATCCCGGCCCCGACGGGGAATCCGTGAGAGTCGAGCACTGGGTGTTGGCCGAACGACAGGGCCAGAACGCAGCTCGCAACATGCTCGGCTACGAGGATCCGTTCACCGAGCCGCCGTTCTTCTGGAGCCAGCACTACAACGTTCCCATCAACGTCACCGGCCATCTCGCCGGCTGGGAAGAGGAAGTCGTCAACGGGGATCCCAGTCGTCGTGACGTGTTGGTGGGGTTTCGCAAGGGTGGGGTCCTGCGGGCGGTCGCCTCCATCTACCGGGACCGCGATAGCCTCCGCGCCGAGGCAGCGCTCGCTACCGGTGACCAGGCCCGCCTTGCTCAACTACTGGAGCCGGCTCAGCCATAGGTCCAATCGGGTCGCTTTTGCTCCTGGCGCTGGTCGTAGGTGACGACACCGTCAACCAAATCGACGACTTTGGGGGTGGGGATCGTTCGGTTGCCCGCCGGACAGCCGCCCCCCAGGTGGGCGGCCACATCGTCGGAGAAGAGACGGAGGATGCTCGAGATCAGGTTCTGCTCCTGGACGGGCAGGTAGCAGCGATTGGCGTCGGCGACGATGCGAAGCCGCTCCTCGATCTCGTCGAGCTCGCTTTCGGAGCCGTTGCCCTCCCTGATTTCCACCAGTGCCCGAGTGATGTGGCCGGTTCCCAGCTTGCACGGCAGACATTGCCCGCAGGATTCGACGTAGAGGAAATTGGACAGGGTGGTTGCGACCTCGACCATGCAGGCCGAGTCGTCGTAGACGATGAACCCGCCCGCCCCTAGCCCCGAGCCCACCGCTTGCATGTCCTCGTAGCTGAGCGGCGTCCCCAGGTGCTCGCTCGTAAGGACTGCGTTGGCCACCCCGGGGACCACGGCCTTGACCATTCGGCCCGGCCGCGATCCGCCCGCGTGGTCCAGAGCCTCGTGGAGCGGAGTTCCCATTTCCAACTCGAAGACATCGGGATGGACGACATCGCCCACCACCGTGCACACGAGCGTTCCCGGCGATTCTTCCGTGCCCATGGTTCTGAATTGGTCGGCGCCGTGAGAAAGTATCCAGGCGGCCTGGGCGAGAGTCTCGGCATTGTTCACCAGTGTGGGGTTCGAGGTGTGGGTCCCCGAGTGACCGGGCTCGGCCTCATGGGCGTCCCAGCCCAGCTGGGGAGCGGTGGCAAAGAGGCCATGGAGATACGGCGGGAGCCAGCGAGGGAGGGGTTCGTTGCCTTCGATCACCTCCAGCATCGCCTTCTCCTCGCCGAGCAGATATTCCTCGGGACCGGCGACCACGGTGACGCCGACTCCGTCGAGCCATCCGGCTTCTTCGAATTCGGAGATGGCATCGGTCAGGCGCCCCATCTCGACTTGGAATGACTCCTTGATGCCGACGAAGGCCTCGTTGGCACCGACGGTGCGGGCAGCGATGATAAGTCCTTCGATCACCTGATAGGGATTGGAGCGGATCAGCGCCCGATCTTTGAATGTCCCTGGCTCCCCCTCGCCGGCGTTGCACACCGCGTAGTGATGTTGGCCTCCACCTCGGAGGATCGACCTCCATTTGGCGCCGGTGGGGAACCCAGCTCCACCACGGCCCCGAAGACCCGCGCGGGTCAGTTGATCGATGACTTCCTCGCTGCCGAGGTCGCGCGACCGGGCGAGGCCGCGTCCACCTCCGAAGCTCGCGTAATCCGCTATCGATTCGATCGGCCGATCGGGGAGTATCCGCCACCGACCCTCCAGCCCTGTCACTGTTTCATTCTTGCGTAGAAATGGTCGCATTTATGCGGCCATTTCTACGCAAGCTCTCCGTCAAAGGTCGCGGCGGCGGAACCAACGATCGGCCAGCAACCACCAAACCGCCCCATAGGCGACCGCCCAGGCGACGAAGAGACCGCTTGGGGGAGCGTTGCCGGCGAAGGGATTGCCGGTGTCGGCCTCGACCCTAGCGGCGATCAGGAAGGCGGGAGACTGCAAGTAGTAAGAGGCACCGCGCCATAGAGCGTCGGAGGGGATGACCAGGCTGACGCCGGTGCTGATCCTCTGCAGCGTGGGGTTGTCGAGCGCGGTGCCGACGATGTCCATGATCCCGCCGATCCAGGCGGCGCCATAGAGGGCGATCACGATCACCCCGGCGGCAATCGCCGATAGGCGAACCGACAACGCGGTACCCAGAGCGACCAGCACAACGACCTCCAAGGCCAGCAACGCCACACCCCGCCCAGGAGCGATGGCGCCATACCCGGCAATAGCTGCCGCGATGGAGAGGATCGCTCCCGACATGACGACGATGTAGCCGGCGGCGAGCATCGCGAAGGTCCCTGCCCGCTGAGCCAGCCACGATGTCCGGGAGAGGGGCCGGGCGAGGATGGCGTGCAGGCGCCCGCTGTCGATCTCGGGGGCGACCGCGCCGCTGGCTAGCAAGACCGCCATGAAGGCTGCCAGGAACTGCACGGCGTAAAGGCCGAGAACGGTCATGATCGTCGCCCCCACGGCCGGATCGGTGGGATCGCTGGGGCTGGTAATCGAGTTGAAAGCAATGCTGAAGCCAAGCCAGAACAGCAACAGGAAGGCGACGCTCACCACTGCTCCGACAATGAGGACCTTCCGATTGGCCGCCTCGCGGAGGGTGAGCCGCACGACCGTCACAGCCCCTCTCCTTCGAGATCGGACCCCACAAGGTCGACGAAAACATCCTCCAGGGAACGATGCAACGGCACCAGGGCCTGAAGCCCGTGACCGCGTATCACGAGGGCAGAGGCGAGGGCCGGGATCGCGGCCACGTCGTCCAGGGCGAGGAGTGCGGTGTCCGATTCCCGGGCCGTGATGCGGCCGAACCCCTCCAAAACGGCGAGGGCGTCATCGTCGAGGCGATCAAGCGTGACGCGAACCTCGACGCCGGCGGCCAGGTCTACCAGCGGTCCGGAATGGATCACCCGGCCTCGATGAAGGATCACGACCTGGTCGCAGACCTGTTCGACCTCGCCCAGCAGATGGGAGTTGAGCAGCACCGCCGTACCGCGATCCCGCATCGTCCGGATGAGATCTCTGACTTCACGGCGCCCGATGGGGTCGAGGGCCGAGGTGGGCTCGTCGAGGATCACGAGGGCTGGCCGCCCGAGGATTGCAGTCGCCAGGCCCAGTCTCTGCTGCATGCCTTTCGAGTAGCCGCTGACCCGGTCGTCGCCGCGGCCGGCGAGCCCAACGAGACGCAAGGCGTCGGCGATGGCACCGGCTCGTTCATCTGCAGGAAGTCCGATGAGGCGGGCATGGGCCTCGAGGACCTGACGGCCGTCGAGCCAGTCGGGGTATTGGAACTTCTCGGGTAGGTAGCCGACGGCGCGGCGGGCCGCGGGATCGCCTGCGGGATGGCCGAGAACAGCGGCGGTGCCTTCATCCAGGTGCACCATCCCGAGCAAGGCCTTGACGGTGGTGGTCTTTCCCGCTCCGTTTGGCCCGAGGAGGCCGACCACCTGCCCGGGGCCCACGTGGAGATCGACTTCGTCCAGTACCTTGCGGTCTCGATAGCTCTTGCATAACCCGCTGGCTGCGATGGGAACGGCGCCGTCTCCACCGACGGGTGATTCAGATGGGGAGGTCACGCTCCGGCTGCAAGCTCCAGCGCCTCGCCGACGCCGATGCGGCCGACGACAACCGTCACCCCGTCCGGGTCTTGGCGGATGACGAGGGCTCCGACCCCGGAGTCGTCGCCGAAGGCGATTGCCGGCCGACCAGCCACCACGACCTCTTCCCAGCTGGGGCCGTCCACCGGCACCGGCACGGGGATCGTCGACCGCCAGTCGCCCATGGCAGTGAGCTGCGCCCGCAGATCGGCGGGCAACTCCTGGCGGGAGAGGATGAAGGACCGAATGGCATCGAGGGGGGCGCCCTCTGCTCTGATCACCAGGAGTCCGCTCCGGCCGATCACCAGCTCTGGCGGGCCGTCGGCGGGGCCGTAGACGGCACCGAGGGCGCCGGGGACCTCGACGATCAGGACGGCGCCATCCAGATCGGCCGGGACCCCATTTCCTTCCCGGGCCGACAACTCCAGCCGCGCCGTCCCCGGGGCCATCGCGACGAAGCGGTCGGGCGCGTCGGTGAGCGACGGGGCGACGATGCCAGAAATTGCCTCGGCCTCGGCGATGTCGGCGACTTCCTCGGGCTCGAACATGCCGCTCATGTCGATTTCCCCGAGGGCGGTCAGGGCCGAGGCGTCCTCGGGATCGAGTGAGGCCGCCCAGGCCTCGGTGTCCACCGTCACCACCTGCAGGTTCTCGCCGCGAAAGGCGTCGAGCGCATCGGCGACCGCATTGCGCCCGGCGGGTGTCAGAGCCACGACCATAACCACCACCGCCGCCACCCCTCCGAGGACCAGCCGGCGGCCGTCGAGTCGATGGCGACGCAGGACTGGGTGGGCGACCACGGGGGAGGGGCCGGTCTCGGTGAGAGCGACACCAAGGGCGGCGTCGATGTCCAGGGCCTCCTCGCCGGCGGGGTCGAGGAGCGCCAGCGAGCGCTTGGTGAACCCCGCGTCGGCCGCAATAGAACGAAGAAGCCCCGTGCACGTGTGGCAGGCGTCGAGATGGGCGTCGAGTTCTGCTCGCGGGTGGTCGAGGTGAGCGCGTAGAGCTACGGAGTCGGCGCAGTTTGTCATTGGTTCATCTCCTCATGGGCTCGTCGGAATGCGCGCTCACCGCGAGCGAGGAGCACGCCCACCGACCCATCGGCGACTCCGAGGGTGGTGGCGATTTCGTGATAGCTGTAGCCGGCGTGGCGAAGAAGCAAGGCTGTCGCCTGTCGCTCGGGAAGGACGGCCAGGGTGGCCCGGACTCGTCGCCGTTCGTCGGCGTCGACCGCCGCCTCGGCTGGCTCGTCGCCGAGAGCTCGAACATCGCGAGCGCCGACCACTTGCGCCAGTACGTCAGCGCGTCGGCGGGCTCGGAGGCGGTTCAGACTGCCGTTGATGACCACGCGCGAGAGCCAGGCGGCGATGTCAGCCTCGCCTCTTTGGGCCACGGGATCAACCCGCAAAGCGAGCAAGGCCTCCTGTGCGGCGTCCTCGGCTTCTTTGGCGTCCCCGAGAACACGTCGGGCGAGACCCACCAGACGCGGGTAATGACGGCGGAACACGTCGGCGAACCGAACGTCAGTGAGCGGACCCATCACCTGATCAACACCGTCGGGCGACGAATTCTGACACCCCGGCTCTACAGGGCCAGGTCGACGACCGCCATCGTCCCCAGATAGCGACCGCAATGAGTGTTGTCATCCCAGACGTCGGCCTGGGTGACGATCAACCGCTTTCCGGCCTTGACAACTTCACCCCGACACCGCAACAAATCTCCTGAGGCGGGACGAAGAAGATGAACTGTGAAATCGGCGGTGAGCACCGACTGCTCGGAGCCGATGAGAGCGGAGGCGGCTCCACCCGCGGTGTGGTCGGCGAGGGTGGTGATCACCCCGGCGTGGACGTATCCGTGTTGCTGGCGGAGGCGGGGGACGATCGCGAGCTCGGTCTCCAGCCAATCGGGTCCGAATCCGGTCAGGGTGATGCCCAGATCCGAGATGAACGGAGCATTGGCCAGAACCTTCTCGATCTGTGACTGCGATGAAGAAGCGCGTTTCATACTTGCGTAAATCGTGCACGGTTTACCGTGCCAGATTTACGCAAGAATAGAGAGGAGTGTCGGACGGAATGGGCGAGCGATGAGCGAAACAGACTCACCGGTCAAGGGAACCGTGACCATCCTGTTTACCGATCTCGAGGGCTCTACGGACTTGCGGCTTCGAGTCGGCGACACCGTTGCCAATGAGGTGATCAGGGTGCATGACGATCTGGTTCGCTCGTGCCTGGAAAAGGCGGGCGGCGCCCGTCTGAAGTCGCTGGGTGACGGGTTCATGGCGTTATTCAACTCCGCCAACCAGGCGATCGACGCCGCCATTTCCATTCAGCAGGCAGTCGAACAGCGCAACCTCTCGAATCCCGAGCTGCCGATATCAGTGCGGGTCGGGCTCAACAGCGGTGACGTCACCCAATCGGTCACGGACGCCCATGGCACCGCCGTCCATGCCGCGTCGAGGATTGCCAACAAGGCCCAGGGTGGCCAGATCCTGATTTCCCAGCTCGTTCACGATCTCGCCGGAACTCTCAGCAATACCAGGATCGTCGACCGGGGCCTTTTCTGGCTCAAGGGCTTTCCGGAGAGATGGCGCCTATTCGAAGTTCTTTGGCGGGAGAAGGACCACAGCAATCGGGTGAGCAGAGAGACACGAGCTGTGTCAGCCGCGGCCTTCGATGTCGACTCCCCGCGAGCCTCGGCACCGGTGGTTGGCAGGTCGCGGGAGCTGGGAATCATCGCTGAGCAACTCGCCGCTCCGGGTGGGTTGCGGGCGGTTGTGATCGAAGGGGAAGCTGGAATCGGCAAAACTCGCATGCTCGATGCCACCGCCGATCTCGCCGCCGGCATGGAGACTCCCTACTGGGTGCTCGACGTTGCCGCAGACGAGGAGTTGCGGGGTCCATTCCTTCTTTTCCGTTCATTGCTCAACTCCCCTCGGACCAGCGCCATCGCCCAGCAGGCGATGGCGCTCGAAGCATTGGACAGAGCCCAAGAAGCGGTCGGGGGCAGCGGTACTCGGACTGAGGGGCTCTCCCCACAAGAGAGGATGCTGAGGACCTTCGACGAAGTGACCTCGGCATTCCTGGCCCTGACCAGGGAGCGTCCCTTGGCTCTTCTCTTCGACGACGTCCAATGGGCCGACGATGACAGCATCCAGCTGATTCGCTATGTGGTGCGGACCCTGGCTTCGGGTCCCATCTTTCTCTTGATCAGCCTCCGCCCCCATTCCGACTCGGTCTCCGGAGGTGCCGGCAAGCTGATCGCCGACCTTGATCGAATGCGGGTCACCCAAGTTCTCAGACTGCAACGCCTGACTCGGCTGCAGACCGCCGAGTTGCTCAGAAGCCTTCTGGGGGCTCCGGTTGATGACGCGACGGTGGCCAGCTTCCACGCCAGATCCGAGGGAGTGCCGTTCTTCGCCGAGGAGCTGGCCCGGGCTTATCGGGAGGCGGAAGCCCTCCAGCTCATCGACGGCACTTGGACCATGACCAAGTTGAGCGGGCCGGCGGTTCCCTCTTCGATCCAGTCATTGATCGAACGACGACTGGCTCAACTCCCGGGGGACTGCCTGGCACTGCTCGCCGATGCCGGAGTCCTGGGCCGACGCTTCGGTCTCGGTGACTTGGCCCGGATGCTCGCCCGGGTGCAGGGCGAGCCGGAAAGGCCGGAGTGGGAACTCGCCGAAGGACTGCAAAAAGCAGTTGATCTGGGTTTGCTTCTGGAAGAGCCTCCTGAATCCGCGCACGACTTCTCGTTTTCCCATGACCAGATTCGGGCCGCGTTACTGAGTTCGCTGTCGAGGCAGCGAAAGCGGGCGATCCATGGCGCCATCGCCGAGTCAATGGCCGGTGGAAAGGACAACCTCTCGATGCTGGCTCATCACGCCCTGCGGGCGGGCGATCAGGCATTGGCGGTTTCTGCTGCCCTGGACGCCGCAAGGGCGGCGATGTCGGTTTCGGCGCCAGAGGAAGCGGTGCGACTCATAGATGCCGCCCTCACCGCTGCATCGAAACCCGAAGATCGAATCGACATGCTCCGCATCAAAGACGACGCTCTCGAAGTCCTTGACCGCGGAATCGAGCGCCTGGCCAACCTGGCCGAAATGACCGCCCTCGCCGCAGCATTTCCCTCGCCCGCTGTCGACATCGAGGTGAGATTGAGAAGAGCCTCGGCCGCCCGAGCCAATCAGGACTTCGACCTGGCGGTCGACCTCGCACGCGGCGTCTGCCAGGCAGCGGTGGATTCGGGCGATCGGCGCTTGGAACTGGCTGCGCGTCTCGAGCTGGGGCAAGCACTTACCCGGGCCCCGATCGGCGAGGGCTACATGACCCTGGTCGAGGTCGACCTCGATTCGGCCGAGTCTGCCTATCAGAGCGCCCTCAACATTGCTCGTGAGGTCGGAGACCGGTCCGGGGAAGCCGACGCACTGCGGGAACTGGCAGTTGTCGCGGCGGGCCGGGTGAAGCGTGCCGCGATCGAAGCCGAGGCGGATGGGACCTCTCGTATCGAAATCCTGATGCAGGCTCCGGTGATGTTTGGGAAAACGAAAGAGCTGGCCGAGGAGGCCTTTCGGATCTACGAAGAGATCGGCGACAAACGGGGGTCGATGTCGGCCCTGATCTTGATGGCGTATGCCCATGTGACGGATCCGACCGCGACGGGCATGGCGGGCCGGATAGAGCACATCCGGGCGCTACATCACAACAAGACCGGCGAGATCACCGAGAGCCAGCGCGCCAAAGACGACGCGTTGATGCTCTACAGCATCCAGACCTACGCCCGGACGAACCTGCAGCCCGGTCTGGCCACCGACCGCGGGGGCGAGGCCTTCGAGGCGGCGCGGGCCCTGGGTGACCGCTGGCTCGAGTGTCTCGTGGCAGGGGGGATGGCTATGACGTATCTCTCGGTCGGCGACCAAGCTCAGTGCGGGGCATGGCTCGATCGTGCTGCGGCCGCGGCCATGTCAGTCGCCAGCACCTCGATGGCGCGGCGCCTTGAGATGTGGCGAGGAGCCCACGCCGCGGGGCGGAATGACCTCGACGGCACTGTCGCCCATCTCGAAAGGGCGGCAGAGTTGGCCGGCCTGAAGAATCTCGGTGGACGTTGCCAGGCGCTCTCGACCCTGGCTTTCGAATGCGCCCGGATCGGTGTCGCCACCGGTGACCAGGCGGCCTTGACCAAGGCGAGGCTGGCTGCGGTCGAGACGCTTGCAACTGTCAAGTCGATGAACGGGCACCTGCCCTGGGAAGCTGAGGCCCACGCCGCCCTGGCACTCGTGGCCCAGGCGGAGGGCGACACCAAGACCGCCGCCATGGAGGCGCGGGCTTGCTTGGACCTCGACGGCGAGACGTTCCTCGAGCAGTACGGTCACTCGCTGTGGGCGGCGGGGCGGATCCTGATCGTCAACAACGAACCCGAGGCAGCCTCGCTTAGTGCCGAGATCATTGCCGTCCTCGGATTCGTGGACATGGAGATTTCCGACCCTGAGTTCAAGGCTCGCTGGTTTGCATTGCCTCCCATTCGTGAGCTGGCAGAGATAGTGGGCTTCGAGCCGTCGACGCCCGGAGAATCGGAAAGCAAGAAGTTGGATGAGAACGACCTTGCGCTGCTCCGCGATATGGCCGCGGGTTCGTTCGCGGCCCAGGAATCGGGACCGGATGAAATCGACGTCCTGCTCGACAAACTAGGTGTGGCCTCGCCCGCCGAGGCCCTCGAGTATGCGATCAAGGCGGGTGTCTCATGGCAGTGAGGGTGGTCATCGATCGTCGCCGGTGCATCGGAGCGGGCACCTGCCTTGTCTTGGCTCCGTCGGCCTTTCAGTGGAGACATGGAGATTTCCTCAAACCCGAACTCCTTGACATCACCACCGTGGACGACGACGTGTTACGCGAAGTGGCTGCCGCGTGCCCGACGCAGGCCATTGTGCTTGAGTCGGTGCTCGAGTCGGTGGAAACAGCCGACCTGGGTGTCTAATCCGAGGTCTTGCTTAGGGTGGTTCGCTGTGCGCACCCTCGAGGATCACGGAAAAGCTATCGAGGAGGTCGAAGATGGATGACACGGTAAATGTGCGTTACATGGTCGACGATGTTCCGGCCGCAGTGGACTTCTACACCAAACATTTCGATTTCTCGCTCCAGTCCAACGCCGCCCCCGCTTTCGCCGACATTGTCAGAGGGCACTTGCGTCTACTGCTCAGCGGTCCGACCAGCTCGGCCGGGCGACCCATGCCGGATGGCCGCAAGCCCGAAGCCGGTGGTTGGAATCGAATCGAATTCGTCGTCGACGATATCGAGGCCGAAGTGGAGCGGCTGCGGGCGGAAGGGGTGCGCTTTCGCAACGACATCGTGACAGGGCCGGGCGGAAAGCAGATCCTGGTGGAGGACCCGGCCGGCAATCTCATCGAGATCTTCGAAGCAGCCAGCACCTAGTCGGACCGCCAGGACTTGGAGACGCCGCAGCGGCCCCTCGGGGAGCTGGTTCGTCTTTTTGTCCGCCTGGGGTTGACCTCTTTTGGAGGGCCGGCGGCGCACATTTCGATGATGCACGACGAAGTCGTCACTCGCCGCGGCTGGCTCGACGATCAACGCTTTCTCGATCTGATAGGTGTCACCAACCTGATTCCGGGGCCTAACTCGACCGAGATGGCGATGCACGTCGGCCAGGAACGGGCGGGCTGGCGCGGGCTTGTGACTGCGGGCGCCTCGTTCATCGTTCCCGCCGCACTGATCGTGCTGGCGTTCGCCTGGGCCTACGTCGAATATGGGAACACACCCAGCGGCGAAGCCCTTTTGTACGGGATCAAGCCGGTGGTGGTGATGATCGTTGGTCAGGCTCTGATCAAGTTGGGACGGTCGGCCATCAAGGAGTGGCTCACCGGACTGATCGGTACCGCCGCCACGGCCGCATACCTGCTCGGCTTCAACGAGTTGACCATCCTCGCCATCGGGGGGGTTGCGGTCCTTGCTCTTCGATCGGCAGGCGACACCCACTTTGTCACGTGGTTTCCAATGTGGGAGGGAGTCGGCATTTTTGCGACGACGGATTCACTTTCGTTGGGCCGCCTCTTCGGAGTATTCCTCAAGGCGGGCGCATTCCTATTCGGTTCGGGATATGTCCTGCTCGCCTTCCTTCACAATGACCTGGTGAGCGGTCTCGAGGTCCTGACCGAGCAACAACTTCTCGACGCCATCGCCATTGGGCAGTTCACCCCGGGACCGGTGTTCACCACAGCCACCTTCATTGGTTACCTCCTTGGCGGCTGGACAGGGGCAGCGGTGGCGACCGTGGGAATCTTTCTTCCCTCATTTGTTTTCGTAGCCGCCATCACCCGTTTGGCGCGACGGGTCAGGGAGCGCTCGTGGACCTCTGCGTTGTTGGACGGAATCAACGCCGCCGCCTTGGGTCTCATGGCCGGGGTCACCTTTCAGCTGGGAACAGACGCCCTGGCCGATCCTCTGAGCGTGGTGATTGGAATTTCGTCCGCCGTGTTGTTGTGGAGGACCCGGGTCAACACTGCCTGGCTGATCGCGGGAGGCGGAGTAGTCGGTCTCTTGGCGATTCTCGTTAGCTCGTCTTAGGGGCCGGTGCCCTCCTCGGCGAGGGCGGGCTCTTTCTTCTCGGCGTAGCTTCGCGAGATGTTCCTATACGCAGAGGAGTTGAGGGCGAGGATGGAGATCAAGAGGCCGATTGATCCGGCGATGATGAAGATCAGGGCCATACCTCGGTCGGGTCCGGTGCCGAACCAACCACCGATCGTCTCCGCCCCTGTCCCTTCGGACATGAAGGGGATCACCCACGCTTGGGCGATGGGGCCGATCAGAAAGGCGGTCACGGGGGAGGCGGCCGTCTCCACCGTCTGGGCGAAACCGAAGACCCGGCCCTGTTCCCGATAGGGGACGACTCTCTGAATGACTGTCTGTTCGGACGCTTCCGCCATCGGGATCACGACCATGTAGAGGAAGAACCCGATCGCCAGCGGGAGAACAAGCGAACGGATCGGGAACAGAATGGTGATGCTCCACATGACGACGTTGACCATGAGCAGCGTTCGCACCGGATTGGTGCCCAGTCCGCGGCGGGCGACGATGACACCACCGACGATGAACCCAAAGCTCGAGAGGGCAAGGAGAATTCCCCAGGCCTCGACCGACATGAGTTCGAGCCCGTAGGGGTCCATCAGGGCCATGAAGACGCCGCCCAGAAAGTTGTTGAACGTGCTGAAGAACAGCAGCGCCAGGAGGCCGGGTACCAATCGGACCGCATTCAAGGCCCCGCGCAGGTCGAACTTGCTGGCGTCGGCGGAAGAACCCTCCTCATATTCGTGTGGCGCGCCGTCGCCTTCAATCTGAATCGTGGCGAGGTGGGCCCCGGCGATGGCCGTCATGGCGATGGTGATGATCAGGCAGGGCCCCATACCGAGCTGACCGATGGCAAGGCCGCTGAAAACCGAGGTCAATGCGAACGCCACGCCATTGGCGGTGCCAACGAGTCCGTTGGCCTTGTCGTGTCGATCAGCGGATACCAGCAGGGTCACGGTGGTCGATAGAGCCACTGCTCGCAGATTTCCCGCGATCGCCCCGCCCAACACCAAGGCCACGAAGACCCAGGTCAAGGGCTGGCTCAGCTGCGGAATCGAATTCTCCGGGGCCACGAGGTAAACCACACCGGCCAGCACGAAGAGAACGAGTGAGGCGGCATTCGATAACACCATCGAGGTCTTGCGTTTGTTGCGGTCGACGAAGGTCCCAAAGAAGATGCCGGAACCGGCAAAAAGCAACATGTAGGACCCGCCGATCACCGAGGAGGCAACGACCGATCGCGTCTCGAGGTAGACCCAGAACGTAAGCGCGAACCAGAGAAAATTGTTGGTCGTACTCGCCAACACCGTGTTCGCCACCAGCCGGTGGAAGCTTGTCATCGACGCGACGTTACCGCGGCCCGATTAGGGCATCAGATGGCAGCCGACGAGACCATTACGGGCCGGAGTCATCAGATCAACTAGGCCCGGTCGAGGTCAAGGGCTCGATTTGCCGCCCGTGCAACCATGTTGGCTATGACGACGCAGATCGCCTCCGTGACCCCGCGTTTGGCTCGAGGCTTCGGCGGCGTTCGTAGTTTCGTCCACACCGAGAACGCCAGCGCCATCATCCTTTTGGTCGCCACCCTCCTGGCGCTGGGGTGGGCCAACTCGCCCTGGTCGGCGTCGTATCACGCACTGTGGGAAACCGAGCTGGCGATTCGGTTCGGCTCGAGTGAGCTGGCGCTCGACCTCAGACATTGGGTCAATGACGGGTTGATGGCCCTCTTCTTCTTCGTGGCCGGGTTGGAAATCCGCCGGGAGATCGACATGGGCGAGCTGCGAGAACGGCGTCGGGTCGCCGGTCCTGTCCTGGCCGCGCTCGGGGGAATGGCCCTGCCGGCGCTGATCTACTTGGCGTTCAATTTCGGCCAGCCCACCGCGCGTGGGTGGGGGATTCCAATGGGGACCGACACCGCCTTCGCGCTCGGAGTCCTGATCCTGGTCGGGGGCGCCGCTCCCCGGGTGCGCACGTTCTTGCTCAGCATGGTGGTCATCGACGACGCGGTCGCCCTGTCCATCATCGCCGTTGCCTATACCGACGAACTCGCCATCGTTCCGCTGCTGATCGCCGTGGGTCTGTTGGTCGCCGTTCTGGGCCTGCGGGTCGCCGGCGTGCGCCACGGTGGCGTGTACTTCCTCGTCGGCGCCGGCGTCTGGTTGGCCACGCTGACCTCGGGGGTGCATGCCACGATCGCCGGAGTGATGATGGGCCTGCTGGCAACCGCCTACCCACCGTCTCGCGACGAGCTCTCCCGGGCCGGAACTGTGTGGCGACTATTTCGCGAGGAGCCGACGCCGCGCTTGGCCCGGACCGCGAGCCGCACCGTCGCCCTCACGGTGTCACCAAATGAACGGCTCCAACACCTCTTTCATCCCTGGACGAGCTTTCTCGTGGTGCCGTTCTTCGCCCTCGCGAATGCGGGAGTCGAGATCAGCGGCGAGGCTCTGCGCGGCGCGGCCACCTCCCCGATCGCGATCGGAATCCTCGTTGGCCTGGTGGCGGGCAAGCTCGTGGGCATCACCGCGGCCACTTGGCTCGGCTGGCGATTGTGGCGCATCCCTCTCACCGTCACCTGGCCGGCGCTGGTCGGGCTCGCCACGGTTGCCGGGATCGGGTTCACAGTCTCCTTGCTCATCGCCGATATCTCGTTCGAGGGCCAGGAGCTCGCCGAGGCGAAGCTGGGCATTTTGAGTGCGTCGCTGCTTGCCGCCGGTCTCTCCGCACTGGCATTCCGGCTGGTGAAGCGTTCGAGCGCCCGAGCCAGTATCGGAGCCCTAGCTGCCCCGATCATCGATTTATCGGACCCAGTCGATCCCGACGTCGATCATGTCCGTGGGTCGCCCGGCGCCCCCCTGGTATTGGTCGAATACGGCGATTTCGAATGCCCGTTCTGCCTCCGAGCCGAAGCTGTTTTGTCCTCCCTCGCGGAAGCGTTTGGCGATGACCTCGCCTTTGTCTTCCGTCACCTGCCCCTTGACGAGGTCCACGACCACGCTCGCTTGGCATCCGAAGCCGCCGAAGTCGCCGGGGCCCAGGGCCGCTTCTGGGAGATGCACGACACGCTCTTCGCTCATCAAGATGCACTTCGCGAGGACGATCTCATCACCTACGCCGCCCAACTCGGCCTTGACGTCGACCGGTTTGCAAGCGATCTCCAGCACCGGCGTTACGCCTTGCGAGTCGAACGCGACATCGCCAGCGCCGACGACAGCGGCGCCGCTGGAACTCCTACCTTCTTCATCAACGGGCGCCGCCATCGGGGAGGCCATGACCTCGGATCTCTCACCGAGGCGTTGCGCCGAGAGCTCCAGACAATTGCGAAACAGCGGCAGTAGCCAGCACTCCCTCTCGAGTCAACTGGGCCGTGAGGCGAAATCGGTCGCCTCGGTATAGCGAGCGCACGTACTCGACGGGGCGGCCCTCGGCGTCTCGACTGCTCCGAGTCAGAAGCAGCATCGGCGTCGAGGCATCTGAACCCAGCAAGCGCGAGGCAGATGGGGGGGCCAAAACCGTTTCGATGGTTTCTTCCGCGTCGATCGGAACCACTCCGAATCGCTCCTCGAGGATGGCGTAAAGCGAAGTCCCGACTGCAAGCTCCTCGACGATCCCCGGGAATCGGACGTGATCGAGGTATACCGTCTCCACCGCCATGGGCTCGCCGTTGGCATAACGAACTCGTTCCACCCTCGTGACCGAAGCGTTCGTTTCCAGACCGAGCCTGCTCGCCACCTCGTCTTCGGCTTCGGTGATTGCCACGTCGACGATGCGCGATCCCGGTCGCAGGCCCTGAGCTTTCATCGCTTCGGTGTAGGAGGTCAGTTGCACGTTCTGGTTGACCTTGGGGGTGGCGACGAAAGTGCCACGACCTTGCCGGCGGATGATGCGTCCCTCCACCGCCAGGTCATGAAGGGCCTGGCGCACAGTGGTTCGCGAGACGTTGAACTGCTCGCTCAGCGCCCTCTCTGGAGGCACCGGAGTTCCAGGCGGGAGACCGTCGATCTGCTGGCGAAGCCACTGCCGCAATTCGTAATACTTGGGGACAGCCTCCTCCCTCGGGGATCGGCGGGCGGTCACAGATTCCTGCCCGTGCTCAACCGGCAGCGGTAACGCACCACATCCACTTGATCGCCCTCGGTGGTTCCCAGGGCCAGGACCTCTTTTCTCCGGGCTTCATCGAGCCGAAAACCGCGGTCCTCATAGAACCGGCGCGCCCGAAGGTTGGTGTCCACCACCCAGAGCGTGACGTCTTCCATGCCGGATGCGAGCTGAAGGGCGAGGGCGGCATTGAGAAGCTCACTCCCGACCCCGGCGCCCTGGGAGTCAGGGTCGACGTGGATCGAGTACACCTGGCCCGTACGTGTCTCCGAGTCATCGTCGTCCTCGGACGGTCCCGTGTACACGAACCCGCACAGACCCTGAGAGTGATGGGCCACGTATACCTCTCGTCCCATCCGGAGGTCTTGAAGTCGACTGGCCCACAGAGCCAACCTTGCGTCGCTGCCCCGCAAGGTCGCCTCCCGGGTCCGGAGCAGGTCGGGGTAGGTGGCGAGGAAGGATCGGCCGTGCAATTCGGCGATCGCCGCCGCGTCCTCTGCGGAAGCAGGTCGAATCGTGGTTGCCACGCCCTGGTCCTCTCGGGCATCCCTCACGGCTTCGCCAGGATTCGAGCGGGATTCTCCACCAGCATCCGATGGAGGGAGGACTCCGACACGCCCGTGTTCCGGAGACGGGGGAGAACCACGGTGTGCAAGAAACTGTGGCCAAAGCGGCCATGGGTTGAAGGGTTGAGATAAGCCTCGGCGCCCGACATGTCGCAGGAAAGGACGATTTGATCGTCGTAACCACGAGCGCAGAGCTCGGTGAGGGCGGTGACGCGATCATCGTCGCTTCGGTGATACGCCCATTTGACGAACGAGCCCGAACCCTGTCCCTCGCTGCCGGGGACGCGGTAGTCGAACCACTCCTTGCCGAAGGTGTCGAAACCGATGTTGGCCCCGGTGGCAAGGGCTTTCTCCAGGTAGACCAGGTCGGGCTGCAAGTCCAGGTGGCCCAACACGACCCGTCGCAGATCAGCGCCCTCGTCGGCGAGGATCGCCGCCTGTTCGAGGGCCATGGTGCCGAGCGTGCAGTGGGTGGAGATGGCGAGCCCGCTCTCGAGATGTGCCCGCGCCGCGGCCCGGAGCTGAATCTCCTCGCGGGCGGTGATCCGATCAAGACTGGTCCCCACTTCGCCAAAGATCCCGACCCTGACTCCATTGACGAGCGCGGTGCCAGCGTCCAGATAACGCCTGGTCATTTGGTCGAGATCATCCTCGGTGCTGATCTCCAACCATGGATCCTTGTAGAAGGAAAAGCCGGCCACGATGTGGAAGGGCAGTTTCGAGCCCAGACGGTGCAAACGGGCAAAATCCTCGGTTCCATTGCTCACCCGGCTGGCGCCGCTCAGATCGACCAAGGTCTTGACTCCCAGACGGGAAAGGCCAGCCAAGGCCCGGGGGGCGAGGTCTTCGAGATCGTTGGGGTCGCCGCCGGAGTAGAAGCCGGCCGGCGCCAGCGCCAAAAGATGCTCGTGCATCAACGTGGGGCCCAATTCCTCAGCCTCTATCGGCCCTGCGACTGTTTCAATCCGCATGCCCTGCTCGCTCTATTTCTCCTCGGATCCCGTTGACGCTGTTTGCTGTGATCCGTTACGCTTGCCAATGGTCTAGACCATTGGTCCAGACCATTCAAGTCGAAGGTGCAGAGGAGAGGAATATGCGACTCAGCAGACTGACCAGGTCCGTTACCGGCTTCGCGGTTATCGGTCTCTTGCTCGGGGCTTGTGCCCCACCGTCCACCACCGACACCACCGCCGTCGCCACTACCGCCGGCCCTGCAACCACCGCCGCCGATGGGGCCACCACCACGGCTGCCCCCACCGAGACCACGGCTGCGGCTGTCGGCGGAAGAGTCATCGTCGGGAGGACCGGCGACATCGACAACCTCGATCCTCACCTTGCTACCGCTTTCCAAACCATCGATGCCCTCGAGCTGGTCTACGACACACTCTTCGAGCTGGATGCCAACCTCGACATTCAGCCCGGGTTAGCCGCCGACTATTCGTACAGCGACGACGGCACCGAGCTGACTCTCAATCTCCGGGAAGGGGTGACCTTTCACGATGGCGATCCGTTCACCTCGGCCGATGTGGTCGCTTCGCTGGAGCGGATCCTCGACGAAGCGACTGGTGCGGTGGGCCGGAACTTCATCCTCTCCATCGAGGAGATCACCGCCCCGGACGATATGACTGTGGTGCTCGGACTCGCGGTTGCCGACGGAACGCTGCCGTCTGTTCTCACCCGGGTCAATACCTCGATCATGTCAGATGCCTCGATCGAGGCCGGCACGGTGGGCACTGAGCCCAATGGCACTGGCCCTTTCGACTTCGTCGAATGGAACCAGGGTGAGTCAGTCGAGCTCGACACTTTCGGCGATTACTGGGGCGACGCCCCCTCCGTGGAGGGGGTTTCCATCCGAGTCCTGCCCGAGGACACTTCTTTGCTAGCGGCGCTGCAGGCGGGTGAGATCCATATCGGGATCATCACCAATCCGGCTGTGCTCGAACAGGCGGCCGCCCCCTTGGTGGTGGAGACCGCCCCCGCCCTGGGCTATTTCCCCTTCTTCCTCAACAGCTCCCGCGGCCCGCTTCAGGAGAAAGCGGTACGCCAGGCCATATCTTGCGCGATCGATCGGCAGCAGCTGATCGATGCCGCTCTCTTCGGCAATGGAGTTGAGACCGGTCCTTACGTCATCGGGGACTTTGCCTCCGATCCGTGGGAAGGCTTGCCTTGTGATGGTCCCGACAAGGATCTGGCTCGCCAGCTCCTCGCCGATGCCGGCTTCGCCGATGGATTCTCGATCGAAACGATCATCATTTCGGGTGAGAGCGAGATCAACATCAACATCGGCCAGAACCTCCAGGCTCAACTCGCCGAGATCGGTGTCGACCTGCAACTCGAGCAACTCGAAACCAACGTCTATGTCGATCGCTGGCTGGCGGCCGATTTCGATTCTGCGCTATCCGAAAACGGCGCCGGACCAGACCCCCATCACACTTACGTCCGCTACTTCACCTCGGAAGGCGTTTTCCAGAACGTTGCCGGGTTGAGCTCGCCGGAGCTCGATGATCTGATCTTGCAGGGCCAGACCACTACCGACCCAGCGGCCCGGGTTGAGATTTACAACCAGATCTCCCAAATCCTGCTCGACGAATCTCCATGGGTCTGGCTGTTCCGAGGATTTCGCACCCAGGTGCTCGTGCCCGAGGTCGAGGGTTTCATCTCCCATCCCACCGGCTCGCTCAAATCGCTGCGAGGTGTGACTCTCGGCTCCGGCTGACCCAGGCCTCGCAGTGAGAAGATCGGTGACAATGGAGGACGTAGCGCGCCTCCTCATCGGAGCGGTGGACGCCGAGACCGTGCCCGGCGCCGTGGGGTTGGTACGTCGCCGTGGCGAGGTGATCTGGCACGAGGCCTTTGGACTTGCCTCGGCCACGCCGCCCCGGCCGATGACACCGGAGACCATCTTCGACTTGGCTTCGGTGACAAAGCCGCTCGTCGGTGCAACGTTGACTCTGGCCCTGGTCGATCGGGGCGTCATCTCTCTTGACGACGAGATCACGACGGTCCTCCCCGAGCTGGAAAAGGGGAAACGAAAGGGAGTGACGTTCCGGCGAATTCTGTCCCATACCTCGGGCTTGCCCGGATGGCGGCCGCTTTATGCCTGGACGAAGAACCGAGACGAGATCCCCGCAGTGATCGATCGGCTCGGGTTGGCGACCGACCCCGGGAGCCGCTTTGAGTACAGCGACCTTGGCTTCGTGATGTTGGGCCTGGCTCTGGAGAGGGTCACCGGTCGCGGTCTGGCGGAGATGGCTTCTGAGCTGGTGTTCGAGCCCCTGGGCATGACCCGGACCGGATACTTGCCCAGTGGCCCCAACGACGGATTTGCGGTTACGGAGGAGGGAAATGCGTTTGAAAAGCGCATGGCCGATTGGGCGGGGATGGAGTTCTCGGGCTGGCGGAGCGGTTTCTATCCGGGCGAGGTCAACGACGGCAACACTCATTACGCCTTGGCAGGGGTGAGTGCGCACGCCGGTGCCTTCTCGGACGCTTCGGATCTCGGTTTGTACGGGGAGATGTGGCTGGGGGCGCTGGCAGGAAAAGACTCCCGGGTCTTGTCGACGGCCATTGCCCGCCTCGCCACGTCCGAGCAGGCACCCCATGGCGCCCGGCGGGGATTGGGATGGGACCTGATGAAAACGGGCGGTCCGACTCTCTCGGAATTGTCCCGAGCCGACGCCGGCTTCTTTCCTCCCGCCGCCACCCCATGGATTCCTCGCCCCAGCGGTGAGCTGCTCTCCGTTTCATCGTTTGGTCACACCGGGTTCACCGGGACCTCGATCTGGATCGACCCCGAACGCGAGCTGGTAGCGGTCCTGCTGACCAACGCCACCCATCCCCGGGTCGATCCCGGCAAGCCGGTCAACTCGCTTCGAGCACGGTTCCACAACGCGGTTGTCGCCGCGGTTGACTCCATCGCATGAGGCGCTATCTCCTCCGACGAATAACGGGGTCCCTTGTCACTCTGATCGGAGTGGCAGTGCTGGTCTTTCTCCTCCTGAGAGTCCTCCCCGGCGATGAGATCACCGCTCGCTTTGGGATCGAGTCCGGGAGCCTCACGGCCGCCCAGCGAGAATCCCTTGAACGCTATTACGGGCTCGACCAGCCGCCGGTGGTTCAGTTCTTCACCTGGCTGGGCAGCGTTGTGACTGGAAACTTCGGCATCTCGGTGACTAGTGGGAGCCCGGTCTCAAGGCTGATTGGCAGAGCTCTCCCGGTGACCATCGAGCTCGCCGTGCTTTCCACATTGATCGGGGCGGTGTTGGGGGTGAGCGTCGGGGTCATGGCCGCCTCTAATCCAAACGGACTCCGTGACGGCGCCGGTCAAACCTTCGGGCTGCTCGGGCTCGGGATCCCCAACTTTGTGATTGCTTCGGCCATCATTGCCTTTCTGGCCCAGCGCTTCGGGTACTTTCCGGCCGCGGCCAGCTATGTCGATTTTTGGGAAGATCCGCTGATCAACCTGCAACAGCAGCTGTACCCCGCCCTCACCCTGGGGGTGGCGCTGGCGGCGGCGACGATGCGAACCACCCGCTCGGCTTTCATCGAAGCGGCCTCACAAGATTTCGTTCGGACCGCCCGCGGCAAAGGCCTATCCGCCCGCCGGGTGAAGTGGCACCATGTGCTCGGCAATTCGCTGACCCCGATCGTGACCATTGTCGGGATTCAGTTCGGATATCTGCTGGGCGGGACGATCATCGTCGAGGAGATCTTTGCTCTTCCCGGGATGGGTCGACTTGTTTTGACCGGCATCTCCCAGCGCGAATACGCGGTGGTGCAGAGCTCGGTGCTTGTTATCGCGGCGCTGTTCGTTGTGGTCAACTTGTTGGTCGACCTCGCGTACGCGCGGATTGACCCCCGGGTGAGGCTCACATGAGCGCTCCCTGGCAGACGTCAAGTTCCGCCTCGATGGAGAGGACATGACCAGCACTCTTCTCGAAGCGGATGCCGTCGTCCTCCCGGGCGGACGGGGATGGCTGCGCCGGCTCACGAAGAGCCCCAACTGGGTGGCCGGGCTGATAATCGTTTCTTTCCTGATCCTCATCGCTCTCCTCGCCTTGCTCGGGATCACGCCCTTCCCCCCAATCCAACAGAATCCAGCTATTCGTTTCGCTCCTCCGAGCGCAGAGCACTGGTTGGGCACCGATCAATTTGGTCGGGATATGACCTCACGGGTGATGGCGGGCGTGCTGGCATCGCTGCGAGTAGCGCTAGTCGCGGTGGCAGTGGCGACCGTGGTCGGTTCGATGGCCGGGATCGCGGCGGGGTTCTTTGGTGGCTGGACGGACCGGTTGATCGGCAGAGTCACTGACATGCTCTTTGCCTTCCCGGCGATCCTGCTCGCCCTCAGCATCGTGGCGGCTTTGGGACGGGGCTGGGTCAACACCGTGATCGCGATCGCGATCGTGTATACCCCGATCTTCGTCAGGGTGGCGCGGGGCCCGGTTCTCACCGTGCGGGAACTCGAATACGTGAAGGCCGGCCAGGTCCTCGGACTGCGGCCGGCGAGAGTGCTGTTTCGACATGTGCTTCCGAACGTCACCGCCCCCATCATCGTTCAAATCGCCCTCGCCCTCTCCTGGGCGATCCTCACCGAGTCAAGCCTCAGCTTCCTTGGTCTCGGCACCCAACCTCCCGATCCTTCGCTCGGGCTGATGGTCAGCGAGGCGCGGACGCTTTTCGCCCGGGGTTGGTGGCTGATGGTTGCTCCAGCCAGTGCCATCGTTTTGGCGGTGGTGGGCCTCAATCTCCTGGGCGACGGACTCCGCGATGTTCTGGATCCGACCCGGGTAGAAGGGCGCTCCTGATGGAGCTGGCTGACCTCATAACCGAGCAATTGCGCCCCGAGTTGGCCGATCTCGACTTGCGCTCCACGGCGGAGTTGGTTCGTCTCATGGCCGACGATCAAAAGGAGGCATTGGAGGCAGTGGCGGCCGCCGCCAACAGCATCGCCGCCGCCATCGACGCAGTGCACACGCGGCTCGAGGGTGGCGGCCGCCTGATCTACGTGGGCGCCGGAACTGCGGGCCGCCTCGGCCTGCTCGACGCCGCCGAGTGTCCACCCACCTTCAACACTGATCGCGTGATCGCGCTCCTGGCCGGCGGGCCTGCTGCGTTCGATGTCTCACGGGAGGCGGTGGAAGACGATGCCGCGGCTGGCGCCAACGATGTCGAACGGCTTGAGATCTCTGCAGCCGACGTCGTTGTAGGACTGTCTGCTTCGGGCCGCACTCCATACACCATCGGTGCCGTGGCCAGGGCCAGAGAACTGGGTGCCGTCACCCTCGGAGTGTCGTGCAACCCGGATGCGCTGTTGAGTCGCCAGGTCGACTATCCGATCGAGGTGCTGGTCGGACCCGAGGCCATCGCCGGCTCGACCCGATTGAAGGCAGGGACCGCACAAAAGACGGTGCTCAACATGATCTCCACGATCACGATGATCCGGCTCGGCAAGACGTTCGGCAATCTGATGGTGGACCTTCGCGCGAGCAACGAGAAGCTGCGCGATCGAGCCCGACGGATTGTGGTTCAGGCAACCGGAGTCGATCCCAAACGCGTGGATCAAGTGCTGGTGGAGGCGCAGGGAGAGGTCAAGGTGGCCATTGTCATGGTCTTGGCCGGACTCGACGCCAAGAGAGCCCGCCAGCAGCTGGCAGCTCACGGGGGCATGGTGAGAAAGGCGCTCGGGGTCGAGGGGGACGTATGAGAGTGATGGGGCTCATCTCGGGTACCTCGATGGATGGGATCGATATCGCCACCGCAGATTTCCAACTCGACGGCGATCGGGTCGAGATGTCCCCGCTCGGAAGCTTGGCTGTGCCCTACCACGCAGAACTGCGGGCCGAGTTGGAGGCGGCGCTTCCGCCCGCCGGCACCACCGCCGCAACCATCTGCCGTCTTGACAACGAGGTGGGTCGCGCCTTCGCCTCGGCGGCAGAGAGCGCCTTGGAACAACTGGGCGTCGGGGCCGAACTCGTCGTCTCCCACGGGCAGACGCTCTATCACTGGATCGATGAGGGCCGAGCCCGGGGCACGCTCCAGATTGGTCAACCGGCCTGGATCGCCGAAGCGACCGGGTTGCCCGTGGTGGCTGATCTCCGGGCGGCCGATGTGGCTGCCGGCGGGCAGGGGGCGCCATTGGCCGCGATCTTCGATGTCCTTCTCTTGGGAGGCAGGAATCGGATCTGCGCCGCGCTCAACCTGGGCGGGATTGCCAACGTGACGGTGGTCGGTCCCGGTTTGAGCCCGATCGCCTTTGACACCGGTCCCGGCAATACCTTGATCGACGCCGCCGTTCGCCATCTCACCGGGGGGAGCTTTGACCGCGGGGGTGAGATCGCGCGACAAGGCACCATTCATCAACCGCTGCTCGATCGTCTCCTCTCTGAGCCTTACTACCGGGCCCTCCCGCCGAAGACCACCGGTCGCGAGCTCTTCCACCTTGCCTATCTGCTGGCAGCGGTGGCTGACGCCGGTCCGGTCCCGCCGGAGGACCTGGTGGCAACAGTCACAGCTCTCACCGCCCGAACGGTGGCCGATGCTTGTCGGGGACTTGGCGTCGATGAAGTCATCGTGTCGGGCGGAGGAGCCGAGAATTCTTTCCTGCTCGAGCTCCTGTCGGCCGAACTCGACGATACGACCGTTCATCCCATCGACGACCTTGGAGTTCCTGCCGCCTTCAAGGAGGCCTATTTCATCGCGCTGATCGGATTTCTGACGATGAAGGGCCTCCCCGGCAACGTCGCCGCGGCGACCGGGGCGAGCCGGCCGGCGATTTTGGGATCGGTCACTCCCGGACCGGTCGTGCCCATGTGGCCGGCGCCGGCGAAGGAGATTCCGCAGGCCCTGCGAATCCTTGATGTGGCCAGCCGGTGAGGACGCCCGTTCTGGAAGTGCGTGACCTCACCACCGTTCTCAACCTGGCCGGGGGTCCGGTGGAAGTGGTGAGGGGGGTGAGCTTGGATGTCGGGGCGGGTGAAACCGTGGGTCTGGTTGGCGAGTCCGGCTGTGGCAAGACCATGGCCATGCTGTCGGTCATGGGTCTGCATCCCCAGCCACCAGCGGAGATTTTGACTGGCGAGGTCATCGTCGGCGGTCGGGATATCCGCAAGCTGTCGGAAGAGGAACGTCGCATGGTGCGGGGTGCGCAAGTGGCGATGGTCTACCAAGATCCAATGACCTCGCTCAACCCGCTAATGCGCATCGGCGATCAAATCCGCGAGGTCCTGGTTGCGCACGGCAAGGGTCCTGACGAGGCCAGGAATCGAACCGTCGAGATCCTGGGCCAGGTGGGGATTCCCCAACCGCGTCGGGCGGCAGAATCGTATCCCCACGAGTACTCAGGAGGGATGAGACAGCGGGCGATGATCGCCATGGCTCTCGCCCTCCATCCCAAGGTGTTGATCGCAGATGAGCCCACGACGGCTCTCGACGTGACCATTCAGCAACAGATCATCACGCTTGTCGCCGACCTCCAACAGGCCATGGGGATGGCAGTGATCTGGGTTACTCACGACCTGGGGGTCGTGGCCAGAGTGGCGGAGCGCATCCTCGTCATGTACGGCGGACACATTGTGGAGCGGGGACCGACTGACAAGGTGTTCAGAGACCCCGAGCATCCATATACGGCGGGACTTCTCGAGTCCATCCCTCGGGTTCGGGGAGCCGAACGTCATCCGCTGCGTCAAATTCCGGGGGCTCCGCCCGATCCCACCCATCAACCGACGGGCTGTCCGTTTCATCCCCGCTGCCCGAACGCCGTGGAAAAGTGCGTCAGCGAGATGCCTCCCCTGACCGAACGCGGCGGCGCCGATGACGCTGAACACTGGGCGGCATGCTGGGTCCCGCCAGAGGAATGGGTGGCGTGAGCGAGCCCATCCTGCGCGCCCATGACCTGACCAGGGTCTACTCGGTACGGGGCACGGGTCAAACCCTCCAGGCGGTGGCCGGCGTCTCCCTCTCCCTGGCCCGGGGCGAGACCCTTGGCGTGGTTGGTGAATCGGGCTGTGGGAAGTCGACCCTGGCCCGTCTCCTGGTGCGGCTGGAAGAACCGACGTCGGGACGTATCGAGATGGAAGGCGAAGACATCACCCACGTGCGAGGGTCGGATTTGCGGGCGGTCCATCGCCGCATCCAGATGGTCTTCCAGGATCCGTATGCCTCCCTCAATCCGAGGATGACGATCGGCCGGGCACTGGAGGAGGTGATCGAAGTTCATCGCCTGCGCCCCCGCGAACAGTGGTCAGCCCGAGCCTGGGAATTGCTCAACATGGTGGGCCTGTCTCCGGCCATGGCCCGGCGTTATCCCCATCAGTTGTCTGGTGGTCAGCGTCAGCGGGTCGGTATCGCCCGGGCTCTAGCCGTTGAGCCGGAGGTGATCGTGCTCGATGAGCCGGTGTCGGCACTCGATGTCTCTGTGCGATCGGGGATCATGAATCTCTTGGCCAAGCTTCAGGATGAACTGGGGCTCGCCTATGTCTTTATCTCCCACGACCTGGCGATGGTTCGCCATATCTCTGATCGGGTGGCGGTGATGTATCTCGGCAAAATCGTCGAGACCGGTCCCTGGGAACCGGTGAGCGACGCCCCGCTCCATCCCTACACCCTGGCCCTGCAACAAGCGGTTCCAATCGCCGATCCGGACGTGGAGGCCACCCGCCAGGTGCGAACCCTGGTGGGAGAGGTACCGGATCCGGCCGCCCCGCCTCCGGGCTGTCCCTTTCATCCCCGCTGTCCCCTGGCGGAGGAAATCTGTCGTGAAATACCTCCGCTCCTGGCTCTCCTCGGCCCCGATCACCGGGCCGCTTGCCACGTGGCGGCGAGGCGGGTTGGAAAGCCCGAGGCGACGATCGGGAATCAGGCAAGTCTGGAGATGAGTCGATAGATCGGAAGACAGGTGGCGCCATACCGGTCGGGGAGAAAAGTGTCGCCGGACGTGGCATCGGCGAGTGAGCATTGCGATCAATCCGGTCATTGCGGTTGTCGTTTCGCCACGACGGTCGGGATGAACGGAGGGGTGTCTCCGAGCTCGATGAGGAGGCTCCTCAGCAATTTAGCGAGGTCGTATCGATCGGACGGATCGAGCTTCGCGATGCTTGCTGTTTGACCTTGAAGAAGTGTGATGAGGGCGTCTTCAGCGAGATCTTTTCCCGCCTTGGTGAGATGAATGAGCACGCCTCGCCCGTCCAGGGGGTTCGGTTGCCTTTCAATGAGACCGAGTTCCTGAAGGCGATTGAGCCGGACCGTCATTCCACCGGAAGTCAGAAGCAAGGTGTCAGCGAGCTCAGATGGAGTCAGCGGGCCGACGAGGTCGAGCTCGGCCAGGACTTCGAGATCGCCCTGATGGCTCAAGCCGTATGAGGCGGCGTTGCTATCCAATCTCGATTGCAGGAAATGGGCAGCGCGCAGCACCCGGGTCACCACTTCCAACGCCGAAAAATCGAGATCGGGGCGAGACTTCTTCCATCTCTCGAGGATTTGGTCAGAACGATCGGACATGCGGTCATTATGCCATGTCGTTTGACAGATGACTATATCTCAAGTAATCTCCCAAGAAAGGGTGCTTCGAATTACTGAGCGCCGGTGAGGACCAACATGACTGAGACACAAGAGGCCGCCCGATCGTCTGATCTCGAAGCCTTGACGCCAGCCGAAAAGACTGCCCCGAATCCAATACGGGAACGGGTCTTTGTCGGAACCGGCCTCTTTTGGGGCCTGATTGTCGGAGTCGTCTTGGCAGCTGCGGTCGTGATCCTGGCGGCCCAGAACACCGACACCTCCACCATTTCCTTTCTCACCTGGGAGTTGTCAACCCCCTTGATCGTGCTGATCCTGGGCTCACTGTTGACTGGCATCATCCTCGACGAGTTGTTCGGGCTGGTTTACCGGAAGCGGCGACGCCGGACCCTGCGCGACCGCGACGAGCTCCAGCGCCTGCGCTAATGGCAGAGCTAGTCGAGCTGGTATTGCTTCTCGCCATATCCATCATGTTGATCGTCGGTGTGGTCTTTCGACCCAGCCACGGACATTCCACCGCCACCTGACCGGATAATCCGGCGCAGAGGCGACACCACATTGCTCGTCGGGTCGCGGAATCAATCGGTGATCCGACTGCCAGAATGTTGAGCAGGAACGCTCCCGGGGGTGGAAGTGGCGAACGTACTGGAGTGGCTGCTCGACTCAGATCCTTCGATTCGGTGGCAGGTGATGCGCGACCTGACTGGCGAGTCCTCTAAAACCGTCGCCGCCGAACGGTCGAAGGTCGCAACCGAGGGCTGGGGGGCCAAACTACTTGCCCTTCAAGACGCGAATGGTCAATGGGGCACGAACGTGGTCCCTCCTCCCTGGGCTAGCAATGAGCTCCCCGACGTGGCAACCCGCAAGCTCCTCCGCGACCTGCACGCCTTTTCCCTCGAGGGGATGGCCGATTTTCTCGGTGTCGAAGCGGCCCATCTGTCGGCGTGGGAGGAGGGCCGACCAGAATCCGCAGAAGGCATCGAGGGATACCGAAAAGCCCTGGAGTGGATGCGGAATTCCCTCGGTACCTATTCCCCACGATGGATTTCGACGACCTTCACCCTGCTGCTGTTGCGCGACATGGGCCTTGCCCCGGCCAGCGCGGAGGCCCGTCGAGCGGTGGCTCTGGTCCGCGCGAACAGCAAGTGGGAAGAGGGAGGGCAGGATTACTTCGACGGGGAAGTCGAGCCCTGCATCAACGGCATGGCGGTGGCGATCGGCGCCTACTTCGGCGAGAACGTCGACGGGATCGTCGAGCGGCTGCTTGGTGAGCAGCTCGGCGACGGCGGGTGGAACTGTGAAGCCGAGCGGGGCTCCACCCGGGGCTCGTTCGACACCACGATCTCGGTCCTCGAAGGTCTACTCGAGTATGAGAGGGCAAAGGGGGGATCGGCAAAGGTCGCCGAGAGTCGCCATCTCGGCGAGGAGTACCTGCTCGAGCGACGCCTCATGCGACGCCTTTCCACCGGCGAAATCGTCGACCCGGCTTGGCTGCAGTTCTCGTATCCCCCACGTTGGCACTACGACGTCCTGCGCGGACTCGACTACCTGCGAAGCGTCGGAGGGGAACCCGATGGAAGACTCGACGAGGCCATCGACCTCGTCGTGGAAAAGCGACAGCCGGACGGGCGCTGGCTACTGGAAAACACCTATCCCGGTCGGGTCCACTTCGAAATGGACGAGGGCGACGGAAAGTCGAGCCGCTGGAACACGCTGCGCGCCCTGCGCGTGCTCGCCTGGGCCGGGAGGGACGCTTAACGTCACCTGGAACAAGGCTCTGGCCGATCAGGGACTGGCAGGAGAGGAAATCAGAAGATGGCTCAATTCACAACGGTCGCCAAGGTGGGCGACATCGCAGACGGTGACCTTGCCAGTTTCGAGGTCGCGGGCAGTCAGGTGGCGGTCGCCAACGTCGGTGGCACCTTCTACGGGTTTGGCGACGTCTGTACCCATATGGCGTGTTCGCTGGCCGCGGGCGAACTCGAGGGGAACACGGTGACCTGCAGCTGTCACGGCAGCCAGTTCGACGTGACCACCGGGGCGGTGCGGAGACCGCCCGCCGATGAGCCTGTCCCGTCATATCCCGTGCGAGTCCAAGGCGAGGACATCCAAGTCCAGGTCTGAGAGCCGACGAAAGGACGCGACATGAAAGCGACGAGGGTCGGTATCAACGGTTTGGGCCGAATCGGACGGGCCGTATTACGTCAACTAGCCGACCGCGAGGACCTCAACGTGGTCGCGGTCAACGATCTGGCCAGTCTTGACGAGCTCGCCTACATGCTTCGCTTTGACTCCGTGCACGGGCGCTTCGGGCCTGTCGAGCAGAAAAACTCCTCCCTCGTGATTCGGGGCAATGAGATTCCATTCTCCTCCCACAAGGAACCCCCTGGGATCCCATGGGCTGAGGTCGGCGCCGAGGTCGTGATCGAGGCGACAGGTGCTTTCCGTTCGAGGGAAGCGGCCGCCACTCACTTGGCGGCTGGAGCCGAGCGGGTGATCGTCTCCGCCCCCTCTGACGACGTCGACCTCACCGTGGTCTTGGGAGTAAACGAGGCTGACTTCGACACTGACCTCCACCAGGTGGTCTCGCTAGCTTCATGCACTACCAACTGTCTTGCACCGGTCGTGAAGGTTCTCGATCAGGCCTTTGGAGTTGAGCAGGCGGTTTTCACGACCATCCATGCCTATACGTCCAGCCAATCGCTGGTCGATGGACCGGCTCGCTCCAGGCCACGGGGTCGGGCGGCAGCCGTGTCGATCATCCCCACCACCACGGGGGCGGCCAAGGCAACCGAGCGGGTACTCCCAGAACTGGCAGGTCGCATCAGTGGGATGGCTATGCGGGTCCCGGTCCCCGACGGATCGGTTACCGACCTCGTTGCGCAACTTCGGAAAGAAACGACAGCCGAAGAAGTGAACGACCTATTTCGAGAAGCCTCGACCCGGCCCGAGTTGCAGGGGATCCTCGGAGTCAGTGAGGATCGGCTGGTCTCCGTCGACATCATCGGTGATCCCCGTTCCGCGGTGGTGGATGTGGCCAACACGCATGTATCACATGGGGGAGTGGCGAAGGTGCTGGCCTGGTATGACAACGAGTGGGGATACGCCGCTCGCCTGGCCGACTTCGCGCGGTTCATGCTCACGAAAGTCGAACGCGTTGGCGAAGGGGAAAAGGCGTCGGTCTAGCGAGGGTTCGGCCCTCGGATATGGTCCAGGTTGGTGACCGCTGTGATTCTCCGCTCGATTGCTTGAACTCGGGTGGACATAGACGGACACGTTTAGCCCTCTTGCCACTCGTCCCGCACTAGGTTCGAGGCAATGAGCGGGCCGGTCGAAGAGACGACGCGACCTCCCAACGAGGGCTTCGGTGTCAGCATCATCGAAGTAAAGGAAGGTCGGCAGACGCAACTCGGCTCTGTCGGAATTCTCAGGGTTCTGCCCACGAAGGGCCGACGCACTGTTGGACCTTGGTGCTTCGTCGACCTGATGAGTCCGGACGATGTCGACCAACCTCCGCCCCTGGAGGTCGGTCCCCATCCCCATATCGGCTTATCGACCGTCACCTGGCTTTTCGCCGGAACCGTTATGCACACCGATTCTCTCAACAATGAACAGCCGATACGTCCCGGGGAATTGAACCTGATGACCTCCGGCCGGGGAATCGCCCACGCCGAGGAAGGGATCGAGCCCAAGGCAGGTGAGGAAACCGGCGGGATCATGGGCGCTCAGATGTGGCTGGCGCAGCCCGAATCGACCCGGAACGGCTCCAATGGATTTCAGCACCACGACGATCTGCCGGAGGTGGAGCTGGTCGATGCGACGGCGCGAATATTGATCGGCGAGCACAATGGAACCGTGGCGCCAACCCGGTTCGAGCACCCCGCGATCGGCATCGATCTGACGCTGCGAGGGCCGCTGGAGGTCGAGGCGAACCAACAATTCGAATATGCGGTGGTGCCGATCGACCGGCCGGTGAAAGTCGGCGACGCCATCGCCGAACCGGGCTCGCTTGCTCTCTTGCCCCCCGGCTATGAGTCGTTCCGGCTGGCGACCCAGACGGGTCACGGTCGCGTGTTGGTTCTCGGCGGGCTGCCACTCGGTGTGGAGCTGAAAATGTGGTGGAACTTCGTCGCCCGTACGCAGGAGGAAATCACCGAGGCGTGGCGGGACTGGCAGAACCACAACGACGAGCGCTTTGGTCCGGTCCCGTCAAAATTGGCCAGGATCGATGCTCCCCCACCTCCCTGGCTCCGGGCAGGCGACTGAGCAGGCGCTTTAGGCGAGTGCTAAGCGCTGGCGCCGCGGTAGTGGCGAAGCGAGAGCCGCCACACGAGGGCGGCCCCCGCCAATGCACCGGCGGCTACCAGGGTGACGACCGCCACCAATTGCAGAGTCGTCCTCCCCAGCAAAGCTTCTACCGGGAAGGTGGTCATCACCGCCACCGGTAAGGCAAAGGTGAGCAGGGCCCGCACGAACCCCCGATACATCTGCACGGGAAAACGCCCGGCCTCCACCACGCCTTGCAAGAGGTCGTCGAGGGCCTCGCCCCCGATGGCCCAAAGCGCCAGGCTCTGGATCGCCACGGCCAATGCATAGACCACCGACAGGGCGCCGGCCCCGAGGACCGCCCAACCTGCCACGTCGATCGCAGACACCATTTCCCCCCGCCAGATCAATGCCGCCACCATCAGCCCGATCCCGAGCAGCGGATCCAACAGGTTGTAGATGCCCAAGTGCCGAAAGCTCACCATGAACTGGCTGTTGACCGGCTTGGTGAGGACGAAGTCGAGCGTGCCCATGCGGACGTACTCCGTCATTCGGCCCAGATTGGGCTGGATAACCGCCTGTCGCAGACCGTTGACGGCGAAGAACCAACCCATCACCACCAGCAGCTCCGGATAAGACCAACCGTTGACGGTCTCCCCGAAGCGGAAGTAAACCCCCACCCCCAGCGCCGCCCACACCAACCAAAACAGGCTGAGCAGGGCATTGGAGACGAAGTTGAGCCGGTATTCGAGCTCGGCTTGAACGGTGGCCGACCAAAAGATCCGCAGGAGGCGCAAATAGCGTCTCACCCGCTGACCGCCTGGTAATGACGGAGACCGGCTCGCCACAAACGGGTAAAGGCCCAGGTGAAAACCAGAAACCAGATGGCCGTCACCAGAAGTCCCGCCGCCGACTGGGCCGGAGTCGAGCGCCCCACCAGGATGTCGAGCGGTAGGCCCATCGAAGACCGAAAGGGGAGGAGATAGGAGGCAACCCGCACGGGGGCGGGGAGAAGCTCGGTCGGGGCGATCCAGCCGGAGAGGAAGGCCCCTGCCCCCCACCAAAGCGAATACAGGTTGGCCATCTGGGTGGACCAAAAAGCCGCTGTGGCGAAAGTCATCGAAATGAGGACATTGAGCAGGAAACCGCACATAACCGTGACGATGACCAACAGACCCCGGGTCGGGGTTAGGGAATACGTGAGGTCATCCCAAGCGAGCGTCACCGCAACCAGCGAGGGGACGAGAAAGCCAGCCATCACGAGGCGGAAGCCGACCTCCCGCGCCAGGTATTGGAAGAAGGGATGCATCGGCCGGAGGAGCCGAAAAGAGAGGGCGCCCGAACGCATGTCCTCGTCCCAGGCCCAGGTGAGAAAGCTTGATGTCAGTTGGGAGACCACGGCTGCTGCGAAGTAATAACCAATGAGCTCCTCCCGGCTCCATCCGAGCCGGTCGCCGGAGGTCTGCTCTACCGAAAGCCAGACCGCCAGCATCAGCAGGGGAAAAACGCTCGACAGCACCCAAATGAGGATGCGGGTGCGGTATTCGACCGCAACCGCGGTTTCCGTCTTGACGAGGGCCAGGAAGGATCTAGCCGTCACGTTCGCTGAACAGTCTGTCGATTACCTCTTCGATCGGTGGATCGGCGATCGAAACATCTGATACCGGAAGCGCGGTCAGCATCTGCGAAGCCACCGCTGAGATGGAATCGCGGGGGACCTCGATGATTGCTGACAATTTCGACCGGTTCACCACGTTGCCGAATCGGGCCAGGGCGCGATCGTCGACGTCTCCGGCCAGGGTGACAGTGATCTGTCTGATGGGGGCTCTCCGCGCAACCAAGGCAGCGAGGTCGCCGTCGTGTCGGAGGACACCATGATCGATCACCAACACGCGCTGGGCGAGGGCCGTGATATCGGCCATGTAGTGGCTGGTCAGAAGCACAGTGGCGCTGTAGTCGTGGCTGTAGTGCCTTATGAAGCGCCGGACGGCAGCCTGAGCGGTGACATCGAGCCCCAACGTCGGCTCATCGAGGAAGAGGACTCGAGGACGGTGCAAGAGGCCAGCGGCCAGTTCACAGCGCATACGTTCGCCGAGGCTGAGATTGCGTACCGGTCGGTCGAGGTAGGGGCCAATCTCAAGCAGGTTGACGACCACATCCAAGGTGGCTTCGAAATCCCTTTTGGGAATCCGGTAAATCTCCCGGTTGGCGCGAAAAGTCTCCATCGCCGGCAGGTCCCAATAGAGCTGATTTCTCTGGCCCATGACGAAGGTGATGGTGCCGAGGAAATCCTGGTGCCGTTCGAAGGGCCGAAACCCGGCAACGTCCAATTCACCTGCATCGGGATAAAGAAGTCCGGCGAGACATTTCAGTGTTGTCGTCTTTCCGGCCCCGTTCGGCCCGAGAAACCCCACCACCTCGCCTGCGGCCAGCTGGAACGAGATGCCGTCGACCGCTCGGACCAGGGCGTACTCGCGGCGGACGAGCCCGCGCAAGCCCGCCCGCACCCCCGCCTCTCGGCGGTGAACCCGGAAGTGCTTGACAAGTCCGTCGACTCTGATCACAGCACGCGATCCTGGCAGCCTGCGTCCCCTTGAGGGGTCGAGTTACTGAAGCCATCCCTGGGGCGCATGATCGGTTCTCGTGACACAATGCCAATTGGATGGAACGCAAAACTCCCGTCAAGCTTCTCACGGGGGACGAGTATCTCGAGAGCCTGCGGGATGGGCGATCCGTTTACATCAACGGCGAGCTGGTCAAGGACGTCACCGAACATCCGGCCTTTCGGAACTCGGCAAGGTCGGTCGCCCGGCTATACGACGCCCTCCACGATCCCGCCCAGGGCCTGCTGGGCAAGGACCGGCACGGAATCGTCACCCACAAGTTCTTCATGCCGAGCTACTCGGCTGGGGAATTGATGGAGGCCCGGGAGGCGATCGCGGCGTGGGCCCGGCTCTCGTACGGCTTCATGGGTCGCACCCCTGACTACAAGGCGTCATTCATGGCGACCTTGGGGGCGGCCCCGGACTTCTACAGCCCCTTCACCTCGGGCGCCGAGAAGTGGTATCGGCGTTATGCCGAAAAGGCGCTTTTTCTCAACCACATCCTCATCAATCCTCCGATCGACCGGAACCGAGAGGTGCACGAGGTCGAAGATGTCTTTCTTCACGCCGTCTCCGAACGCGACGATGGGGTCGTGGTGCGGGGAGCGAAGATGCTCGGCACCGCCTCGGCCCTCACCCACGCCACCTTCGTGGCGCAAAACACCGCTACCAATCTTGAGAAGGGCAAGGCCGACGACTATGCGTTGGTGTTCATCGCCCCGATGGACACCCCGGGGATGAAACTCATCTCCCGCCGCTCGTTCGAAGCCGCGGCCGAATCACCCTGGGACAATCCGCTCTCCAGCCGTTTCGACGAGAACGATGCCATGGTCATCTTCGATGACGCCTTCATCCCCTGGGAGAACGTTCTTGTCTATCGCGACGTGGAGAAGGCAACCGGCTTCTACGCCGCCTCCGGTTTCATGAACCGATACACCCTTCAGTCCGGCACGAGGCTCGCGGTCAAGCTGGATTTCATGTGCGGGGTGATCGCACAGGCATTGGAGGCCAACGGCACCGACTCCTTCCGCGGGGCCCAGGCCCAACTCGGTGAGCTGATGGGTTGGGGATCGCTGATGTGGGCCCTGACCTCCGCCCTCGCCCTTGATCCCGAGGAGGGACCGGGTGGGATGATGATCCCCAAGCTCGAATATGCGGTCCTGGTTCGGCTCTTTGGGGCCATGGCCTGGCCCAAGGTGGAACAGGCGGTGGGGGAGTTGTTGGGAGGGAGTCCCCTCGTGATTCCCTCGAGCTTTCGGGATATGGCGAGCGATGAGCTGCGGCCTTACATCGACCGGTACTACCGCGGCTCCACCGGCTCGGCTCACGATCGCATCAAGCTTTTCAAGCTGCTGTGGGATGCGGTGGGAAGCGAGTTCGGCTCCCG
>DATFFB010000002.1:0-27860 GCA_035250485.1 Acidimicrobiia bacterium
GAAAGTGACCGGGACGCACGTCGAAGAGCGAGAGGGTCCCAAGCTCGAAGACGCAGTGGTCATCGTGTCCGGGGGCCGGGGCCTGGGCTCAGCCGAGAATTACGAGCTGATCGAAAAACTGGGAAAGCTGCTCGGGGCCGCCACCGGCGCTACTCGCGCCATCGTCGACGCCGGTTGGGTGCCATATGCCAAACAGGTGGGTCAAACCGGCAAGACGGTGAAGCCCGACGTCTACATCGCCTGCGGCATCTCCGGAGCCATGCAGCATCTGGTGGGGATGAAAGACTCGAAGGTGATCATCGCCATCAACAAGGATGCCGACGCTCCCATCTTTGGGATCGCCGACCTCGGCATCGTCGGCGACGTCCACAAGGTCCTTCCCAATCTGATCGAGGCGCTCGAGAAGCGCTAGCCAAGGACGCCCGAGATGGCCCCGGCCCAGATTCAGCCGATCCTTCCCAAACTGATCGAGGCGCTCGAGAAGCGCTAGCCAAGGACGCCGGCGATGGCACCCGCCCAGGATTCAGCCGGCACCTCCCCGGCATTGACGGCCGCCGCCAAAGGAATTCGCGCCGGGTGCCCGCCGCTCACCAGGGCGAGCTGGGTGAGAGTGTGAGCGCCGCCGTGGACTCCCTTCAAAATCGGGAACTCGGAGGATCCGAAGTAGCGCCCCCGCTCGCACCAGGCGAGGACATTGCCATCGGCCAATTGTTCCCATCCCTCCACCCCTTCGACCCCACGAAGAACGCCGGGGCTGGGCATGGAGCCGATGAGGGCGGCGCTTCCCTCGTCGACCACGATTGCCTCTTCACCGAGGACGGAACGCAGGTCGATACCAGGGCGCTCGGCCGCGGTGTCCTGGACATGGTCACTGACGACGATGATCGCGGACCGGGGCCAATCGATCGCCTCTTCTAGTTGGCCGATCCGATCGTCGACTCTCCGATATGCGTCCGCGGCTTCGTCCGAGCCCGGGCCGTAGATATGGGAATAGGTGTCGATCGATCCGAAGTATCCGACCACCAGACGGGCCTCGGAGCCGAGAGCTTCCACCAGGTGGGGCAGGACCGCCTCATCAGCGGGGTAAGCCAGCGGATCGAGGGCGACGTCGGGAGACAGCGCTCCATCTGGCGGCCAATGCGAGGCCGCCTTTCTTGCTCCCATCACCCCCACGAGGTGGTGATCGCCCAAGGCGACACTTGCTTCACCCCCGTGACTATCGAAGAGAGTTGGCGCCAGCGGACCAGCCTCCCACGCCCCCAATACCTCTCCCTCACGGATGACATGATTTGTCCAGATCCCGTGCTGAGCAGGTCGAACACCGGTGACGAAGCTGGCGTGATTCGGATATGTGCAGGACGCCATCACCGAGCGGCCAACTCCAGTGGCAGCTCCGTCGGCGTTCGCCCACCGCCAGAGATTGGGGGTGAGGTGCGGGGACAACCGCACCGGATCGAAGGCGTCGAGAATCAGAAAGAAGACGCGGGGGACACTCATGCCCGGCTAGAGCTTGAACTGATGGGGCAAAAGCTCTTCGAGGGTGTGCTCTCTCGTATCTGAATCGGCGGTGGTCACCAGGACTCTCTGCGTGCCGAACTCACTGAGGATTTGACGACAGCGGCCACACGGATAGGCGGCGTCAAGCGAGGGGGCATCGATACATGCCACCGCGATCTTCTCCACCTGGCGCACTCCGGCCGAAACCGCGGTGCCGATAGCCGTGGCTTCGGCGCAATTGGATGCGGGAAAAGCAGCGTTCTCGATGTTGGCCCCGGTGAAGATGCGGCCGTCGGCTCCGAGCACTGCGGCTCCGACCCGAAAGTTCGAGTACGGGGCGTAGGCCCCGAGAGCAGCCTCCCGTGCCATCGCCGCCAGCGTCTCGTCGTCGGTGGTCATGCGTCGGCCAGCAACTCGTCGACAAAGGCATCCGGCTCGAATGGCATCAGATCCTCAACCTGCTCCCCCACCCCGATGAATTTGACGGGTACGCCCAATTCGTTCTCGACGGCGACCACTATCCCTCCGCGGGCGGTCCCGTCGAGCTTGGTGAGGATGATGCCGGTGAGCCCGATCGCTTGCCCGAACTCTCGCACCTGCGCGATTCCGTTCTGGCCCCCGGTGGCATCGAGAACAAGAAGAGATTCGGTGATGCGACCACCCTCCCGTTCCAGGACTCGTCGGATCTTGCGCAGCTCTTCCATCAGGTTTTGCTTCGAGTGCAGGCGACCAGCCGTATCGACAATGACGACGTCCTTGCCCCGCGCCTTGGCGGCACTCAATCCATCGAAGGCCACCGCCGCCGGATCCGAACCTTCCCGACCGCCCACCACCGGTACTCCGACCCGATCGGCCCAGGTTCGAAGTTGGGTATCGGCGGCGGCGCGAAAGGTGTCGGCGGCGGCCAGTAGCGGCTGGTGGCCGTCGGCCAGCATGCGACCGGCGAGCTTGGCGATCGAGGTTGTTTTCCCGGCGCCATTGACGCCCACCACCAACACCACGGCCGGATCCCCTTCGAGGTCGACCCGCCGATCGACGTTTTCAAAAACCGATCGCAACTCGCTGTCGAGAAGCGAGCGAGCGGTCGCTGCGTCGGTCGGCTTCTGGCGGCGGACGCGTTCGACCACCCCCGTAGCGGTAGCCAGTCCGACGTCGGCACCGATCAGAGCCTCCTCCATCGACTCCCAGAACTCATCGTCGAGGGATCCCCGTCCGAAGACCCCCCGCAAAGACTGACCAAGGGCGGTACGCGATTTTGCAATCCGCCCCTCGATGGTTGGCTTGACGACGGTGGTCCGGGGCGCCGCCTCCTCCCGTTGTCGATAAAAAAAGAACCCTCCGACCAGCAGTAGAAGCACCACGATGGCGAGGGCGGGGAGCAGCCAATCCATTCCCACCATTCTTGCCTAAATCCAGTGCGGGGAACCGCGCCCGATCTAGGTAAGAACGAACTGGCGGCTGATGACCTGCGAGGAACCACCCGGTTCCATCGTCACCCCATAGAGGACGTCGGCCGCCTCCATCGTCTGCTGCTGGTGGGTGATCAGGATGAGCTGGCTCTCACCGCGGAACGCTTCTAGCAATCTGAGGAAGCGGCGGAGATTGGCGTCGTCGAGAGCCGCCTCCACCTCGTCAAGGATGTAGAAGGGTGAGGGCCGCGCCGAGAAGACTGCAAAGAGGAAGGCCAACGCCGCCAGCGATCGCTCCCCACCGGACAGCAGACTGAGCTTGGCGATCTTCTTGCCATGAGGCTGTGCTTCGATCTCGACACCGGAGGTGAGAGGCTGATCGGGCTCGGTGAGCCGCATTTTTCCCTGACCGCCTGGGAAGAGGACGGTGAAGTATTCCGCGTAGTTGGCGGCGACTTCTTCGAAGGCGGCGACAAATCGGCTCTCGATTTCCTCGTCGAGGGCTTTCATCACCTTGCGGAGCTCCGTCCGCGACCTCTCGAGGTCTTCGAGCTGACTGCTCATGAACTCGTGCCGTTCGGATAGCTCCCGGTACTCCTCGGCAGCAAGGGGATTTACGGGTCCCATTCGTCGCAACTGGGCAGCGCGTGTCGCCAGGAGCTCGGAAAGATCTTCGCTCGCGGTTGCGGGCCGGTTCGCCGCCAGTGCCTCTTCTGGCGACGCATCCGCTTCGCGGGCCAACGATTCGACGACCGCCTCCCGGCGTACTCGGGATTCAGCGGCGGCAATGGCCAATTCGCCCAGAGCCGACTTGTCGGTGTCGAGCGATGCCTCCAGGTCAGCGAGCCGCAGTTGGCGCTCGCTGAGGTCGAGATTGACTGTGCGATTCTCGGCGCGCTCGGCTGCGAGTCGGTCACGCAGCTCGTTAATCCGCCCGTTCACGACGTCGATCGCCCGTCGGGCCAGCGTTTCCACCCTGGCGAGACGGGAAAGAGTTTCGACCGTCACCATGCGGCCCGGCTGACTCCCTCCCGAAAGCTCGGCGTTGACCGACTGCTGACGAGCGTCGAGCATCGACCGCCGCTCCGCGGCCATCGATGAGGCCATTGCCGCCTGCTTCCAAAGCTCCCTGGTCTGCTCCTGCTCCTTGGCCAACTGCCGCCGGCGATCGTCCAGCTCGGCTAACAAAGCCTGCCGCCGGCCCTCATCGCCCTCGAGAGCTTCCATCGACGCAACGAGCTGTTTGAGGGCGGCTTGCCGTTCGCCAATCGTGGTCTCCAAGAGAGACTCCCGGGAATGGAGTCTCCCGACCTCGGCCGCCAACTCGGCGCTGTGCCGTCGGGATCGACCCAGCATCTCGGTGGCGCCGGCGAGCTTGATCTCCAAAGCCTCAAGCGTCTCGAGGGCGGCCCGCTCCGCATTTCGGCTCCCTTCGAACTGGCGGTGGGCGGTGTTGACCCTGCTAGTCGCCCGGGCTAGCTCCAGCTCCGCCCCCTCCTGGTCGGCTTCGGCCTCGAGCAGTGATCGATTCTCGGGATGAGCCGTGCAGATCCCCTCGATGGTGATCAGGTCGCCTTCGGGAGTGACCACCCGCAGACCGGGGTGACGCTGCACCGCCGCCCAGGCGGTTGCCCATCCTTCGGCCACGGCAACATCCCCGAGCAGGGCGCGGCCCAGGGCAGACTCGCCGCTGAGGCCGATCAAATCGATCAACGCCTCAAGACCTATCTGGTGCGCGACGGCGGAAGCATCGTAACCCGCGCCCTTCCAGTCGCCCACGACGGAGACCCCGCCACCCCCATGCGCTTTCAGTTGGCGCACCGCATCTTCCAAGTCCGCCCCCGACTCGAAGGCGACTGCGTGCGACCACGAGCCAAGAGCAGCTTCGGTGGCCGCGAGCCATTCCGCCGGCACCGACAGCAGGTCGGTGATCAACCCGCGGGCACCCTGCGCCTGGGCGACGAGGCGCTGTGATTCGATGTCTCCCGTGCGGCTGATCGCTTCCCTACGCGCCCTGGCCGCAGCCGCGGCGAAGCGCGCCTCCTGCTGGTCCAACTGGGCCTGCTCCCAAGTCGTCTGTTCCTGCCGGCTTCTGGCGGCTGCGTCCTCATAGGACCTGCTGGCGAACCCAACCTCGCTATCGAGAGCTCGGGTCTCGTTGAGATGCCGCTCGGCGGCCTCGTTTTCGGCTCCAATCTGCTCGGTCAGCACCATGAGCCGCTTGCGTACCTCGTCGAGCTCATGCCGGTCGCGTTCATCGGAGGCCACCATCGAGCGATGCTCGCCCTGCGAAACGGCCAGCGCGCCTTCCGCCGATAGGCCCATCTGATCGGCCAGCGATCGCTCATGGGCTTCGATCAACCGCAAAGTCGCTTCGCATTGCCCGACCTGTTGGCGGGCGGCCTCCTCTGCGGAGATGAGCCCGGATAATTCGGTGTCGATATCGGCTAGCTCGGCTTCGAGATCACGTCGCCGTTCGTCGACATCCTCACGCCGGGAGAGCCCGCTGCGATGTCGTTCGTGAGCGACCTGAGCAATTCGGCGAAGGCTCTCGAGTGTCGTCTCGAGACGCGCCGCGGCAAGGCCGTCGGTCTCGGTGGAGGCCGAAAGCGTCTGCGACCGCCGAGCGAGGTCCGCCGCCTCGGGCGCGAGCGCTGCGATCTCGGTTTGCGCTGCGTGTATTGCTCTATCCAGTGCCTCTTTTTCCGCGGCAGACCGGCTGATGACGTCGTCGAGGCGGCGAAGCTCTTCGCCTCCCAGAAAAAGAGTGAGGGCTCGAACCTCGGCAGCCGCTTCTTCCTGACGATGGGCGGCCTCGGCCTGACGCTTGAGCGGCCGCATCTGGCGGGCGACTTCGGAGAGGATGTCGGTCAGGCGTTGGCAGTCCTCACCGGTCCTCTCGAGCCTTCTCATGGCCCGCTCCTTGCGGAGCTTGTGCTTGAGAATGCCCGCGGCCTCTTCGATGATTGCCCGGTGCTCGGAAGCATCGGCGGCGAGGACCGAGTCCACCTGTCCCTGGTTGACGATGATGTGCTGGTGCCGGCCCACTCCGGAGTCGCTCAGCAGCTCGGTCACATCGAGCAAACGGCACTCGATGCCATTGATCTCGTACTCCGAGGAGCCGTCGCGAAAGAGCCGACGGGTGATCGCCACCTCGTCAAGGTCTAGATCGAGATCGCGCCCGGTGTTGTCGAGCACAACTGTCACTTCGGCCCGATTGAGCGCCGGCCGGGTGACGGTCCCCGCAAAGATGACATCTTCCATCTTCGAAGTGCGCAACGAGCGGGGAGCCTGGGTCCCCAGGACCCAATGCACGGCGTCGACCAGGTTCGATTTACCCGACCCGTTAGGCCCCACTACCACCGAGATCCCCGGCCGATATTCAAGCCGCGTGCGGTCGGCAAATGACTTGAAACCAACCAGTTTGAGGGTCTTTAAATACAAAAGTACACCTGTGTCATTCGGGATTTTGAGGCTAGCCCCCAGCTCACAATTATTGACGGATAACGAAGTCCTGGATCAGGCGATCGGGAGCTACGGTTTCGGATTCGACTCCGCTCACGAGGGCACCCCCGGGCCCCTGCCAGAGCCAGTCGACCATCCGATTCACAGCCTCGTCCTCGCCCTGGAGCCACACTTCGACCGTCCCGTCTCGATACTCGTTACGAACCCATCCCAGGAGGCCGCGTCCCCTCGCCTCGCTACGAGTGGCCTGTCGGAATCCGACTCCCTGCACGCTCCCCCTAACGACGGCTTTGACCGCTTTCACTCCTGGCAATTCGGGCAGTAATACGAGGAACGTCCTCCGATCACGATGCGCTCGATCGGCCCCCCGCAACGCCGGCAGGCCTCGTGCTCGCGACCGTAGACGAAAAGGCGTTCCCGAAAGCCCCCCGCCTGGCCATCGGGAAGCAAATAAGCCAGATCATTCAAGGATGTACCCCCGGCTTCGATGCCCGCTCTGAGCACCGCCACGATGGCCGCCCGCAACTTCTTCAGCTCGTCTGCGGTGAGCTCCCCGCCGGGGCGGGTTGGTCGAACTCGCGCCCGAAAGAGCACTTCGTCGGCATAGATGTTCCCGAGCCCGGAAACGATGCGTTGATCGAGCAGTAGCGACTTGATCGGCGCCCGGCGACCCGACAGTCGCGCTGCCAGCTGTGGTGAGCGCGGCAAATCGGCCAGAGCATCCCGCCCGAGCCTGAGTTCCTTGTTCAGCTCGTCCGGGGTGAAAACTGCCACGAAGCCGAAGGTGCGGGGATCGATGAAGCGTATTTCGGTCCCCAGATCCGTCCTGGCCCAGAAATGGGTGTGAGCGATCTCGGGATCATCGGTACTGGCGATGAGGACCCTGCCCGACATACCGAGATGCGTCACCCAGGTGAGACCCGACCCGAGCCGCCCGAGGAGGAACTTGCCGTGACGGTCCAGGCGATCGACGCGCTGGCCTTGGAGGCGGTCGACGATGTCGGCTGGGTTCTCGTGGCGCCGGCCGGTTCGAGGATGCCTCAACTCGGCGGCGATGATCCGCCGTCCCTCAACGTGGGGCACCATGAACCGACGGGTCGTCTCCACTTCGGGAAGCTCTGGCACGGACTCAACCTAGAAGAGGCGCCGCTAGAGCGGGAAAACCACCGCTTCGTCTACTTTCACCGACACTCGCTCACCAGCCTGAAAGTCGGGTGCGGGCCCGAGCCGGGCCCGCAAGCTTTCGCCGCCAGCCAGGGCGATCGAGACCAGCTGATCGTGACCAAAGAACTGGCGGGAGATCACCTGGCCAGGCCCTTCGGCGTCAGCGAAGAGGAACACGTTTTCGGGGCGGATCATGAGCTGGCACGCGCCCTGGAGCGAGGTGGGGAAGCTTCCCAGAGACGACAGAGCCGTTCCCCCTTCGGCGTGGGCCCTAACAAAATCGGCCTCCCCGAGAAAGGATGCCACCCATGGGCTCTCGGGTTGGCGGTACAGGTCGGCGGGTCGATCCGTTTGCACGATCCTTCCCTCGGCCATAACCGAGACGCGGTTTGAGAGCGAGAGTGCCTCTTCCTGGTCGTGGGTGACGAAAAGCGCTGTCGTCCCCGCCTCTAACAGGATGTCCTTCACCTCGTCGCGGACGTGGCTCCGGAGCGCGGCATCGAGGTTGGAGAACGGCTCGTCGAGGAGGACGACCCGGGGCTCGGGCGCCAACGCCCGGGCCAACGCCACCCGTTGCTGCTGGCCTCCCGAAAGCTGGTGGGGCATTCGGCGCTCCAGCCCGGAGAGACCGACAAGCTCGAGAAGCCTCGCCACCTGGCCGGGCCGGATGTTGCGCGCATAGGAAACATTGGCTTCGACATCGAGATGCGGGAAGAGCGCGAAGTCCTGAAAGACCATGCCCACCCGGCGCCTTTCGGAGGGCACCAGCAATGAGGGACCGGCAACCAGCTGAGATCCCACGGCCACGGTGCCGGAGTCGGGTTGGTCGAATCCGGCGATGATTCGAAGCGCGGTGGTTTTCCCGCAGCCAGAGGGTCCCAGGATCGTATGGAAGTCACCCTCGTTGACATCGAGGTTGAAATCATCCAGAGCGATCGTGGGCCCAAAGCGCTTGCCGATTCCGATGCAGGTAATGGCGGGATCAAGCATGGCGGAGATCGCGGCTGACGAGGAAGTGCATTGGCACGGCGGAGATCATTATCAGTACCAGCGAGGCGAATGCCGCCCGCGTGTAGAAGCCCTCCGATGTAGTCGACCAAATCCTCACCGCCAAGGTCTCGAATTCGGTGGGTCGCAGGAGGAGCGTGGCCGGAAGCTCCTTCATGGTTGTCAGGAAGACCAGCCCGGCCCCGATCAACACCCCCTTTCCGATCAAAGGCATGGTGATGCGACGGAACGTCTGCCACGGCGACTGACCGAGCGAGCGGCTGACTTCTTCCAGGTTGGGTGACACCTCCCGGAGGGCCGCCTCGGTGGGGCCCAGGGCCTGGGGCAAGAACATGGTGACATAGGCGACGAACAGCAATGGGAGCGTCTGATACAACGGCAAAAGAAGGGTGACTCCCACGAGAAGCAAGGCCAAGCCGACAGTCAGATGAGGCAAAGCGCTCACGGTCCAGGCCGAAGCTTCCAGGACGGCGCCGAGGCGGCTTCGGTAGCGGGTCACCAATACGGCGATGGGAATGGCGATGGCAGCCACCGCCAGCGCGGCCCCGATCGACACCGAAATCGATCGACCCATCTCTGACCAGACCGCCACTGTCTCTCGTCCGGCGGCTGTCCCTCGAATCCACCAGGCTGCGAGGACTGCCACTGGCACTCCCACCGAGGTCGCCACCAGCACAGCTAGAAAGGTCACCGCACCGAAGCGGCGGCCATTGGATAGTCGATGCAGGCTCCCTGGCCGAATTACTCGACCCTTACGTTCGCTGCGAGGCGGACGAGTGGATCGCTCGAGCCCAATGACAGCGAGAGCCATCAGCACGAGGACTGCGGCGAGCAAAGTCGCCGGCCGCCGATCGATGCGGCCTGCGTACTGCAAGAAGATCGCCCTCGTAAAAGTGTCGTAACCGAGGAGAGAAACCGCCCCGAAGTCAGCCAGGGTGTAGAGGCCAACGAGAAGCGCACTCGACCGCAAGGCAGGACCCACTTGGGCAAGCAAGACCGTGCGCAATCTCTTCAGCCGACCGGCACCGAGTGCGCGGGCGATCTCATCGAGAGCTGGGTCGACCCTCCGCAGGGCCGGCACGAGGCTGAGATGAACGTAAGGAAAAGTTGAAACCACGAGAGCCAGCACGGCACCAAGAAGCCCGCGCGGGATCGGCAGAGGATTTCCTCCCAACGCCACCACCATTCCGCTGAGGATCCCTTGCCGACCGGTCCCGGTGAGGAGGACGAGGGCGAGCACATAGGAGGGAATCACCAAGGGCAGAGCGACCACGGTCGACCACACACGAGCACCCCCGAGATCGGTGCGGGTGGTGAGCCAGGCGGTCCCAAACCCGATCACGACAGCGCCGATCACCACGAGCCCGGTGAGGAGAAGCGTGTTGAGGGCCAGTTCCGCTAGTCGTCCGGCCGGCAGCACCCCTTGCCATCCCCCCGCCAGCGCCTGCCAAAGCAGGAACCCGAACGGAAAAAGCAGCGGGACCACGGTCAAGGTGGCGACCCCGAGCAACCTTACTGGCGCCCTCCGGCCCGGTGCCGAGAGCACGCCCGCGTCTGCGACGGCCGTGCTCACACTTATCTCAGGCGAGGCCGGCGGCGGCGATCAGGTCGGTCGCCTGATCGAGCACACCCGCCAATTCGGCACCGGAAAGGACGGGGCTGACCAGCGTGTCGATGGCCGGCAGACCCTCCGGGGCGGGCGCGTTCGGACCCACCGGATACTCGAAATTGGTCTCGGCGAAGTAAGCCTGTGATTCGGCGGAAAGGAGGAATTCGATCAGCTCTTCTGCCCCTTCGGGATTGGAGGAGGTGCTGAGGATCCCGATTCCCGAGGGCATCACCAGCGAACCGGCGTCGGGCTCGGTGAAGAAGTGATTTTGGGCTGTTATGGAGCCCTGTTCGGCCGCCAGTTCTCGCAGGTAGTAATGATTGATGAGGCCAAGCTCGAGGTCGCCCGCGTCCACCGCGGCAGCGATTGGAGAGTTGCCGTCGAAGGTGACCGGATCGTTGGCGGCGATGCCTTCCAGCCACTCGCCCGTGGCCTCTTCGCCCTCGAGCAAAATCATCGCCGAAACGAAGGTGACAAACGAACCGTTGGTCGGAGCGATGCCAAAGCGACCGCTCCACTCCGGGTCGACGAGTTCCCGGTAGGTAGCCGGGAGGTCGGCTTCGGCCACTAGCTCGGGGTTGAAGGCCAGTACCCGCGAGCGAGCGGTGATCCCCACCCAGCGACCGTCGGGATCCGAAAAGCGCTCCGGAGCGAGGCTCAGAATCGATTCGGGCAGCGGTTCCATGAGGTCCGCCACTGAACCGAGGGAGGCCGGGTCCTGGGAGTAAAAGAGGTCGGCGGGCGAGTCGGTTCCCTCGGTCAGAATCGTCGCCGCCATCTCCGGAGAGCTGCCATAGCGGACGTCCACATCGATGGTTGCTTCCTCCTCGAAGCGGGACAGCAGGGGGCCAACCAGCTCTTCGGTCCGACCGGAATAAAGCACTACGGTTCCTTCGTCGGCGACAGCAGTTGGGGTCGTGGTGGTGGCAGCGCTGCCTCCGCAGGCCAGGAGGAGCACGACGACGAGCAAGATTGTTGACTTCATGGCTGCAACCATATTTTCCCTGGGCTCATAGTGCAAACAAGCCTGACGGCAAGGGTTAGGCTCACCTAACAGCGAGGAACTGGCATGGCTGAAGACCCCTACACCGCCACCTACCGAGAGTACGTGGCGGCCATCTACGAGCTGAGCGAGGAGGGACTGGCTCCGATTCGGGCCCGGATCGCCGACTGGCTCGGGGTCAGTCGCGCCTCGGTCTCGGAGATGACCCGGAAAATGGAAGCCGATGGGCTGGTAGAGAAAGGGACCGAGATCGCCCTAACCCCCAAGGGCCGCCACCTGGCGGAGGTGGTAGTCCGCCGGCACCGCCTCGCCGAGCGCTTCCTCACCGAGGTGCTCGGCCTTCCCTGGGTCAAGGTCCACGCTGAAGCCGAGGTGTGGGAGCTCGCCATCTCCGACGACGTCGAAGCGGCGATGCTCGCAAAGCTGGGCCAGCCAACGACCTGTCCCCATGGCAACCCCATCCCTGGCGCCGGATACCGCCAGCCCCGGCTCGAGCAGATGTCGGAGTTGGGTTCGGAGCCCCGCTTTCTTCATCGCGTTTCCGAGGAACTGGAGCTCGACAACGGGATCATGGGCTTTCTCGATGATTCGGGGCTTCGTCCCGGGGCGAGGGTTGAGCTCGTGGCACGGACCCCCGACGGCACGCTCACGGTCGCGGTACACGATGGCGACCGGGTGGGAGTGAGCCCATTCATCGCCGAACGTCTTTTTCTAGCCGACAGCCCCGTCTGAGTCGGAGAGCCGTTCCGCAGTAAGGACGGAAAGGGCGGCGCGGGCAGCCTCCTGTTCGGCTTCGCGCTTGGAAGCGCCACTCCCCTGCCCCCGCAGGCTTCCCCCCACGATCACATCGGCGTGAAAGACCTTGCGATGATCTGGTCCGCTGGCCTCGACCCGGTACACCGGGTGAAGGCCCGTCGCCGCCAGGACCTCTTGCAGTCGGGTCTTGTGGTCGGCTCCTCCCGGGCGCCGGGCACGGATGCGAACCGCTCTTTCCCAGAGCCGGGCGACGCAAGCCGCTGCGGCTTCGTATCCACCGTCCAGATAGGCGGCTCCAATAACCGCCTCCAGCGTGTCGGCGAGGATCGAAGCTTTGGTCCTTCCCCCGGTCACCTCTTCTCCGCGGCCTAGGCGGATATGCGAGGCCAGCCCGATGCCTAGCGCGATCTCGGCCAGGTCGTCGCGACTGACAGCTGCCGCCCTCACCTTGGCCATCTGTCCTTCGCTCATCGCCGGGTACTCCTCATATATGAAGGCGGTGATAGCGAGGCCGAGAACGGCGTCACCGAGAAATTCGAAGCGCTCATTGTCGGCGACGTCGGGGTGCTCGGCCTGGTAGGAGCGGTGGACCAGGGCCGCCTCGAGAATCTCGGGGTCGCGAAAGCGATAGCCGAGGGCGTCCTCGAGGTCGTTAAGGACTGGCGGGCCGCTCATCAACCAGTTGCCGTCCGGTCGCGGAGGCCTGCGCCAGGCGCCTCTTCATCTCGCCCACCAGGTCGCGGGCCAATCCGTCCCGGGCCATGCGCAGGGCATTGGCGATGGCGATCCGACCTGAGGAGCCGTGGGCGATGACGACCACCCCGTTTACCCCCAGGAGATAAGCACCGCCTGTGTTCTCGTAATCCAGCCGATCGCCCACCGGCGAGAAAGCATCCAATAGATGCTGGCGAACGGCGGGGGGGAGCAAGCTGGCAGCATCTGCTACGAGCCTCGTGACCATCTGCGCTATGCCCTCCGTAGTTTTCAGGGCGACATTGCCCACGAAGCCGTCGGTGACGATGACGTCGGCCTTTCCTCCGCCGAGATCGCGGCCTTCGACGTTTCCGATGAAGTTGATGGGCGCATCGGCCATCAACTGAAACGCCTCCTTCTCCAATGCCCTGCCCTTGCCCGGTTCCTCGCCGATATTGAGGAGGCCGACCCTGGGCGCATCCATCCCGAAAAAGATCTCGGCGGCCACCGATCCCATCACCCCGAACTGAATCAGGTGCTCGGCTTTCACCTCGGTGTTGGCGCCGCAGTCGAGGATCAGGGTCGGGGTCTCGGGGGTGGGGATCACCGAGGCCAGGGCTGGACGGAGAACCCCACGTGCCCGGCCGACGACGATTGCTGCTGCTGCCATGGCTGCGCCGGTGGAGCCCGCCGAGACAAAGGCGCCCGCCGCACGATCCCGCACCAGGCGGGCGGCGACATTTATCGAGGCATCGGGCTTCTCGCGGAGGGCCCGGGTCGGATCCTCCCCCATTCCGATCGCCTCGGAGGCATCAACGATCGCCAACTCGGCCCCGCCCAACTCCGGTTGCAGTACCGATTTCGCTCCCACCAGCAGAAGCTCGACCCCGTCGTCGGCGGCGAGTTTGGCCCCGGCCACGATTTCGGCGGGAGCGCGATCCCCTCCCATGGCGTCGAGGGCGATGACTGTCATTCGCGCTTATTCAAGTTATTCCGTCTCGAGAACCTCGCGACCCCGGTAGGTGCCACAGTTGGGACACGCCCGGTGCGGCAACTTGACCGTGTTACAACGCGGACATAGCGAGGTCGACGGCCGGGCAATCTTCCAGGCTGACCGGCGCGAACGCGTCCGCATGCGCGACATTTTCTTCTTTGGCACCGCCATGGTGTCTTCCTTTTAGGATCCGAACAGTTGCTTGAGAGCCGCAAAGGGTCCCTCGGAGAGGTCTCCGTGACCTTCGCAGGGAGCATCATTCAAGTCGGCTCCGCATTCTGGGCAAATTCCTGCGCAATGCGGACGACAAAGGGGATCGGCGGGAAGGGCCAGGGAGAGCTCGTCACGAACCACCCCCTCGAGGTCAATGACCCCGTCGGGTGCGATCGCACTCTGGTCTCCTTCGGGATATCGGACGAACAGCTCCGACCACTGGGTCTCCACCGGTCCCTCCCACTCGCGCAGGCAGCGGACGCAGACGTGATCGGCCATGATCCCCGACCAAGCCTCGGCCAGGATCCCCTCCCCGACGGCGGTGAGGTGGGCAAAAGTGGCCGAGCTCGAACGAGTGGTGGTTTCCCCGACCTTGAGGAAAAGCTTCACCTCCCCGTAAACATCTCGGCGCTGGCCGGGATGGCCGAGGAGGTCGGAGACCTGAAATCTAAGGTCGCCCATCAGTCGAGCGGTGCTGGTGGCGGCTTGGGCCGGGCCTTGTGGAACTCGTCGCGGGCGAAATGGACCCGGCCCAGCAGCTCCGTCAGAAGCGTCTCGATTCTCGAGAGATGCCCGTCGATCTCGTCCTCAGATTCGAGCCGAAGACGGCGGGCGTCACCCTCGGCCCTCCTGACCAGGATATTCGCCTCCTCGACCGCCTCCGAAAGGATGTGATTCTCCGAGACCATCCGGCGCGATTCCGTCTGAGCCCGATCCATGATTTCCTTGGCTCTCTCGTTCGTCCGGGCAATGAAGGCTTCTCGCTCGCGCACCATCCAGCGAGCAGCCCGCAACTCGTTGGGCAGATCTGCCTGCAGCTTCTGGAGCCGTTCCGTGATCCAATCACGGTCGATGAGGATGTTGCCGGACAGCGGGACCGACTTCGCTTCCTGCACCTCGGCGATGAGCGTCTCGATCAGCTCGAAGACATCGATGCTCTCGGTCTCGCGCAGGTCGGTCTCGTCGGTCACAACCGCTCCTTCAAAATCCTGACCACGGCCTCTGGAACCAGGGTGCCCACCTCTCCCCCTAGCCGGGCAACCTCGCGCACTAGCGAGCTCGATAGATAGCTCCACTGCGGATTGGTGGGAATGAAGTAAGTCTCGACTCCAGCCAGGGTCCGGTTCATCTGCGCCATCTGCAACTCGTAATCGAAGTCGCTCACCGCCCGCAAGCCTTTGACCACCAGATCGACCTTCTTCCTACGGGCAAAATCGACCAACAGCCCTTCGAATGCTTCGACTTCGACCCTCCCTTCGAGGAGCTCGTTGAGCAAATCGACTCGATCGGTAGCCGGCAGGAAGGGTTGCTTTGATGGGTTCTCGACCACACCGACCACCACGCGGTCGAAGGTGTCGATGGCGCGATTGATTACATCGAGGTGGCCGTTTGTCGGTGGGTCAAAGCTGCCGGGGCAAAGCGCGGTCGTCAAGGTCGCTCCGTTTCGTCCCCATATTGTTGCGTATAGCGCAGGAGATGGCTGTCACCGTACCGGTAGGTAGCCCGAAGCTGCCAACCAACCGGAGCCGGAGGCAGTGCGCTCGTTCGTCGACGATGGACCACGAGCTCGCCCATGCCCAAAACTGCCGCCGCCCAGATCTCTCTTGTGACCTCTGCGTCGGGAAGGGCCCACGGAGGGTCAATGAACACCAGATCAAATGATCCGTCTGCTGAGGCGAGGAAAGTCGCCACCCGTCTGTCGCTCACCACGGCTCGATTGGCGAAGCCAAGCGTGGCCAGGTTCTGGCGGAGAGCCACAAGAGCCTTGCGGCCATTCTCGACGAACGTACAGCGTCTCGCACCGCGCGAGAGAGCCTCGATGCCGATCGAGCCGGAGCCGGCGTAGAGGTCGAGGACCTCGGAATCGACCACGCCCTCGCCGAGGGCCGAGAAGATCCCCTCCTTGGCCCGGTCGGTCAACGGCCGGGTGTCACGGGTAGCGGGGGCGATCAAGGATCGCCCCTTGGCCGAACCGGCGATTACCCGCACTTTTTCGCTATGACTTGAGGAGCCATTCCACCTTCTCGCCGAGGAGGGCGCGGATCTCCTCTTTCATCTCCTCGTGCCCGGAGAGATCGGGGTCGCGGTCGACGAGGGCGAAGGCCTCCCGACGAGCGACGAAGAGCTCGCGGTAATCGCGAATGATGTCGGCCAACTTGAGATCGACCATCCCCGATTGGCGCGCCCCGAAGACCGTCCCCTGCCCTCTGAGAGTAAGATCGATCTCGGCGAGCCGGAAGCCATCGTTGGTGTCCGCCATCGCCGCGATCCTCGCTTTGCCCTCGGGCGTGCTGGGGTCGGAGATCAATATGCAGCGACCGGGGTGCTCGCCCCGGCCGACCCGCCCACGCAATTGATGAAGCTGGGAGAGGCCAAACCTGTCGGCATCCTCGATCACCATCACGGTGGCGTTGGGAACGTCGATCCCCACCTCGATCACCGTCGTCGACACGAGCACATCAATCTGGCCCCGTCGGAACGCGGACATGATCGCTTCTTTGTCAAGCGAGGCGAGCTGGCCGTGGATCAGCCCTACCCGCAGGTCGGAGAAGACCTTCGAAAGGCGGCTGAACTCCGCAGTGGCGGACGTCAGCTCCATCTTGTCACTCTCCTCGACCAGTGGACAGACGACGAATGCCTGCCGGCCCGCCGCCACTTCCTCACGCACGACCTGCCAGGCCTCGGCTTGACGGGTCTTGGGCAAGACGCTGGTGGCGACGGCCGATCGACCCGGCGGCATCTCATCGAGATGAGAGACGTCGAGGTCGCCGTAGAGGGTGATCGAGAGGGTCCGAGGGATCGGAGTCGCGGTCATGATGAGCAGATCGGGGTCGGCCTCGGTGGCCTTGTCTTTCAGGAGAACCCGTTGTCCCACCCCGAATCGGTGCTGCTCGTCCACCACTGCCACGGCAAGGTCGCCGAATGCAACGCCTTCTTGAATGAGGGCATGGGTCCCGATCACCAAGTCGACCTTGCCGGAGGCGATGGCATCCAGAGCCTCAGAGCGTGTCGCCCGGGGGTCATAATTGGTTCGCACCTGGGCCGAGGTCAACAGCGCGATTCGCACTGGCAGGTCCGAGGACGGCTCGGCAAAAAGGCTCTCCATCCCCAAGCGCGTCTCGGATTCTTCGCCGGGTGAGAGGCCGGCTCGCTCGAGGAGGCTGCGGATGCCAAGGAAGTGCTGTCCGGCCAGAACCTCGGTGGGAGCCATGACCGCCGCTTGCGATCCCCCCGAGACGGCTTCCAGCATGGCTGCCACCGCCACCACCGTCTTGCCCGAGCCCACTTCCCCTTGCAGCAAGCGGTGCATGGCATGCGGGGCGCGGAGGTCGGAGCGGATCTCCGCCAGCACTCGCCACTGCGCCTCGGTGAGGGCATAGGGCAAGCCGGCCAGAAAGCGCTCGGCCAGCTCCCCACCGACGGCGTGCGCCCGTCCCCGCGATTCGGCCATCTGGCGGCGCTTCTGCAAGGCGAGGGCCAGCTCCAGGCGGAATAGCTCGTCGAAGATCAACCGTCGGCGGGCGTTGTCAACGTCATTCGGTTCTCCCGGAAAGTGGATCTGGTTATAAGCCGTCTCACGGTCCACAAGCTCGAGCTCCTGGCGAATCGGTTCCGGAATCGGATCACTCAGCGGAGAGGACCGGCGCAGTGAGTTGTGGATCCATCGACGGATATAGCCCGGTTTGACTCCCTTGACGCCGGGATAGATCGGAACCAGGCGACCGGTGGCGAGCCCTTCGACGGGCCGGTCGAGAACGTCCACCGTCGGACTCGACATTCGCAGCTTTCCCTTGAAGCGCTGAATCTTTCCCGAGGCGGCGATCTCCGTCCCTTCGCTCAGTTGGCGATAGCGAAAGTCCTGGTTGAAAAAGACCAGCGACACCGAGCCCGTCCCATCGGTGATGGTGGACTCGACTATCACCAGCCCGCGGCGGGGGCGGCGAAGGCTGGTCTTCTGGACCTTGCCCACTGCGGTGACCTCTTCGTCCAGCGGCAGCAGGGCAAGTTCGGGGTTACGGGAACGATCGATGTAGCGGCGCGGGAACCAGCCGACCAGATCGGCCACGGTCTTGATTCCCGACCGGCGCAGCGAGCTCCCGCGGCCATTGCCGACTCCACTTACCTCTTCGATCTTGATGCCCGCCAGCCGTGCCAACGACGCCACCCCGTCAAGGTAGACCGATCCCGGGACGGCGACCGATTACTGATGGAAGACCCGCCCGGCTAATCTTCGTTGCTCTATGTCCTACCGCTGTGAAGTGTGCGGTAAGGAGCCAAGCTACGGACGCACCGTCAGCTTCTCGCACAAGCGCAATAACCGGCGCTGGCTCCCGAATATTCAGTTGATCCGCGTCAAGCATGGGTCCAACACCCGCCGCGCCCGAATCTGCACCTCCTGCATCCGGGCCGGGAAGGTGGAGAAGGTTTAGTTCGTGCAGGGAGTCGTCAAGGTGTACGACCCCGTAACTGGAGCCGGGGTCATCATTCGCGACGACGATCGCTCCGAGGTGTATCTCCAGCCCGGAGCCCTGGATGGTTCGATCTTCCGGAGCCTGCGCCAGGGCCAGCGGATCGTCTTCGAAGTCGACGAACAGGATGGGCGGCCGTTTGCCAAGGCGGTCCGGATCGGCTCCGACGGCTACTGATCTCCTGCCCGGGCGCGCCCCGCCCCCTGTCGGTATAGTCGCCTACCAACACAGCCCCAACCGTTAGGAGCATTCGTGATCCAGGCATTCGTGCTCATCCAGACCGAGGTGGGCAAGGCCGCTCATGTCGCCGAGCAAGTGCGCGCCATCCAGGGCGTCGAATCGGCCGATGATGTGACAGGCCCTTACGACGTCATCGTCAAGGCTTCAGCTCCCGACGTCGACGCACTCGGCAAACTGGTCGTGGCCCGGATCCAATCGATCGAAGGAATCACCCGGACTCTCACCAGCCCGGTGGTCCATCTCTAGTCCTGCCTGATCCAAACCGATGCTGAGGCCGGCTGGACCGTTCGGGTCACTACGCCGGTCAATCCACCAGTGAGCGATCCCAGCTCGACCTGATTCCGAAGGCGGGCGGCAAAAGACGCCACCACTTGCTCGGCGTCATATCGGCCCCGGTTGAAACGACGGTCCACCGTGTCCTGCAAACGCCGACGGGCGGGGTTGAACATCGCGGCTACCGCCAGGGTTGAGCCTGCCACTGCCAGATCACTCTCTCCGGGAAGCACCGCGCGGAGTAGGAAGACCGCTCCCACGTAGACCGCCACCGACAGGCCAATCACCAGTCCATAACTCACCGTCCGCGAGACGAGACGATCGATCGCATAGAGGCGATAACGAAGGATGGCCACACCGATGGCGATCGGAATGAACAAGATGACAAGGCTCACGAGCCAGGTTCCCGACTGGTAGAGGCGGGGCACAAACAGCCGGAATATCACCTCAACGACAACGATGACCAATCCGTTGAGAGCGCTGGCGTACACCACCCACTTCAGCTGCAAACGGCTATCACCGGTGGCCTGTTGGAAGCGAATGATGATCGAGATCACCACCAACAAGGCAGAAATCTGGAGAAACAAATAGCTGGCGAACTGGAGAGCAGTGGTTAGCGATTCGAGGCTTTTCAGTTCGAGCGGATTCGAAAAGCCAGGCACGTCGGATGGGCCGAAAAAGAAGCCCAGGAACGAAAGCACAGCCCCGGTCCACAACCCGATAACCGCGAGCCGCCATCGCCCCGACAGGAGTTGTCCATCGGGAAAGATGGCAAGGGCATGAAACAGCGCCGCGATGGGAATCATCCACATCCACGAAGGGCCTAAGGCGCCGATCGCGCCCAAAGGCGAAGCTGACGTCCCAGTGAGCATGACTCCCACTCGATAGAACACTTCGAGAGCGGCAGACCCGATCCCTGCCACCTGGAGCAGCCGGCCGATCGGGTTGTCGGGCCGCGAGCGATCGACGACGTAGCCAATGATGGCGAAAGCGGTCCCCCAGGCCAATGGCGCCCCCGGCGCACCCCAGGCGCCAGGAGCCGAACTGCTTGCGAACAACAGAACCGCCGCCGGGACGGCGAAAACCGCCGTCAGCAGTATCAGTACCAACCGGATCACCGGCCGACGTGCCGTCACGAAGACCCATGGTGGCACGTCACGTTGGCGTTACGGCGGTCGATCTGTCGTCTCCTCGCGCGCGACGGTCATGGTCCCGAGCCGCTCCGCCAGCGTCGCCAGCATCGCCATTGCTACTTCCGGTCGTTCCTCGAGTATCCCCTGTAGTTCGGACGCGCCCAGGACCAGGCCCTGCAGCCCATCGTCGCCGGCGAGCACATCCGCCGAGCGGGGCGCTCGTCGGAGAAAGGCGAGCTCGCCGACGATCTCTCCCGCCCCATAACTTCGAATCTCGTCCCGACCGTGACGGATCTCCGCCTCTCCCATCACGATCACGAGCACTTCGTCGCCGACATCACCTTGGTGATAGATGACTTCGTTCGCCTCGTAGCGGCGCTCGACCGTCACCTGTGCGATCTTCTCCAGGTCTTCGGGGTCCACCTCGGAAAACATCGCTACCCGCTGCAGGGCAAGCACCCGGTCAAGGGGAGTGAGGAGCTGGGTCTCGCGCACGGTCCATCCTGACACTCCCGCCGAATCGGGCAGGTCATCTGCGCTCGCCTCCTGCAGAACCCGTGTGGCCAGAGCCCGAATCCATTCGTCGAAGTCGTTGGCGAGTTCCCGCAGGCTCGACCGGGGATCGGCGACGTCAGGGGGCTCGGTGTCCTCGAGCAACGCGATCAATCCTCGTACGGCGACATTGCCGTGGATTGAATCCAGCGCCTCCAGGGAATAGGCGCGCGTGTCGGGGTCCGAGGACCAGACCCCGCGGCGAACCCAGGGCATCTCGAGCAGCCGCGGATCCCGGAAGGCGAGAAGCGCCCAACGCTCCAGGCGACGCTGACGCAGGGCCAGGAGCCGGCGCAGGTAGTCGAGGACCGGATCAGCAGGGAGGCCGGCAAGGGCGAGCTGGTGGCGACGCAGAAACCGCGCCCGCTCTACTTCGCCGGCTATCCAGCCTTCGAGCTGCTCGGTCCCCAGGCCGGCATCGGTCATCGCCACCAGTGCCGCCTCGGATGCTCTTACCGACCCGCGTGCCAAAACGTCGATCAGCGTTTCCGGGGAGCTCGACGCCAGGCTTGCTGCCGCCGCTGCCCTCACCCTGATCGATGAATCGTCGAGCATCTCCTCGAGGAGGCCGATGCTCGCCGGGCTTCCCATGGCTTGAGCGGCCGCGGCCCGGACCCGTCGGTCAGGATGAGCCGCGAATTGCTCCGATGGGATAGCGGAAAGCGAAGGCTCTTTGGCCAGCGCCAGCAAGGCAGCGGTCAGATGCGATGGATCGGCCGATGTCAGCATCTCGTCGATAACTCTCCGACCTCGCTCGCTATCCACCATGGACGCCGCTTGTGATCGAACAAGGGGGTCGGCATCGTCCAGGACCGACTCCGCGCCTTCGCCAAGCCCCTCGTCGTGACGATCAAGCACGGCCAGAGCTGACCTGCGCACGCGGCTCGACGGATCGGACAGCATTGACCTGGCGATGTCGACTGAGGCGAGGGTCTCCAGCGCGGCTGCCCGCACCCCTGAGTCTGGGTCGCTCAATCGGGGTGACAAGTGCTTGCGAGCCGCATCGCCTTGCAGTCGACTCAAGGTTCGTAGTGCCAGGAGCCTGGCCCCTGGCTGGCGATCGCCGAGAGTTTTGACCAGGGCGGCGAGGCCTTCGGCGTCGAGAGTCGGCTTCAGCGCGCTCGGCAACGGCGCCGCGAACACATCGACCATCCCCTGCTTCACCGCCATTGCCAACGCGTTGGTGTAGGCGGGTCGCATTCGCACCACCAGCACCAATGTGACCAGGGCGAGTGACAAGCCGATGGCACTGCTCGCATCGGGCGACAGCCTGCTGGCGAGAATCAACAGCCCACCCGAGGCCATGGTTCCAAGCTGGGTTGGAACGCCATTGATGAATGCCATGACCTGACTTCGTCGGCGCCCCGGTATCACGTTGAAGAGCGCACTCCATGAGGTGCCTCCGACGGCGTTGACTGCCACCCACTGCACCGCCCGAACGATGCTGGCTGACAGGAGCCCGAAGGAAATCAGCCAGGACCCAAACCCCGAGACATAGACGAACGGAACGATCAGGAGCGTGGCGACAACTCCGATGTGAGTGAACAGCCGATTGACCAAGAAAAAGGAGGCCATGAACGTCAGGGCGGTGGCCGTGGCGGAGAAGAGTCCGAGAAAGCCGGCCACCTCGGCCTCGCTCGCAAACGAGTCGGTGACGACGACGCTGAATGGAAAGGAAACGAGAAAGAAAAGCACCGAGAAAGCGCCGGCGGTCCAAGACATGAGCCTCAACAGAGAAGTCGTCCGCGCCAAGGCCAAGCCCGATCGCAGGTCATCCAGGATTCCGCTGGGGGTCGCTGAGTCCGAGCGCCAGAAGAAGCGGGTCACACGAGTCGTCGTGACGAGGGCGCTGGCCATCAGCAAACCGGCATGGACCAGAAGCAGGTTCTCGGTGCCGATGGCGCTGGCCAGCGGGCCGGTGACAAGATTGCCGACCACGCCGCCACCAATACCCGCGGTGGCAAACAAAGGAAAGAGCCGCTTGGCTTGACGCGTCGTGCAGACCTCGCCCGCGGCACTCCACATGACCGTGTACGAGAGGAGAATGGCGATCTGAGCTCCGAGCCAAATGGCGACGTAAACCCCTGGCCAGCCGGTATCAACTCCGACGCGCTCGAGCAACACCATCCCCGATAGAGCAGCCAGGAGAGGAGCTAGCCATCGAGCAGGCCCCCGGCGTCCGAGGCCGACGGTATAACCCAGCGTCGCCAGCATCAGCACCGGCCCCGAGGTGAGGATCATCAGCGGCAGGTACTCGACTCCGAAACGAAGAAAGAACAGCGTATCGGCGGCGTTCGAGCCCAGCCCGTGGCCAGCCTGAGTGACCGCGAAGAGACCGGCCATCCAAGCGACCATGCGACCTTCGCCCGCCCGAATGTCGACCATGTGGCGAGACTACGACGCGGCCCTAGGCGTCGCTGTCGACCTCCCAGTCGCGGTATGTAATGTCACGCCGGGTTGCCGAATAAGGGAAAAAGATGGAGCTCGAGGTTTCTACGGTGATTGATCGACCCACATCGACCGTCTGGGATTTTTGCGCCATTCACCATATTGAGAACCATCCCCGCTGGGATTCGACTGTGGAACTGGAACCCACCTCAGGGGATCCGGTGGGCGTCGGCACCATCATCAAACGGCGCACCAACCGTTTTGGGACGATCACAGATGGAACGATGGAAATTATCGAATTCCAACCCGAGAGGGCGATGCGAACCAGAACGCAAGACGGACCGATGACGATTTACGGCAAGATGCTCGTCGAACCTCTAGGTGAGAACCAAACGAAGCTGGTGCTGGGCGGAGAATTCCCCGATATGGATGACTCGATGAGGGAGAAAATCCGGCCGATGATGGAGCGGAGCGCTTCCACCATCAAGTCACTAATCGAGTCCGAAACCTGACCGTTGCAAACGACTCGCTTGCAACCAAGCTCGATCAAACATGGGTCCTAGGCCTGTTGGCCCGCGGGTCGATCGGGAAGCAAAGGAAACTCCCAACTCTCGTCGGAGGGGAGCAACACAGCTCTAGTGACGGCCTTGTTACCGAAGCGCGTGCGCAAATCGTCGATGGCCAGATCGAGTTCAGTTCGGTGGTGCTTATCAAATGGCAATGCCAGCTGAACAGCGTCATCGTCATCGAGGTTGGCGATCGACACTCCCACGAGGGTGATCCCTCGCTCCTCGATCAGTGGCATCGCTTCGGACAGCAGTTCTCGAGTAGCCCGCAGGATGGTTTCGGTATTGGAGGTGGCGGTGGTGAGAGTTTGCGATCGGGTGGCTCTCGAAAAGTCGTCAAAACGCAGACGCAGCACCACCGTTCTTCCCACTCGATTACCGCCGCGCAGACGACGGGTGATTCGATCTACGAGGCCGACCACGATTGCTTCCAAGTCCTGTGCCGTCTTCGGAACTCGGCCAAAGGCGCGCTGAGATCCGATGCTTCGCCGCCGACGACCAACGTGCACCGGCCTCGGGTCCCGGTTGTGGGCGAGGGCGTGCAGGTGGTGACCGGCGGCGGGTCCGAGCAGCGCTGCGAGCCATTTCGACGGCAGGGCCGCCACTTCGCCAACCGAGACAACGCCAGCGTTGTGGAGTTTGGCCGCGGTGATCGGCCCTACTCCCCAGAGCCGCTCCACCGGCAAGGGATGAAGGAAGGCGATCTCGTCCTCGGGAGGTACCACGAGCAGGCCGTCGGGTTTGGCGACCGCGCTTGCCACCTTGGCCAGGAATTTGGTCCGGGCGACACCGACGGTGATGGGGAGGCCGACCTCCTTTCGGACCTGATCACGCAGTCGGACGGCTATCTCAGTCGGCGTTCCGGAAACACGCCGAAGCCCGCCGACATCGAGAAACGCCTCGTCAATCGACAAGCCTTCGACCATCGGCGTGGTGTGTTCGAAGACTTCAAATACAGCTTTGCTCGCCTCGACATAGGCCGAAAAGCGCGGCGCGACCACGATCGCCTGCGGGCAGACCTTTCTCGCTTGCCGACCGCCCATGGGGGTGTAAACCCCGTAAGCCTTGGCTTCGTAGCTGGCAGCAAGAACCACACCTCCACCGACGATTACCGGGCGCCCGCGGAGATCGGGGTTGTCTCTCTGCTCGACCGAGGCGAAGAAGGAATCGAGGTCGGCGTGGAGGATGTGCGCCTGTTCCCTATCGAACATTTGTTCGGAGCTTAGACCCCGGCGTGGCGAGAATTTATGGGAACCGGTTGAACCAGAAAGCCGATAACGCCGCCCCGGCCAGCATCAGGACTCCGGCGCCTCCGGCAAATAGATAACTGAGCTCGCGCACTTCGGTCACAAAACCCACCTGGGATCCGATTTCGCGATAAACCTCGGTCAGATCCTCGGCCGTCGGTGCATCGAAATACCGCCCTCCGGTTTGCTCGGCGATGAGATGGAGTGTTTCCCGGTCGGGCGGAACCGGGACTGTCTGGACATTGCCCATCAAGTCGACGTTGAGTACGGTCCCGGCATCCGTGCCAAGGGCCACGGCATAAATCGGAATCCCGAATTCGCTGGCGATCGCAGCGGCTTCGAGCGGTTCATAGATCCCATCCGTGTTGGCGCCGTCGGAGAGCAGCAGGATCGATAAGGGAGGCTTCTGACCTTCGGGCGCCGAGTTAACCGCACTCAGTCCGGTTTCCACTGAGAAAGCGATGGCATCACCCAGAGCGGTGCGTCCGTCGGCTCGCAGGGTTTCAATTGCTTGTCGCAGGAGCTCCCGATCGGTCGTCGCCGGCAAGAGCACCCGCGCCTCGGTCGAGAACTGAACCAGCGCCACCTGAATCTCCTCCGGCAACTGGTCGATTAGGAGAAGCGCGGACTTCTGGGCGGCGAATAGTCGTGACGGATGCACGTCGAATGCCCCCATGGATCCCGAGGTGTCGGTGGCCAGAACAACGGTGGCTTGATTGCGAGCGGTGGTCACCGTCGCTTCGGGACGAGCCAGGGCAACGATCGTCGCTGCCAGAGCCAAAAGGGTGAGGGCGGGAGGAATATGTCGTCTCCACCCCGGAGATGCCTCCACCAAATTGGCCAGCAGATCGAGGTTCGTAAAACGGACGGCGTAACGATGTCGGCGGCGTTGCAGGAAGTAGTAGCCGAGAAGCAGGAGTGGAAGCAATGCCAAGCCGAAAAGCGCCGCCGGCCATTCGAATCTCACCATCCCCTCCGTTCCCGGCGGAGGAACGTCACCAGGGCTCGCAACCAATCCCCGGAGGTTGAGAGCACCAGGTGACGAACCCCTATCGAAGCCAGTGCGTCGGCCACCGATTCACGCTCTTTCTGAGCCGCGCTGGCAAAGCGTCGTCGCATCAGTTCGGAAGTGGTGTCGACTCGCAACTGGCGCCCGGTTTCGGGATCGACCAACACGACCTGACCAACATTCGGAAGCTCGGTTTCCCGCGGATCGGAGATTTCGATCGCCACCACGTCGTGCTTGTACGCCAGGGTGGCGAGCGCTTGGCGCCAATCGCCCTGCCCCCGAAAGTCGCCCACGACGATTACCAGACCTCGTTGGCGGGCGATGGGGGCGAGGCGGGCCAAGGCCAAGCCGAGCGAGGTCGGACCCGCTGGTTCGGGCTGGGGTTGGCTTTGAGTGGCGGCGAGGACACTGCGAAGGCCCGACCGGCCCGAGCGAGGGGGAATCGTTATCGGGTCCGCCGATCCGTATGTCATAACCGCGAGACGTCCTCCCCGACGCGAGGCGAGGTGCCCCATGGCAAGGGCGACCCCTTCGGCCACGTCCCATTTCCGGCGCTCGCCGGTTCCGAATCCCATCGATGGGGATGTATCGAGGACCAGCCAGGTGTGGAGGCTCTTTTCGGCAATGTCGACCCTGACATGGGGTTGGTTGGTGCGAGCCGTGACCTTCCACTCGATCCGGCGGACGTCATCGCCCGGCTGGTAGGGACGAACGGCCGTCAACTCGGTGCCGATGCCCTGGGAATTCGATCTCTGCTCGCCGGGGAGGAGACCCTCGATCTTTCGAGCCACTTTGATCTCGAGGGCTCTCAAGACCGCCTCTGGAACCGGACCGGGACCCGGACGATCGCGAGTCCGGTGACGCCCGAAGGCGACGAGGGTCACGCGGTGTCTCTGGCCAGCTCTATGTCGGGCGCGGGTACCGTCGCAACGACGGCGTCGATGATCGAGTCGGGGGTTATCTCTTCTGCCATTGCCTGATACGTCAGGACCAGGCGATGGCGCAAAACGTCTCTCGCCAGGTCTTTGACGTCCTGGGGTAGGACGTAGCCACGTCCTCTCAAGAGGGCGAGGGCGCGGGCGGCGTGGACCAGGTTGATCGGACCCCGGGGACTCGACCCGTAAGCAACATACGGAGCAAGTCGATCCAGTCCCAGCGCGGCGAGGTTTCGAGTTCCAGTCGCCAGGTCGACTGTGAATCGAGCAATCGCCGGGTCGACGTAAACCTCGGCGGTGAGCTGCTGGAGCTCGAAGAGCTCGGCAGGAGTGAGGATCTGGCGAACGTCAGGCTCGGGCCGGAGCGAGCGCTCGACGACCGTGACCTCTTCGCCGATCTGCGGATAACCGACGATCACCTTCAGCATGAAACGGTCGACTTGTGCTTCGGGCAGCGGATAGGTCCCATCGGACTCGATCGGATTCTGGGTTGCCATCACCAGGAAGGGAGCCGGAACCATGTGGGTCTCTTCCCCGATGGTGACCTGTCGCTCCTGCATCACCTCGAGGAGCGCCGACTGCACCTTGGCCGGCGCCCGATTGATCTCGTCGGCGAGGAGGAAGTTGCAAAAGACCGGGCCCAGCTCGGTGTCGAATCTCTCGGCTCCCGGTTTGTAGATCCGAGTACCGATTAGGTCAGAGGGAACGAGATCGGGTGTGAACTGGATCCGGCGAAAGGTGCCGCCCAGGACTCGGGCCACAGTCTTGATGGTCAAGGTCTTGGCCAGACCGGGGACGCCTTCGATGAGAAGATGGCCGCCGGCCAGCAAAGAGACGAGGACCCGCTCGAGCATTGCATCCTGACCGGCGATCACGCGCTTGATCTCGTAGAGGGCGAGCTCCATCCGGTTTCGCACCTCTGACTCCAAGAAAGCCGAACGGTTCTCCACTCCAGTGGGCATTCTGACCGGAAAGGGTGTCTACCTGCGCAGAAATTCCTGCGACCCGTTCAAAGGAGATCGAAAGCGCTAGCTACTTGAGGTCGGCGTCGGAATACCTTCATTACGGAGGCGGCCTGCCGCTCGTGGTGTATTGCAGTCCGAGGGGACTTGTCCAGAGATAGTCGCCATCACTCAATCGTTCATAGTTCCAACCGGCGCCGTGGCGGATTACGTGGTCACCTTCGCAGATGGGAGCCCCATTTTCTGCGCTGGTCTCCCGACCTTTGGACCAAGGT
>DATFFB010000003.1:0-7344 GCA_035250485.1 Acidimicrobiia bacterium
CGGGTGCAAAGCGCGATCTCGATGCAGCAGCTGGCGGAGCCCTACATCAGACTGCGCGCCCGTCGCCATCTCGAGAAAGGGCGGGTAGTGGTCTTCGCCGCCGGTACCGGCAACCCGTTCTTCACCACCGACACCGCCGCGGCTTTGCGAGCGGTCGAAGTCGGCGCCGCTGCCCTGCTCAAGGCAAGCAAGGTCGACGGGATCTACTCGGCCGACCCCAAGCTCGACCCGGATGCAAAGAAGCTCGACGAGCTCAGTTACATGGATTTCCTCTCCCAGGAGCTCGGGGTGATGGATGCCACCGCAATTACGATGTGCCGGGAGCACGGGGTTCCCATCGTGGTCTTTGACATGACGGTGGCCGGCAACATCGTGAGGGCGATCGCCGGCGAGCCCATCGGCACCATCGTCCACTAAACAGGAGGCAGGATGATCACCGAGGTCCTGGCCGAGGCGCAACGAAAGATGGAGCAGGCGTCCGAGCACGTCGGCTCCGAGTTCGCCACCGTCAGGACGGGGCGGGCCAATCCCCAGATTCTCCACCGGATTCAGGTCGACTACTACGGCTCCCCGACGCCCCTTCAGCAGATCGCTTCGTTCTCAGTTCCCGAGCCGCGTCTCCTGGTTGTGCAGCCATACGATCGCAACTCGATCAACGCCATCGAGAAGGCGATCAAGGCCTCCGATCTCGGGCTCAACCCCAGCAACGACGGCACTCTCATCCGGCTCAGCTTCCCCACTCCCACCGAGGAGCGGCGCAAGGAGTTGATCCGAATGGTGCGGCATATGGCCGAAGAGGGGCGGGTGGCGGTACGCAATGTCCGCAGACACAGCAAGGAAGACATCGAGGCATTGCGGGGCGAAGTGTCCGACGATGAGATCCGGCGGGGGGAGAAGGAGCTGCAGGACCTCACCGACCGCTTCGTCCACCGGATCGATGGCCTGTTGAACGACAAAGAGAACGAACTCGGAGAAGTGTGAGCATGAGCGGACGAGAGGACACGGCGGCCGAGACCCCGGCTGGCCGCCGTTTCGGCCGGCCCTGGGAGAAGCCGATCGAGACCGGCGAGGGACTGGAAGGGCTCTTACCCGAGGACGAAGACATCCCGCTCTCAGAAGAGGCCTATTTGTCAGCTACCACGGCTGAGTATCGAGACCTGGCCGAGGAGATCGCTCGGGGAGGCGAGTCCACTCCGGGACCGATGGCGGCATCGATGGCCGGGGTCGGCACCGGGTTGGTCGATTTTGCCGACGTCACCGGCCAGCGCGGGCCTACTGAAGAGGAGCTCGAGCACATCGAACAGGCGGCGTCGAGCGACCTCGCCATGCGGATCATCTCGGCAGTGGTGTTGATCGGGCTTTTCGGCGTGAGCCTCTTCTTTGGTGGTTGGCTCTTCACCGCGTTCATAGCTTTTTTGATGGTGATTGCCCTCGGGGAGTTCTTCACCACGTTGCGCCGGCAGGGATACGTCCCCATCGCCTTGTTCGGGTTACTGGGCATGCTGGGCACCGCCCTGGCCGCTCACCTGGGCGGCCCGGCGCCGATGCTGGTCGTGGTGCTGCTGGCGGCGCTGGCAGTGGTGCTCTTCTACTCGCTCGTTCCCCGGCGACGCCCCCTCGACAACTTGGCTCTCACTGTCTTTGGCACTGCCTGGGTATCCCTGCTCGGCTTCGCCATCATCATCGGCCGGTCGACCCGGGCCATCCCACTCATTCTCCTGCTGGTGATCGTTGTCGCCGTCTTCGATATCGGGCAATACTTCTCGGGGAGAGCGATGGGTCGTCACCCCATGGCACCCGCGCTCTCGCCGAAGAAAACCTGGGAGGGTTATGTCGGAGGCACGGTTCTGGCCATCGCCACCGGTGCCTTCCTCTCCACCGTCGACTACTTCCCGATCAGCCTCAACCAATCGTTGGTCTTGATCGCGATCGTCGTCGTGCTATCACCGATCGGGGATGCCGCCGAGTCACTCATCAAAAGAAGCCTGGGAGTGAAAGACATGGGGGCGGTCATGCCCGGTCATGGCGGTCTGCTCGACCGGCTCGACGGCCTGCTCTTCGTGGTCCCGGCCGCGTATCTCTTCCTCGGCGCCGCCGGTCTCCTTTAGCGCATGAAGCCCCTGGTGGTGCTGGGGGTCACCGGCTCGATCGGCCGCCAAAGCCTCGAGGTCGCCGATCAGCTCGGCTGGCCGGTGGCAGGGATCGGGGCCCGGCGCCCCAGTGCGGGATTGGCTGAAATCGCCCGCTCGCGGCCGGAGACGAAAATCGCCGTGGCGGGGGGCTCGATCGAAGAACGCGAGGAGTTCTCCCGCGAATTCCGAGCCCGGGTCAGCTTTGGGCCCGAGGCGCTAGAGGAGCTGGCTGGCATTCCGAACGCAGTGGTGGTCAACGGCGTCGTCGGCTTGGTCGGCTTGCCGTTGACGATGGCCGCGGCGAAGGCGGGAAATCGCATCGCCCTGGCCAACAAGGAGTCAATGGTGGCGGCAGGTCCGTTGATTCGGCGTGAGCTGGAACGAAGCGGCGGACAGCTGATCCCGGTCGACTCCGAGCACTCGGCAATCTTCCAATGTCTGACCGGAGAGGATCGAGAATCTGTGGAGCGAGTGATCCTCACCGCCAGCGGGGGACCGTTTCGCACCTGGGAGGTCGACCAGCTCGAGTCGGTCACGCCGGCCGAGGCTTTGGCTCACCCGAATTGGTCGATGGGCGATCGCATCACGATCGATTCGGCCACCATGGCCAACAAGGCGTTGGAAGTGATGGAAGCCCAGCAGCTCTTCGAGCTAGAAGTCGATCAGGTCGAGGTGGTGATTCACCCCGAAAGCGTGGTGCATTCGATGGTCCGGTTTCGCGACGGTTCCATCAAGGCGCAGCTCGGCGCGCCCGACATGAGACTTCCAATCGCTTATGCCCTGACCTTTCCGGAACGGGCTCCGGACGTTCTCAAACCATTCGACTTCGCTGGCGTGTCACTAAACTTCGAAGCACCGGATCTCACCCGCTTCCCGGCCCTCGCCCTCGGGTACTTCGCCGCTCGGTTGGGCCAGAGCGCGCCGGCGGTCTACAACGCTTCCGACGAGGTGGCCGTGGCAGCGTTCCTCGGCGGCCGTTTGGGCTTTCGGTCGATCACCTCGGTCATCGAGCGAACCCTGGAAGGTCTCGGGGTGCAATCGGTCGAAAGCGTCGACGATGTCTTGGCAGCCGATCGAGAGGCTCGTTCCTTGGCCGCCGCCGCCATAGCCGGGGCTTGTTAGAGAGCCCGGTCAAGTAGCCTCGGGGACACTTTGCTAGGAGCAATTGGCGGCGTTCTCGCCATCGTCTTCTTCGTCACCGCCCATGAGCTAGGGCATTTCCTCGCCGCTAAGGCCGTCGGGGTCAAGGCCACAGAGTTTTTCTTTGGATTCGGGCCCCGTATCTGGTCGTTCCGGCGTGGCGAGACCGAATACGGCATCAAAGCCATCCCCCTCGGGGGTTATGTCCGGGTGGTGGGCATGAATCCGGTGGAGGAGGTGGCCGAGGCGGACCTCGGTCGAACCTACCGCGAGCAAGCGTTCTGGAAGAAGTCGGTGGTGGTCCTGGCGGGCGTGACCATGAACTTCCTCATCGCCTATCTGATGTTTGCCGGGTTGCTTCTGGCTAATGGGGTCACCCAGCTCTCGACCACGCTCTCTGAGGTGGTGGCGACATTCCCGGAGACGGGGGAACCCACTCCGGCTTCCACGGCCGGCTTCGAGGTGGGCGACAAGGTGGTGGCTGTAAATGGCATTCCCACCCCCGACTGGACGGCAGTGGGCGAAGAGCTTTCTTCCCGCCCCGGCGAGGAGGTGTTGGTCACGGTCGAACGCCGGGGCCGCCAGCTCGACATTGTCGCCACCCTCGCCACTCGCGAGCATCCCGAGACGGGCGAGCCGAGCGGGTTTCTCGGGGTTGCCCCGAGTGTCGCCCGCCGCGACCTAGGCCTTTGGGAGTCCCTAGGCACCGCCGGACGGCAGCTGGGATCGAGCATCGACATCACCTTCCAGGTTCTGGGACGCATCGTCCAGCCCGGCACTCTGTCAGAGCTGGCGCGGGTGCTGGTGGGAGACACCGATGTTCCCGATGAGATCCGGCCGGTGAGTCCGATCGGAGTTGGAACCATCGGGAGCCAGGTGGAGGAATTCGGTTGGGGGCCTTTCCTCTTCCTGCTCGCCTCGGTCAATGTCATGCTCGCCACGCTCAACGTTCTCCCGCTCTATCCCCTCGACGGGGGTCATTTCGCGGTGGCTCTTTACGAGAAGATTTCCCGCCGCCAGGTCAACGTCCGGGTGCTGATCCCGGTCGCAGCTGTTGTCGTCACCTTGGTGAGCTTCCTGGGTCTGGTGGCGATCATCCTCGACCTCGTCAACCCCATCGACCTCTAACCGCCGTGACTCCTCGCCGAAAGTCCCGCCAGCTGCGCGTCGGCTCGATCGCGGTCGGGGGCGATGCCCCGATCTCGGTCCAGTCGATGTGCACCACCAAGACCGCCGACGTCGATGGCACCCTGGCGCAGGTCTATGCGTTGAAGGGAGCGGGTGCAGACATCGTTCGCATCACCTGTAACGATGTCGAGGCTGCCCAGGGGCTGGCCGAGATGATGCCGCGGATGCCCGTCCCGATCATCGCTGACATCCACTTCCAATACCGGCTGGCCCTTGCCGCCCTCGAGGCCGGGGTCCAGGGTCTGCGCCTCAACCCGGGAAATATCCGCGATCCCGAGCACATCAAGACTGTCGCCCGCGAGGCGGGAGACCGGGGTGTGCCGATCAGAGTCGGTGTCAATGCCGGGTCACTCGACAAAGACCTGCTCAAGAAGCACGGTTCGGCGGTTCCAGAGGCACTCGTGGAATCTGCCGAGAAGGAGATCCGGTATCTGGAAGAGGTCGACTTCTTCGATATCAAGATCTCGGTGAAGCACTCGAGCGTTCCAGCGATGGTGGATTCCTATCGACTGTTGGCCGAGAGGGTTCCTTATCCCCTCCACCTGGGCGTGACCGAGGCCGGCCCTCCTCCGGGGGGTCTGATCAAATCGGTAGCCGGGATCTCCACACTCTTGCTGGAGGGGATCGGCGACACGATCCGTTTCTCCCTGACCGCGGATCCGGTCGAAGAAGCCAAGGCCGGCAGGCAACTGCTCGAGTATCTGGGACTGCGGGAGCGGAAAGGGCTCGATCTGATCGCCTGCCCGTCGTGCGGGCGAGCCGAAGTGGATGTCATTCGAGTGGCCAACGAGGCGCAGAAGGCCCTCGAGGCCGAGTCGATTCCGATCCAGGTGGCGGTGATGGGTTGCGTCGTCAATGGCCCGGGAGAGGCCCGGGAAGCGGATCTGGGCATTGCCGCCGGTCGCGGTCGCGGCCATCTCTTCGTCAAGGGAAAAGTGGTGCGGGTAGTACCGGAGGCGCAGATGGTCGAGGCTCTGGTGGAGGAGGCCAAGCGCCTGGCAGAGGAAGGAATCGACGCCCGCCTGGCGGCGGCCGATCAGGACGCCGAAGCCATCGCGCAGGCTGCCCGCGAGGAACTACTCGAGATCCAGGGTGACGCCAATCGGGTCGAGATCAAACGTCGGGCGGTAGCGGAGGTGGCGGCCCAACCCGACTAGATGTAATGGCCGATAGAGGCAATGGCTGACTGAATCGGTACCCTCCCGCTGCCATGCGTTGGTCCCAGGCTTTCATCCCGACCCTGCGCGAGGACCCGGCCGAGGCCGAGGCCATCTCCCATCGCTTGTTGGTCAGAGGCGGCTTCATCCGCCAGCTATCAGCCGGTCACTACTCGATGTTGCCGCTCGGGCAGCGAGTCCGGGCCCGGATCGGGAGGATCATCCGCCGGGAAATGGATGCCATCGGCGGTCAGCAGTTTCACCTCCCCGCCCTCCTCCCCGGTGAACTTTGGAAACGCTCGGGACGCTGGGACCTGGTGGGAGAAGAGCTCTTCCGCTTGGTCGATCGCAAAGGAGCCGACCACGTGCTGGGCTTCACACACGAGGAAGTGTTCGCTCACCTTGCGACCGAAGTCCCCTCGTATCGGGACCTGCCGCAGATCTGGTACCAGATTCAGACCAAGTTTCGAGACGAGCCCCGCCCCAAGGGCGGAGTGCTGAGGGTGCGGGAGTTCACGATGAAGGATTCCTACTCCCTCGATGTCGATCCCGCGGGGCTCGATGCCGCCTTCGACCTCCATCACGGCGCCTACCGCCGCATTTTCGGAGCGATGGGACTGGAGGCGGTTGATGTGGAGGCTTCCTCGGGGGCGATGGGGGGCACTAAGTCGGTCGAGTTCGTTGTCCGCAGCCCGGCGGGAGAGGACTGGATCGTCACCTGTCCCAAATGCGACTACCGGGCCAACCTGGAGCGCGCTGTTTCTGCTCCCACACCAATCCGCGATCCCGCTGGCGAGGCAAAGCTGGAGCGATTCCCGACCCCGGGCATCAAGACCATCGCCGCCTTGACGGAAAGCTTTCCGAACGACGCTCCTCCCGAGCGGCAAATCAAGACGCTGGTCTATCTGTTGGACGGGGTCCTCACCCTGGTGCTGGTCCGCGGTGATCACGAGCTTTTGGAGCAAAAGCTGGTCGATGCCACCGGGGCGGCCAACCTGCGCCCGGCCACGGCCGCCGAGATCCGCTCCGCCCTCGGGGCCGACCCCGGAAGCCTCGGGGCCGTCAATGTCACCGAGTATCAGATCATCGCCGACAACGAGCTCTCGGGCCGGAGCCATCTTGTCACCGGGGCCAACCAGGACGACTTTCACTATCGGGGAGTCGACGTCGGGCGGGACATAGCGGTCGGCAAATGGGCCAGCCTCCGCACCACCAAGGCAGGCGAGCCCTGCATCCGGTGCGGCTCTTCGCTCGAGATCTGGAAGGGAATCGAGGTCGGTCACATCTTCAAGCTCGGGACCAGGTACTCCGAGGTGATGGGTGCCCTGGTTCAGGACGACGATGGTCAGTCCCACCCGATAGTCATGGGTTCATACGGCATCGGCCTCGAGCGGGCGATGGCGGCGGTAGTGGAGGCCAATCACGATGAGCGCGGAATCAGCTGGCCCCCATCCATCGCCCCCTATCAGGTTGTGCTCACCGTGCTGAGGGTCGACGACCCCGAAACGATTACCGCCGGCGAACGCTTGTACGCCCACCTCCTCGACCGTGGGGTAGATGTGATCCTCGACGACCGCGACGAGCGGCCCGGGGTGAAGTTCGCCGATGCCGAGTTGATCGGGATTCCTTACCGGGTGACGATCGGGCCGAAGGGGCTTCGGGCTGGCAAGGCAGAGCTCACCACTCGCCGCGGCCTTTCCACCGAGGAAGTCGAGCTGACGGCTTTA
>DATFFB010000004.1:0-20345 GCA_035250485.1 Acidimicrobiia bacterium
TGAAGACGAGGTCGCGGAAGGAAATGACTCCCTGCAAGACCCCGTCGTCGTCGGTCACGTAGACATAAGAGAGGTCATCGAGCTCTTCTCGGAGCTGGCGGATACGTTCGATCGCCTCTCCCGCGTTCAACCCCAGCGGCAGGCGCGCAATTTCGGTAGTCATCAAGCCGCCGGCCGAGTCGGCGGGATACGTCAGAAGCCGTCTGACTTCGGAGGCTGCCTTCACCGTGAGAAGGTCGATCAATGACTCAGCGGCTTCGTCGGAAACCTCGCTGAGCACATCGGCCGCATCCTCGGGAGTCATCTCCTCGAGTAATGCCGCCGCCTCGGCCTGGGGGAGATCCTCGAGCAGATCGGCGGCCACCTCGGTATGGAGTTCGGCCAGTACTTCCGCCGCCTCCGGGGCCTCGAGATCGCTGATCAGTTCCGAAAGCGCCTCTTCATCGAGCTCGCCGAGGATTGCGGCTGCGGCCCCGGGAGCAAGAGCAGCCAGCGCCTCCCACTCCTCGCCGTGGGCATCGAGGTACTCCTCGACCGCCTCCGGTTGGCGGCGCGCCTGCGTCAGCAACAGCCGGGCCAGCTGGCGAGGACTACGGAGGCGGAGCTTCACCTCCTCAGGCTATTTCCCCGGAAGGTTCAGGTCTGGAAGGGACGAATCGCCTTGACCGTCACGGTGAAGGTTCCACCGGGGGCCTGGTAAGTGACCTGCTCACCCTTCCTGGCACCGATCAACGCCTGTCCGAGGGGTCCGGCGGGCGAAGCGAGAAGAAAGCCGGGCTCACGGTTCTCGGGGTTGGCGACGAAGTACTCGGATTCGTCGCCATCGGAATCGACCACCGTGACGATGGATCCGATCTGCACCGAGCCATCATCGGTCGGTTCCTCTACCGCGGCCTGAGCCAGAATCGCCTCCAGCTGCCGGATCCGAGCCTCCATCAGTCCCTGGTCGTTTTTGGCGGCGTCGTAGTCGCCGTTCTCCCGCAGGTCGCCATGAGCGCGCGCTTCCGAGAGCCGCCCCTCGATGCTTCGTCGACCGTTGGTCTTGAGATCTTCAAGCTCGGCCGACAGCTTTTCAAAAGCCGAGGGCGTGAGCCAGGTCGTCTCGTCTGTCATTCGCTAAGGATAAACCCGGTGGGTTTTTGGCCCGAGACCCCTCAGCCCACTGCTGACGTGATCTGACGAAGCTCGCGCTTGAGATCGTTGACCTCGTCGCGCAGTCGGGCGGCGTATTCGAATCGGAGCTCTTTGGCAGCCTGATGCATCTCGTCTTCCAGAGACATGATCAGGCGAGTGAGATCATCACCCTCCAGGTTGAGCGGCTCGCGCTGGGTCAATTCCCGGCGGCGGCGATCGCCCGGAGTGGGCTCGGTGGCGACGAGATCCAGGATGTCGGACACCTTTTTTCTGATCGTTTGCGGATCGATGCCGTGCGTTTCGTTGTATTCCTCTTGCAAGCGGCGGCGTCGATTGGTCTCGTTGATCGCCTGCTGCATCGACCTGGTGATCTGATCGGCGTACATGATCACTTGCCCGTCGACGTTACGGGCGGCTCGTCCGATGATCTGAATAAGCGACGTCTCCGAACGGAGGAAGCCTTCCTTATCGGCATCGAGGATGGCCACCAGCGACACCTCGGGTAGGTCGAGGCCCTCTCGCAACAGGTTGATGCCGACCAGGACGTCGAATTCGCCCAGGCGAAGCTCGCGCAAGATAGAAATGCGCTCCAGGGTGTCGATCTCGGAATGGAGATAGCGGGCCCGCACTCCCATCTCGAGGAGATAGTCGGTGAGGTCCTCGGCCATTTTCTTGGTGAGGGTGGTGACCAGGATCCGTTGATCGGCCAGAGCTCGGGAACGGATTTCTTCCAGCAAGTCGTCGATCTGGCCCTTGGTGGGGCGAACCACCACTTCGGGGTCGACCAGCCCGGTAGGGCGGGCGATCTGCTCCACCACCTGAGTCGAGCGGGCCAGCTCGAATTCGGAGGGGGTGGCGGATAGGAAGACAATTTGATTGGCCTTCTCGAGCCACTCGTCGAAACGAAGGGGGCGATTGTCCATGGCCGAAGGGAGACGAAACCCGTGCTCGACCAGCATTTGCTTGCGACTGTGATCACCTTCGTACTGCCCTCCAATTTGGGGCACCGTGACGTGAGACTCATCGATGATCGTGAGATAGTTCTCGGGGAAGTAATCGAGCAAGGTGTAGGGGGGCTCCCCGGCGCTGCGGCCATCGAGGTAGCGCGAATAGTTTTCGATCCCGGTGCAGAAGCCCACCTCGCGGATCATCTCGAGGTCGTACTGGGTCCGCATTCGCAGCCGTTGCGCCTCCAGCAACTTGCCCTTGCCCTCGAGTTCGGCAAGCCGGGCGGCGAGCTCCTCTTCGATTTGCAATGTTGCCTTCAACATTCGCTCTCGTTCGGTGACGTAGTGCGTGGCAGGGAAGATCACGATCTCGGAGAGATCCTCAATCACCTCGCCAGTGATGGGGTTCATGCGCAGTATCTTCTCGACTTCGTCCCCGAAATAGGAGAAGCGGACCACCGTCTCCTCGTAGGCGGGCATTACCTCCAAGGTGTCACCCTTGACCCGGAACTTCCCCCTGATGAGGTTGACCTCGTTGCGTTCGTAGCCGATGTCGACCAAGCGGCGGATGGCATCACCCATCGGATACTGGACGTTGCGGAAGAGCCGGAGCAGCTGGCCCTCGTACTGCTCGGGTGAACCGAGCCCGTAGATGCAGGAAACGGAGGCGACGATGATGACGTCGTCGCGCACCAGCAGCGCTGAGGTGGCCGAGTGTCGAAGGCGATCGATCTCGTCGTTGACGGTGGCGTCCTTCTCGATATAGGTGTCGGTCGAAGGGATGTACGCCTCTGGCTGGTAGTAGTCGTAATACGACACGAAATACTCGACCCGATTGTCGGGAAAGAACTGACGGAACTCGTTGGCTAGCTGGGCCGCGAGGGCTTTGTTGGGGGCGATGACGATCGTGGGCTTCTGGACCGCCTCGATGGTCCAGGCGATGGTGGCGGACTTGCCCGAACCGGTGATGCCAAGAAGGGTCTGAAAGCGGTCTCCGCGGTTGATCCCTTCGGCCAGGGCAGCGATCGCTTTGGGCTGGTCTCCGGCCGGATCGAAATCCGACCGGACCTTGAAAGGGGGCACGTCCGGAAGTGTACGGAGCGACTGTGACAACCCTTTTGCGAACCCAGGGGTTCGTGACGCCCCTGAGGGGGTGTGGTGTCCACAGCCCGGGGAACGTTTTAGATTCGACGACATGGACTCCGCCGAGCGACTGACTTACGTTGCCTCGGCTCTCTCCATCGGGTCGGTCGAGCGGCACCTGTTCCTCTGTGCCGAACAGAAGACGCCGAAGTGCGCTCCTTACGAAGAGACCGCGGAGGTCTGGCGCTATCTCAAGGGACGGCTCAAGGAACTCGACCTAGCTTCGGCGCCGCCCCCCTGGGGCGGCAAATCGGGGATGGAGCCCTTCCCGGTGCCGCCGGGTGGGGGCCGAGTGCTGCGTAGCAAAGTGGATTGCCTGAGAATCTGCGAGAGCGGCCCCATCGCGGTGGTCTACCCCGAAGGAACTTGGTATCACGGCGTCACGGTCCCGGTGATGGAGAGGATCATTACCGAGCACCTCATCGGGGGCACACCCGTCGCAGACCATGTCTTCGCGGTCGGGCCGCTGAGCGTGCCATGAAATGGTTTCGGCGGGGTCTCTTGGCCGCCGCCATGTGGCGGCTCTTCGGACCCGTCGTCCCGCTGCCCTGGCCCCGGCCGCAGAAGCATCCCTGGCGGATTCCGGCGCGCACGATGTTCGCGGGAAATCGCGAACTCTCGATCCGCGAGGTCGGCCCTCTCGACGGCCCACCTCTGGTTTTGATCCACGGCTTGGCTGGTTCGTCGATTGCCGAGTGGTACAAGGTGGCACCGCTTTTGGCCGATCGCTTCCGGGTCCTGATGATCGACCATCGCTCCCACGGGTTGTCGGTGGCGGACAAGGGCCGCTTTGAGATCGCGGACGTGGCCGACGACATCGCCTCGGTTCTCGACCAGCTCGACACCGGGCCCGTCGCCCTAGTCGGGTACTCGATGGGCGGGGCCATTGTCCAGGCTTTGGCTCATCGCCACCCGGATCTGGTTAGCCGGCTGGTCCTGGTAGCAACGTTGTCCCACCACCCCCGAGGATGGCGAGAGCTGCGTCAGCTAGGCGCCCTCATCACCCGGGCTTGGGAGCGGGCCACCGGCACGGGGACGCCAGAGGTGAGGACCGCCTACCTGCTGTCCACGGGAGTGGTAGCGCGGGAGCACGGGAGGTGGCTCTGGGAAGAAACCCACCGCCGTGATCCAGACGCCGGTGCCCAGGCGAGTCGAGCACTGTTTCGCTTTGATTCCCGAGCCTGGCTGCCGACGCTACGGGTTCCAACCCTGGTTGTGATCCCTGAACGCGATCAACTGGTCCCGGCGAAATGGCAGCGGGAGATGGCGCGCTTGATTGAACGCGCCGAGACGGTTGAGGTAGTCGGCGGGCGTCACGAGATACCGTGGTCGCACGCCGAACTACTGGCGCAACGAATCGAGAAGTTCCTGGTGGCCGAGACCGGCTAGCTCAGATGGGTTCGTTAGAGAAGTAGCGCCAAGCGACGAAAGCGATCCCGGCAATCGTCAGGATCAGTAGAAGCTTCTTCATCCCTTACCTCCTGTGGCGAGGATAGTTGTGTCTTTGGGGTCGGTTTCCCTCTATTTCGATTACTTCCCTTAGGCTCGCGAAATGAAACCGAGACTCCTGGCGGGTTTGGCCTTACTCCTCGCGGCCTGTGCAAGCGGACCGCAGGCAACCACCCTGGGAACCACTACCACCCAGCAGGAAACCACCAGCACGACCGAACAAACAACCACCACCGGGCAACGCACCACGGCCCCGACGACGACCGCCGCGGTCACCACTACCACCGCCGCTCAGACTCTGATTCGAGTGGAGGGCGGGGTCAAGGTGGAGGGCCCGGACACGATCAGTGTTCGCCAGGGAGAGGTTGTCAGCTTCCAAGTCGTGGCCGATGTGGCCGATGAGGTCCACGTCCACGGCTACGACCTCCTCTTTGAGACCGTACCCGGCGAGCCAATCGTGGTCCAGTTCATGGCGGACGCCGCGGGGATATTCGAAGTCGAGCTCGAGGAGAGTCACCTCGATTTGGTGAATATCGAGGTCACTCCTTGACGTCATGATGATTCGGATCCCGTTCCTGGGACACGGGATCGGCGGCCGGCTCGACCTCCCGGTTCCAGTGACCTACTTCGCTGCCGGAGCGGCCGTGGTTTTGATTGTCACGTTCGTCGCTCTGGCGGCGCTGTGGACCAAGCCAAGGCTCCAGGGGGGCCCGGAGGGCGAAACCCGAGACGTGCGCCCGCCGATGGCGCTGCTGGCCTGGATCGGTCTGGCTGGGTTCCTCTTGGCGGTGCTGGGTGGAGTCTCGGCGCTGGTGACGGGACAGGACTCCACCGGAACCCGCAACATCGCTCCGGTGTTGCTGTGGGTTTTCTTTTGGCTCGTGGTGCCATTCGCCTCGGTCTTGTTGGGCAATCTCTATTCGGGTGTCAATCCCTGGCGCACAATTTCTCGCTGGCTTGGAATCGGCGAGCGCGAGTCGGATCGCCCTCTCCAGCGGGTTGGCGTTTGGCCGGCGGCAATCGGCCTGGTGGCTTTCGCCTGGCTCGAACTCGTCTATCCCGCGAGCGCCCTCCCCAGCACCATCGCCATCGCCGCCCTCGCCTACTCGATCTACTTGATCGTGGTGGTGTCCCGCTTCGGGCGGGAATCGGCGCTCGCTTCTTTCGACATTTTCACTCCTTACAACCGCCTCTTCTCGAGCATCGGTCCGTGGGGACGAAGCGCCGACGGCCACCTGATCCGGCGCAAATGGCTCCACGCCCTTCCGGCCATCCCGGAGTGGAAGGGCTTGGCGGCCTTGCTGATAGTGATGATCGCCACCGTCAGCTTCGACGGGCTCTCCAATACGGTCGGCTACGAGGCAGTCACCGGGAGCTTCGGGATGTCGATCGCCGGCCGGACTCTCTATCTCCTACTGGCTTGCCTCCTCGTCGGGGGTGCCTATTACCTCGCTTGTTGGGCGGCAGCCCGGTTAGCCGGGGATTCGGAGTTGAGCACGGGGAGAGTCGCCTCCAGATTTGCTCACACCCTGGTCCCGATCGCCTTCGCATACAGCTTCGCTCACTACTTCACACTCATCATCTTCGAAGGGCAGAGCATCATCGCGGCCGCGGCCGATCCGTTCGGGTTGGGTTGGGACCTGTTCGGGGCCCGCGACTACAAGATCGATTTCTTTCTCGGCGCGATTCCCGTTTGGTACATCCAGCTGGCGACCATCATCGCCGGCCACATCGCCGGAGTGGTTTTGGCCCACGATCGCGCGCTGGCGGACTTCAAGGGCGTCGGGGCGGTCCGCTCGCAGTACGCGATGCTGGTGTTGATGGTTCTCTTGACTGGCCTCGGCCTTTTCATCCTGGCCGGCTAAGAGGAGCGAGCTTTCCGAACCCAGGGCAGGGCGCCGTTGTAGCGGATATTGCGGAAATTCTTCCAGAGGCGCTTGCGATCGACGCAGACGATCGAGCTGTCGACCGGGGCGCTCGATCCCAGATAATCGGCCAGCGAACGAAGCGTGTGTTCCCACATCTTGTTCTCAGCTCGACTGCCAAAAGCGATCATTCCGGCTTCGTACAGCGGATCGTTGGTGCGGATCAAGAGCTGCACCTGGGCGATGGTCCCCGCCGCCTCGTCCTCGTAGGCACTGAAGGTGATGAAGCCAGCAAACGGGTGGCCCTCCGGCGTCATGTAGCTGAAGGAGGTGTCATCCGAGTAGAGCACGAGAACCCCCGTCGAGAGGGGCACCGGTCCCTGATTCGACTTGATAAGCCCCACCTCGCCCGGCTTGATTCCAGTCACCGGCGCGTAGAACCGCGAGTTGGAAGGCCAGAACCTCCCATATTCCGCTTTCCACGTAGCGATGATTTGCTGGGGTGTCTTGTTCGGAATCGCCACCTTGTAGGTCTTCTGCCACAACTGGCCAAATCCCTGCTGGGGACCGGTCAAGCGGCGGCCTTGAACGCGTCCTGTATTGAAGTGCGCGGGCGAATCACCGATCTCGAGATGCTGGCGGGGTGGCGACCAGTTGGCGTCGTCTTTGCGTTGGTCCATCGTGTTTCTTCCTCAGGTCGTGGCGAGGGCTGAAGCCTCGTCGTCATAAATTCCGATTGCCTCATCGAGGCGGGTGAGGGAAAAGATCTCCCGGTAGTGGTCGCTCAGCCCATAGGCCCCGAGGGACTGGCCTTTGCGCTGAGCGCGGATCAGGGTGGTGACGAGAAGTCCGATCCCCCCTGAATTCATGTAGTCGAGTTTCTCGAAGTTGAGGAGCACCGACTTGACTCCCGGCCGATCGGCATCCTCGTAGGCCTCGGTCAGCACGCCCTCTCCGAAGGCCGTCAGTTCGCCTGCGATGTCGATTACCCGGACTGTGTCCTTCGGTGCCCTGACCGACATCGCGATCCTTGACTCTGGCATTTATAAGGTCCTCCTCCCCCGAGGGCGCTAGCTAACTGCGAGCGCCTGCGGTTCCGTTTCGTAAAGGGTCATGAAGTCGGCCAACCGCGTGATCTGAAAGATCTCCTGGTAGTGCGGGCTCAGTCCCCAGGCACGCAACGACCGCCCCTCTGCCCGCGCCTTGGCCAACAAAGTGACGATGACGGCTATTCCGGTGGAATTGATGTAGTCGACATCGCGGAAGCTCAAGACCACCGGGCTTCCTTGATCCCGACCAGCCGCGGCCTCTTGGTAGGCGGCGGTGAGTTGATCGCCGGCATTGCGGTCAATGTCACCGACGAGATCGATCACCGACCCCCCGTCCTCGTGGCGAACGGTCGCCGAGAATGGTGTGCCTGGCATTCAGTTTCCTCCTCGAGACATCTCTAACTCGATTATGTGGTGATGGCCGTCGACGCTGGTGCGCATGGCGTCGACCATTTGCTCGATCAGGAAGAGCCCCCAACCCCGCGGGCTCTGCTCGCCGGCCAGTTTGGCCTCGATATCGGGCACCACCGGGGCTCCAATCGGCTTTCCCCCACCCTGATCGCGGATCCTGATCAACAACTTTTCGGCATTGGCGAGGAGATCGATCTCGACCAGCAACGCCGGGTCACCCTTGTTTCCGTGCTCAATGGCGTTCATCGTCGCCTCCGAAATGGCGGTCTTCAGCCGTTCCAATCGCTCCCCCGAGAATCCGAGCCCCTGTGCTACTTCGGCGACGGCGTCCATCGCTTTTCGCTCGTTGCCCAACGCGGAGGGGAATTCGAACCTGGCGATTGAACCCGGCTGGTCGCCGAAAGCCGTGGCCGATTCCAGTGCCGAGGAGAGCCGGCGAACCGTGACCATGGTCACATCGTCTTCTTGTTCACTGTCGAATCCCTGAAAGCGGTGAAGCTCATCGAGGATGGCAGAAATCAGGTCCGGGCCTCCCTCGTGCCCGGCCACCAGCTTTTGTAACCGGGGGAACCCAAACATCTCGCCGTCGGTGCTATGCGCCTCAACGATGCCATCGCTCGTAAGGAGCATTGTCTCTCCGAGTTCCACTCGGGCCGTGAGAACTTCGTAGTTCATATCGGGAAGCAGGCCCAGCGGCATCCCGCGGGCCCTCAGTTCGGTCACCCCTGAAGCGGTGCGGACATAGGGGAGGTTGTGGCCGGCATTGGCATATACGAGCTCGCCGGTCTCGGTGTTGAGAACCCCGTACAAGCAAGTGACGAACATGGCAGGCGGGATCTCGGGGATCAACGAGTTGTTGGCCCGGAACAAAAGCTCGCCGGGGTCGTCGGTATGGGCCGCCACGCCTCGCAGGGTGGTTCGGGTGGTGGCCATCACCAGGGCGGCAGGGACGCCCTTGTCGGTGACGTCGCCGATCACCAGCCCGATGCGATCACCGCTGAGCGGAATGAAGTCGTAGAAATCGCCGCCGACCGCCCGCGCCGATTGGTAGTAGGCCTCGATGTCCCAGCCTGCGAGATGCGGAAGCTCTTTCGGGAGCAGCGTTTGCTGGATGAGCGACGCCACTCTCAGCTCTTGGTCGATTCGCTCCCGTTCTTTGGCCTCGGCCTCTTGCTGCCGGACGAGCTGTGCCACCCGGATTGCTGGCGCCACCTGTCCGGCGAGGCCCGCGAGAAGCTTGCGATCGTCCGTTGAATACGGTTGGTCGGACAACCGGCGGCCCAAATTCAGGGTCCCGATGAGATCGCCCTGCGCAATGAGGGGAACGATCAGCTGCACGCCCTGGGCTCGGATTTCTGAAAGGGCGGGCGATTCCAGGTTGATTCGCTCCACCTCGATCGGGCCACCGGTGGCAAGCAGGAACGTGAAGAGGGGATCATTGTCGTCAATCGGAACGGCCTCGACTACATCGGTAGGCGTCGACGGGAATCCCGAATCCGTCTGCTGCCGCCTCTCGCCCCTTCGCAAGCGTCTGAGGTTCTTCACAGCCATCGTTACGACATTCCTATCCGCTCGGCGTTCCGTAAGCGTTACGGCTCACGGGGCGTATTGTTACGAGTCGACGCGGGCAATCGCCAAACACCTCGCCAGATTGATTTCGACCGACTCATCTCTCCAATTCTTGCTCCTCGGGCCGCCCCGCATACTGGTTGCCGGCGAGCCCTTGCGCGTCGACACCAGGAAGGCGGTGGCGCTGGCGTGCTATCTCGTCGCCGAGACCCATGAGCCGACCAGAGACGAACTGGTCGCCCTTCTCTGGCCTGAACTCGACCAGGGGCGTGGGCGGGCTGCCCTTCGGCGCACGATGTCGGCATTGCGCTCCGGTCTCGGGGGCGGCGCCCTCGTCGCTGATCGAGATCGAGTCTCCCTAAATCTCGCCGGCGCTCGGATCGACTTCAGGGAGGCCGAGAACCTGAGCCACGTCACCCACCAACACACGCTGGATCAGGTCTGTCCCCAGTGCGCATCGCCCCTCGGGGAGGCGGTTTCGCTCTATCGAGGAACTTTCCTCCACGGCTTCTATCTGCGAGACGCGGCCGAGTTCGAGGTGTGGCAGCGATCCCAGGCCGAGATGCACCGACGAAATTGGCGAGACCTTGTCAGTCGTTGGGGTTTGGCCCTGGCCAGCGCCGGACGTTTCGCAGAGGCCGAGGCGGCAGTGCGACGCCGTCTCCTGGCGGACGCTCTCGACGAGGTGGCCCACCGCCAGGTGATGCAGTTCCTCGTTTGGAGCGGAGACCGGGTGGGCGCTCTTCGCCAGTACCGCGAGTGTGCGGCGGTTCTCGATCGGGAACTCGGGGTGGCGCCGCTGCCAGAGACGCGAGAGCTTTACGAAATGATCATGGAAGGAACGGAGCCGCTTCCGCCGACGGGAAGGGTGGAGACGATGCCCGTATCGCGGGAAAGGGCGATGGTTCCGGCTCTAAGCCCGATCATCGGTCGCCAGCGGGAACTCGAGCAGATGAGCGCCGCGCAAGGAAGCATGGTCCTCGAAGGCGATGAAGGCATCGGCAAGAGCCGCCTACTCGACGCCTGGCTGGAAAGCCAGGCAGTGCCGGTGGCCCGCGCCAACCCGACCCCCGGTGTCGAAGGAGTCCCCTACCTGGCGATACGAGACCTTCTCACCTCCGCTCTGCCTTTTGCCGAGGGCAATCCGCCGGCCATTGCCGCCGAGGCGACGAGGCTTCTCCCCCAGTTGGCCGACGCCGGATTTCCGCAGCCGATGGGGTCCGATCTGGGACCGGGAGCAGCCGCGCACTTCCACGCCGGCGTCGTGGCCGCACTCCATCATCTCCTGGGCGGGGGCTGGCTGGTTGTCGACGACGCCCACTGGCTCGACCGGTCGTCACAAGAAATTCTCAACCTCTTCCTGACCCACCCTGAGCCCAAAGGTGCTCGGCTGATTTTGAGTTGGCGACAGGACGAGATTGACGCTTCCCAACCGTTCTCGGTTCTGCTCCAGCGCCTCGAACGAGATGGCGAAGTCGAGCGAATCCACCTGGGCCCTCTTGACGAGCTGTCGTCCCGCCAGCTGCTCGACAGCCGGCCGGGGCCACGTCTGAGCGAATCGGAGGCGAGGGAGATCCTCGCCCGCGCCCAGGGCAACCCTCTCTTCCTGATTTCGTATCGCGATGCAGCTGGTTCCGATCGCGCCGACCTGCCGCGCGATCTGGAACGGCTGGTGGAGGTTCGGCTTGATCGCCTGGCAGAGACTTCGTGGCAGGTGCTCTCGGCGGCGAGCGTGCTCGGGACTGAGGTCGAGGCCGAAGTGCTGCAAAGCGTCAGTGGGCGCGGCGACGAGGAGATGGTCTCGGCAATCGAAGAGCTCATCTCGCAAGGATTGATGATCGAGAACGAGAACGGAGTTGCCTTCGCCCACGATGCCGTTCGACGGGCGGTTCTCCAGCGCCTGTCCAAAGCCCGAATGAGGATCCTTCATGGTCGGGCGGCCGATGCACTAGCCGGACCGATGCAGACCGCGGCCAGGGCTTGGCATCTGGAAGCGGCGGGTCGCACGGCGGAGGCGGCCGCCTCCCATTTCGAAGCGGGTCGGGGAGCAATCGACCTCCATGCCTACGAGGCGGGATGTGTTCACTTGCGAGCCGCCGCCGCTTTGGGTTACCCGGATCGGGATCGGCTGGGGCTGTTGCTCGGAGATGCAGCCGTACGTTTGGGCGACTACGGAGCCGCCCTCGCCGCCTACGCCACGGTAAGGGAGGGCCCGGAGGTCGAATTTCGGATTGGAGGCGTCTATCAGCGGCTTCGACGTTGGCCCTTGGCCCAAGCCTCGCTGGAACGCGCCGCCGCGCTCGATCCTCCACCAGAGCTCTCGAATCAGATCACCGCCGATCGGGCAGTCGTTGCCCATCATCAGGGAGACGATCACGCCGCCGACGAGCTGGTCGCGTTGGCGCGGCAGCAGGCGAAGGCGAGTGGCGATATCGCCGGATTGGCGCAGACCGCCAATCTCTCCGGCATGCTGGCTCCAACCCCCCAAATAGCCATCAGCCGTTTGCGGAAGGCCAACGCCATTGCAAAAGACACGGGGCGGGCAGAATTGGTGGCCGCGACGCTCAACAACCTCGGCCTGGCATATCGAAGAGCCGGCGACCTCCCTGCTGCGATCGAGGCCGGGGAGGCCGCCCTCGCCGTGCTCGAGCGAGTCGGTGATCGTCACCAGCTAGCCGCACTCCACAACAACCTCGCCGACACCTTGCATCAGGCCGGTCGCGCTGAGCTTTCCCGAGCTCACCTCACTGAATCGGTGCGACTATTCGCCGACGTCGGCCTTGAGCCGGGCACGTTCGAACCCGAGATCTGGAAGCTGTCGGAATGGTGACTGTCGTTGCACATCTCGGCGGAATCGATGAGGTCGGGATCTTCGTAATTCCGGCCGTGCTCGCCGTGCTCGCGCTGCGCTGGGCCGAACGAAGGGCTCAGCGGAGGGCAGCCGAGGAGGAGCAGGGCGAGGTTGAGGCCGGAAGGACAACCCGGGAGTAGGCCCGTTTAAGCTCACCGCCCGATGACTCTCTCGGCAGCAGCTTCGGCCCTCGGTGCTCCAGAAGCGATCGTCAAGCGCTCGGCGGAGGCTCGGGCCAAGGCCAGCGGGGTGTCGGTCGACGAGATCCTGGCGGCCTGGGCGGGAGGAGAAACTGTCACTGCCGCCGCCCCTCCGCCCCCGGCTTCCACGACCCAAGATGATGAAGTTGGCATCGAAGCCGAACCCGCCGTTGCCCCCGCGCCACCTCCCGCGCCCGCACCGGCCCCCGCTCCAACCCTGCCCGCGGAGCCCGAGGAGGAGCCGGTTGAGGCCCAGCCCCTGCGCAGACGGATTTCGGTCGCCGGCCGGGTGGGATTCTGGTCCGGCGTCCTTCTCGGAGTCCTCGGCTTGCTGGCGGCATCGCCATGGACTCTGCCCAACGCTTCGGTCTTGGGCGAGGAGGGCGATTTCAGTCCCACCTTGATCCTGGAACGAGGTCGGCTGATCCTCGTGACCGCTCTCTTCTCGGTGGTGTTCGGGGCAATTGTGGCGTCTCTCTCACGCACCCTCGCCGGCTGGGTTCAGAACGGCGGTGGCCTCTCCGGTCGGGGCCGCTCCAGTGCACTTATCGGCGCGGTGCTGGGGGGAGTTCTCGGACTCGGAGCCGGTGCGGCTTTGGCTTCGTTCGGTCAACCAGTGGAGAACGCCCCTGAGCTCGTCCAGCTCCCAGTGGTGGCGGCAATCTTCGTGGTGATGATTGGGGGCGGGGTCCTGGGCTGGATCGTGGCCGCGGTGGTGCAGGTGCTCGGCGTACCCATCGGCGTCCGCGACGAGGAGACCGAGGAAATGACGAGGGTTCAGTCCCGGCTGACCGGCGCCATCGCAGTTCCGCTGGCGGGCATCCTCGCCCTCATCGTGCTGGTGCTGCCGCTGGCCATCGTCCTCATTCGGTCCAATCACCTCGCATCCGGCGGCGCCGCCATCCTGGCCATCATCGCCTCGGCCAGCATCCTGGCCATCGCCTCCCTTTCTGCCTCGCGGCCTGGGATGCGGATCTCCCGAGGCGAGTTCCTGTTGGCTTTGGGCGGAATCGGGATCGTGGTCATGATCGTGTTCGCGGTGATGCTGGCGAGGAATCCCGACGCCCTTCACGAAGAGGAAGAGGCCACCGCGACCGAAGAGACGGTGGCCGGCGGGGAATCGGCCGAAACCACCGTGGCGACGACGACGCCCTAGGCGTCCTCTAAGGCCAGCGCTCGCAGCGCACCGCCCACACGTTCCCAGGTAACGAAGATCGGGCTGCCATCGCGCAGGTGCTCGCGCAGATGGCTGAGAGGATATGGATAGTCACCATCCGGGACCGGCTCGAATGTGAGCTCGTCTCCTTCCACCAGCAAGGTGAACGAGCTCACCTCGCTCAAGGTGCCCTCAACCGCGATCACGACGCCCATCACGGTCCCCGAGTTCGGGGAACAGGCCAGGAGAAGCAGCGCCGCCAGGCCCGCCGCTAGGGAACGGTGCGCAGCTCTTCTTCGATCTGGTCCCACCGCTTCTCCTCCGATGCCCACCGGAACCAGATAACGGCCATCAAGATCCAAAAGTAGACGGTGCCGCCGATCTTCATGATCAACCCGGCGATGGTCTGATCGGCCACTGCCGTTAGCCCAAAAGCGAGCGACGCATCCCCGTAGGCGGGGTAGATCGGCACGCTGGAGAAGGTGAGGAAGCTGGCGGGGATGGTGGGGAGGATGGAGTTGAGGAAGAGATACACGAGTTGCATCGGCGGGGCAATGCGGGGAATCACCGTTGCCGGTGAGACCACCGGCAACCACATCAGGACCGCCGATCCGAAGAGGAATGCGTGGATCAGAAAGTGCGCCAGCTCGTTGCGCAGCGACAAGGCCACTGCCTCCGGCCAATGGGTGGCCACCATTCCGAGATTGAAGATGGCGAAGGCGGTCACGGGATGGGCAAGTCGTTTGAGCCAGGGCCGGACCCAGGGATGGCCGAAGAGGCGATCGGCCAGCTGCCGGTTGAGTCCCAAGATCATGAGCGGCGGGGCGAAGAGGGTGATGACCATGTGGTCGACCATGTGGACCCAGTAGAGGCTCGTCTCGGCGAGGTCGTGGAAAGGCCAGGACGAGACGATCCACAAAAGGCCGAGCCCGGCATAGAAGCTGGTCCATTGCGTTCTCGTCGACATAACCAGGTTCGACCCGAGGTGGGGCCGGATCCGAACCTGGAGCCACCAGTAACCAAGTCCGATGGTTCCCAGAATCAGCACCACATCGAGGTGAAGGTGATAGGCGGGGAGATGGTCCATCAGCGGCCGGCGGCGAGAACCCCAAACAAGATCAAGACCACGCCATAAAGCGAGAAAGCCAGGGCGAAGCCAAAGGTGAAGAACCGGCTCACGGCTGCCTTCTCGTAGCGGATATGCATGTACCACCCGACGACAATGACGAACTTGAGGAAAGCCAGGAGCAACAGAGCCGCGGTGTTGACCCAGCCCAGCTGGACCGCATCGTTGATATAGAAAAGCGCCACTTCGATCGCGGTGAGGGCGGCCAGGCCGACCGCGATCTTGACGTATTGGGCCGGGGTGGGATGAGCGACGTCGTGCTCGTCGGCCATGGTCTAAGTCCCTCCCGGAACGGCCGTGAGCAGGTAGACGACGGTGAAGATCACGATCCAGATGATGTCGACGAAGTGCCAGTAGAGGCCCACCAGTTCGAGGTTGAGGAACTGGCGGTTGGTCAGCCCTCCCATGCGCTTGGAGAGCCCAAACAACGAGAGCAGCATGATCACCCCGATGGCGACGTGAGTGCCGTGGAAACCTGTCAAGACGTAGAAGGCCGATGCCGAGGGGTTGGTGGCGAGGGTCATGTTCTCCAGGGTGATGAACTCGGTGAACTCGAAGACCTGACCGGCGAGGAACACCGAGCCCAGCATGGCCGTCGCCAGGAGCCAGGTCCGGGTTGCACCCTGATCCCCGCGGCTGAGGGCGTTATGGGCGAGCACCATCGTCAGCGAACTCATCAAAAGGACGAATGAGCTAACCGAAGTAAAGGGAATGTCGTAGATCTCAGATGGCTTCGGGCCCGAGGCGAATTCCCGCCCGGCGTAGAGCAGGTAGTTGGTGATGAGGGCTCCGAAGAACAGAAACTCGGAGCTGAGAAATGCCCACATGGCCAGCTTGCGGTTCTCGACGCCGGTTGACTCGTGAATGTCCTGGTGAGGGCTTTGGGCCTCATGGGCGGCGGCGGTCAATGGGCCTCCTCGAGGGGCTCGGAGCCCCAGCCGATCAGAGCGGCGAGGGCGATCACCACGCCGAGCACGATCAGAGCCTTGCCGGCGATCGCGCGGTGGAAGATGATTCCGTAGGCGATGAGCGGCAAGCCCGCCGCCATCACGATGGGGAAGTAACTGGGGTTAGGGAGATGCACGGGTTCCGGGGGATTGACACCGATGTCCTCGAGCCGGGCGACCTGTTCGTCTGCCTCGGGCTTGCGGATCGGCCTGCCGGTCTTGTCCTCGGTGTACTTCTGGTGCCAGAACTCGTCGAGGCCGTGCACGATCGGAACTTCGGCGAAGTTGAAAGCAGGGGTGGGATTCGGGATCGACCATTCCAGCGTGCGGGCATCCCATGGGTCCATGCCGGCGATTTCCCCCCGCCGCTTGGAGGTGCGGAAGTTATAGATAAAAACCAGCAACCCGATGGCGATGATGAACGCCCCGGCAGTGACGATCCGATTCCAGGTCTCGAGGCTGGGGTCATAGCGCCAGGTACGCCGGATCATCCCTTGCAGCCCCAGCCAGTGCATGGGGGCGAAGGTCATGTTGAAGCCCAACATCCACAGCCAGAAGTGAACTTTGCCGAGGCGGTCGTTCATCATCCGGCCACTGATCTTGGGGAACCAGTAGTAGAGGCCGCCGAAAAGCCCGAAGATCGCGCCCCCGAAGAGGACATAGTGGAAGTGGGCGACGATGTAGTAGGTGTCGGTTTGCTGCCAGTCTGAGGGGACGACGGCATGGGTTACGCCGGAGAGGCCACCGATCGTGAACATGGTCAGGAAGCCAATAGCGAACCACATCGGAGTCTTGAGCTGCAATCGCCCAAGCCACATGGTCCCCATCCAGTTGAAGATCTTTACCCCGGTCGGTATGGCGATCGTCATCGTCGTCAGACCGAAGCCCACTTGGGCCACGGTGGTGATACCTGACGAGAACATGTGGTGGGCCCAAACTCCGAAGCCGAGGAAGGCAATGCCGGCCCCGGCAAACACGACTGCGGCATAACCAAACAACGGTTTGCGGCTGAAGACGGGGATGATCTCGGAGACGATTCCCATGGCGGGGAGGATCAGGATGTAGACCTCGGGATGACCGAATAACCAAAAGAGGTGCTGCCAGAGAATCGGATCCCCGCCGGCAGTGGCGTCGAAGAAGAGAGTGCCGAACTGCCGGTCGAAAGTCACCATGAAAAGGGCGATGGCGATGATCGGGAGCGAGAACAGCAGCAGGAAGGCGACGACCACCGTCATCCAGATGAAGACCGGCACCCGCAGGAGCCGCATGCCTTTGGCCCGTAGGTTGAAGAAGGTGACGATGAAGTTGACGGCGGAAATGAGCGAAGCGATTCCCAGGATTTGCAGACCGAGGGCGGCGAAGTCGATCGCCAGACTGGGAGAAAACTCCTGACCGGCATTGGGCTGATACATGAACCATCCCCCATCGGGGAGAGCGCCGAAGGAGCGGGCATCGGAAGGGTCGAGATTGCCCGGGATGCCGGGGACGACGCCGAGCGGTGGGGCGACGGCCGAGAAAAGCAGGCCCGAGTACAAGAAGATGCCGCCGAAGAGGAAGATCCAGTAGGAGAGGGCATTGAGGCGAGGGAAGGCGACATCGCGGGCGCCGATCATCAGCGGCAACAAGTAGTTCATGAAGGCGGACGACATTGGCATCACGACGAGGAAGATCATCGTGAGCCCATGAGTGGTGAAGAGACCGTTGTAGTCGGCCGCGGAGAGGACATTGCTCTCGGCGGAAGCGAGATGGATGCGGAGAAGGAGGGCTTCGGCCCCACCGATCACAAAGAAGGCGAACGCCGTGTAGCCGTAGAGGATCCCGATCTTCTTGTGATCGACGGTCGTCAACCAGGACCAGAACCCGGTCTCGGCCCGCGGGCGCCGGAAGATCGTGGTGGCTTTTTCGGCTGCAGTCGTCATTCGAGAGTCTCCAGGAACGCGATCAAGGAATCTATCTCCTCTTGAGTGAGGCCCAGGTCGGGCATATAGGACCCGGGCTTGACTTCAGGGGGATTGGCGAGCCAGCGGGTGAGGTTCTCCCGCGAGTACTCGAGAGCGCCACCGGCGATGGTCTCCCGGGACATGAAATGGGTGAGGTCAGGCCCGCTGAATTCGTCGAGGGCGACCACATTGAAGGGGTCGACCGTATGGCATTGGGTACAGCGGTTGAGAAACACTTCGAGTCCAGCAGCCGCCTCCGACCCTTCCGCCGGTTGGGCGGCCGGCTCCTGCTGTGACGAGACCCACGCGGCAAATTCGTCTTCGGTTAGGGCCACCGCTCGGGCTCGCATCAGCGAGTGGGAGAGGCCGCAGAACTCAGCACACTGCCCGATGTACGTACCTGGTTCGAACGCCTCGAGACGCAATTGCGTTTCCTGACCGGGGACCAGATAGCGCTTGCCGTTCAGGGCTGGGATCCAGAAGTTGTGAAGCACGTCCTCGGAGGTCATCGTTGCGCAAACCTCGCGACCAGCGGGCATGACCAACTCGGTGCCGGTGACGACTTCTTCCTGCGGGTAGCGATATTCGAACCACCACTGATGGCCGATGACCTGGATTGGATAGGCGTCGGCACCGCACTCGGTCAGGTCGGTGATTCCCCGCACAGTTGGAATGGCAATCGAAGCCAGGATGACTGCGGGAATGATCGTCCACATGATCTCGAGCTTGTTGTTGCCATGGATCTGGCGGGGCTCTTTGCGGCCGGGGCGATCACGGAAGAGGAAAAGCGACACGACCATCGCTCCCTCGACCAGCACAAACACCACGGTTGCCACCCAGAACACCGGCCAGAAAAGGTTGTCGATCCGCTCGGCGAAAGGACCCTGGGGATCGAGGGAGTTGAGAGGGGAATCCGGGATTCCGATTATCGAGCAGCTAGCGAGGGAGATGGCGAGCGCGGTGAGGACAAGAAGTCGTCCGAGCTTCTTTCGGCGCGTCGGCAGCATCGGCGGGCATCATAGGTTGACGGTCCCTGGTCCTCGCCCCCCGACGATCAGGCGCCGACGGCGGCCAAGGCCTCCTCGATCTCGCCTTCGCCGAGCGCTCCTTCAAAGCGAGACGAGACCCTGCCATCTCCATCCATGACGAAAACCCATGGTTCACTCGGCAGCCCCCAGGCAGAGACGGCTTCGTTGATCCGGAGGTCCTCGAAGGTCTCGGCATCGAGATTCTCATAGATCTCGACGTGGAGATAGTTGGCGCCGGGATGCTGGTCGGCCACGGCCTCCACCTGGTCCAGCATGGGACCGCAGGTCTGGCTGGTGCAGAAGGCGGGGCTGGCAAAGACGACGACGGTGGGACGTCCATTGGTAAGCGCCTGATCGAGAGAAAGCTCATAAAAGGAGGGGTCGGGATCGGGGTCCGAGCTGATCTCGCTTAATTGGTGTTCGGCCGTGGTTCGGGTTTCGATTGAGACCGCCGGATCTCCGATCCCCGGCATCGGATCGTCGCTGCCGACGATGAATGAGGCTTGCATCGATTCGGTCATCCCCTGGGGACGCAGCTTCACCCACCAGGTGCCTTCTTGGTCGAAGGCATCGCGGATCAGGTAAATACCGACCCGGTCCGGGACCGTCCACAGGAACTCGGTGGAAACTTCTCGCTCGGTGCTATCAGGGGCGACGAGCACGCCGCTGGTCTCGAGGTCGGGACTGGCCAGGAAGGCAGCCGTTTCGGAGTCGACCAAGCCGACCAGGAGCCGCTGCGGTTCTCCTACGTCGAACGTCCCCGGAGCGTTTGCGACCACGGCCAGTGGAGCGGGTCCGCGGCTACAGGCGCCTATGAGGGCGGTGACAAACAAAAGGAGAGCGACCGACCTACGCATTGGAACCGCAAGGCTACGTTCGACGAGGATTTACGCGGCCCGGGGCGGCCGCGTAAATCCTCATGGCGTCCTCAGCCGTTGAGGGAGCGATCGAACTCCTCGATGTAGGCCTGGAGTTGAGCCAGTGCCTCTGGTTCCAGGTTCGGCGAAACGACGCCTTCCCTTTCGACGTACACCTGATCGATTGCGCCCGGATGCTCGGTTCCCAGCCATGTCAGGAACTTTCCGAAGACATTCGTCCCGTAGTCGTCGTAATTGAAGTTGTGAACCAGACGTGTGATCTGGCCCTCCTCGACCAGCAGCAGGATGCTTCCTGCTACCGGCGTATGGCCGACGATCCGAGAAAGATTGGTCTCGAGCGAGTAGTCGCAAGTGACCAGTGTGGTGCCCGGCTTGTTCGTGCATTCGAATGGCTCCCACTGTGCGTCATAGACCCGCAGTGCTTCGAAGCCCTGCTCGAGTTCGGTGCGACTCATCCTCGGCGCATCGAGGACCGTCGCGTCGGCGCTCATCAAGGCGCCGGCCTTCTCGGCATCGAAAGCGTTGCGCGCCTCCATGTACTGGTTGCCAATGTCGACCGGCGTGGTCGCTTCGTCGCCGGCCCACGGTGCCCAGAAGGCGAGGACGATGGCGATGGCGATAACTACGCCGGTAACAGCCGGTATCCAACCCC
>DATFFB010000005.1:0-2136 GCA_035250485.1 Acidimicrobiia bacterium
ACATAGATGGTGGTGGCGAGGAGGAAAGACTGGCCGATGGCGAATCCGCTGATCCGGCCAGCCTCGATGTCGGCACGAAAGTCGGGGCGATAGAGGCTGAAGATGTCGACGTAAGCGAAGACGAACAACATCGCCGCCCAGAGCCCGGAGATTTTGGCCCTCACGCTCACTTGGGAGGGCTCGAACTTGGAGTCAGCGGTCGGGTGGGCCCGCTGGGCTTGGATTTCCATGATGCACATCCTTTGGTTGGCTGTTGGCTTACTAAGTAATCCTAAGATTACTTAGTAAGCTTGTCAAGCGTGAACCAGAGAAAGCCCACTCGGCGCCGTCCCCTCACCAAGGATCGGGTCGTGCAGGCCGCGATAGAGATCGCCGACAGGGAGGGGCTCGATGCCCTGACGATGCGGGGCCTGGGCGCCAAGCTCGGTTTCGAAGCGATGTCGCTCTACAAGCACGTCGCCGGCAAAGACGAGATCCTGGATGGGCTCCTCGAGCGGGTCATCTCCGAGATCGAGATCCCCAGTGGGGAAGCTGATTGGAAAGAGGCGATGAGGCTGCGGGCGATGTCGGCCCGGATGGTGTTCACCGAGCACTCCTGGGCGATCGGCTTGCTCGAGTCCGGCCGGACGATGGGCCCCGATGTCCTGCGTTATCTCGATGCGACCCTGGGGAGCCTCCGATCGGCGGGCTTCTCGATCGAGGACTCGGCCCACGCCTTCTGGCTACTCGACAGCTATGTCTACGGCCACGTCATTCAGGAGCTCAGCTTTTCGCATCGGCCAACATCGACGACAGCCGACGCACCCGAATCCCTTCGCGGCGAGACCGTCGAAAATGATTACCCGCATCTCATCGAGATGGAAGAGCACGCCCGCTCACACCAGTACAGCTTTGACCACGAGTTCGAATTCGGTCTCGATCTCATCCTCGAGGGTTTGGGCCGGAGTTCGCATTCCTAAGGCCAGCGGAATCCGCAGGCCGAAGCCTGAGCTTTCAGTTATAAGGTGGAGCGATGGCGGAGCTAGCGGCGGTGGAAGGTCTCGAAGCCCTGATTGGAGATTGGGCCATGGATGCGAAGCCCCCCGACGGACCCCCCTGGCCGGGTGAGGCAAACACGAGTTTTGCCTGGCTCGGAGACCGCTCTTGGCTGATCGAGCGCTGGCACGTGGACATGCCTGAGGCCCCGGACGGGATCGCCATTATCGGGCCCAAGGACGCGCCGCCTTCGGGGGAAGAGTCGGCCAAGTCGGGCGAACTGGTCCAGTATTACTTCGATACCCGCGGGGTCCATCGCCTCTACGAGATGAGCCTCTCCGGCGGTGTTTGGAAGCTCTGGCGGGAGGGGGAACCGTTCTCGCAGCGCTTCACCGGCAATTTCAGCGACGATGGCCGGAAGATCGAGGGTCGTTGGGAAATCAACGAAGACGGAGAGTGGAGGACCGACTTCGACCTCACCTACCGCAAGGTGGATTGACGTGGCGGGACCAACCGTTTACGTGAGTCACTTTCGGATCAAGCCTGATCGAATCGATGAGTGGTGGGACCAGGTTGCGGATGTGGTGCCTGAGCTCGATGCCGCCAAGCCCCGGACCGCCTTCCAGCATTTCTACGTCGATGAGGCGGGGACTTCAGTGAGCATCGTCCACGTCTTCGCTGACGCCGAGGCGATGGACCTGCATATGGAGGGTGCTTCCGACCGCAGCCGGGCGGCAATGGAGTTCCTCGAACCGATCGGCTTCGAGTTGTACGGTCAACCGACCGAGAGATTCAAAGCCGCTATGGGCGACATGGCGGGTCTGCTTCGAATCCACCCGACCCACAAGGCCGGCTTCGACCGGCTCCAAGCCTGAGTGTTGACCAGCCGGGCCTCAGAGCTGGTCGCGGTGCGCCGATCCCAGGATTACGCGTAATCGGCCGAAGTTCTTAGCCAAGTTCTTTTGCAGGGTGCGTCTCATGGCAGTCGCCATGACCCCTCTCGCTCCACGAAGACGCTCACCCCGAATGGCGACCTCGGTGCCGTCATCTCCTTGAGGGCTCAGCTCGACTGTCTGAGTCCATTTACCGAGTCCGGGGAGAGTCAGGCGAACCGAGTAATAGTCGAAGGGGCGCCAATCGAGGATCTCTTCCACGATCGCC
>DATFFB010000006.1:0-3264 GCA_035250485.1 Acidimicrobiia bacterium
ACCGGCTCCGGAGAGGTGATCGCCCTCGACGGCAAGATGGCTTTTGACGACAACGCTCTGTTCCGTCATCCGGAGGTGGCGGAGATGCGAGACGAGTCGGAGGAGGACCCGGCCGAGATCGAGGCCAAATCGAAGGGACTCTCGTACATCAAGCTGGAGGGAAACATCGGATGCATGGTCAATGGGGCGGGACTGGCCATGTCGACGATGGACATCATCAAGCATTTCGGAGGTGAACCTGCCAACTTCCTTGACGTCGGCGGGGGAGCAACGGCTGAACAGGTGGCGGCAGCCATTCGGATCATCACTGCCGATCCCAATGTCAAGGGCATCCTGGTCAACATCTTTGGCGGGATCATGCGTTGTGACACCATCGCCGCCGGGATTATCAGCGGCGTCAGGGAGGTGGGTCTTCCGGTACCGATGGTCGTGCGACTGGAGGGGACCAACGTCGATCTGGGCAAGAAGATGCTCGACGATTCCGGCCTCAATCTCACCACCGCCGCTGATATGAAAGACGGCGCCCAAAAGATCGTCGAGATGACCCGATGAGCATTCTGGTCGACAAGGACACCCGCCTCATCGTCCAGGGCCTGGGAAAGACCGGCCGCTTCCATGCCGAATTGTCGATTGCCTACGGGACCAATGTCGTGGGGGCCGTCCATCCCAGCCGGGGTGGAGAGATCGAGGCCTTTGAGGGCGGGGTAAAGGTTCCTATCTTTCGAACGGTCGAGGAAGCCATGGCTGCCACCGAGGCCAATGCATCGGTGGTTTTCGTTCCTCCGGCCGGAGCCGCCGACGCCATCATGGAGGCGGCCGCCGCGGCGATGCCGCTGATTGTGGCCATTACCGAAGGGGTGCCGGTGGCCGACATGGTCATCGCCAAGAGGTACCTCGAGGGGAAACCGGTGAGATTGATCGGTCCCAACTGCCCCGGGGTGATAACTCCGGACCAGTGCCGAATCGGGATCATGCCGGGCTACATCCACCAGCCGGGAAAGATTGGAGTTGTCTCCCGATCAGGAACTCTTACCTATGAGGCCGTGTATCAGTTGACCCGCCTCGGCCTCGGCCAAACCACCGCCGTTGGGATTGGCGGTGATCCGGTCAATGGCACCAACTTCGTTGACGTCCTGGCTCTCTTCAACGACGACCCGGCCACCGAGGGCGTGATCATGATCGGTGAGATCGGGGGAACCGCCGAAGAAGAGGCTGCCGACTACGTGGCAAAGCACATGCGAAAGCCCGTGGCGGGGTTCATCGCCGGGACCACGGCCCCACCGGGACGTCGCATGGGACACGCCGGCGCCATCGTCTCTGGGGGAAGGGGCACCGCGCAGGCCAAGATCGACGCCATGACCGCGGCCGGGATCAAGCTCGCCCCCACTCCCACCGACATGGGCCAGGCAATGCTCGAAGCCCTGGGCTGACCGCCTCGCTCGCCTTCAGTTACCCTCAAACGCATGAGTTGGATCATCATCGGCATCGTCGTCCTCCTGATCTTGTGGGTGTTCGCCACCTACAACGGTCTCGTCACCAAGCGCAATCGGGTCGACAATTCCTGGGGCCAGATCGAGGTTCAGACCAAGCGTCGTTACGACCTGATCCCGAATCTGGTGGAGACGGTCAAGGGCTACGCCGCCCATGAGCAGCAGACCTTCGAGAGGGTCGTCCAGGCCCGCAATGCTGCCCAAGCGGCAACCACCCCCGCCGACCAGGCTCAAGCGGAGAATCTCCTCACCGGCGCCTTGCGTCAGTTGTTTGCAGTGGCCGAGGCCTACCCGGAGTTGCGGGCCTCAGAGAATTTCCAGGCCCTCCAGGGTGAGTTGTCCGATACCGAGAACAAGATCGCTGTCGCCCGCCAGATCTACAACGACTCGGTCCTCACGTACAACAACGCGGTGCAGGTGGCACCGGGCAACATCGTCGCCGGCATTTTCAACTTTGTGACTCGCGAGTTCTTCGACGCTCCCGAGCAGGCCGCCGAGCCTCCCAAGGTCGAGTTCTGACGTCATCCCGTGGACGGCGCCTTCTGGCGCTGCTGGGCCTAGTCGCCACCCTCTTCACGCTGGCCAGCCCGGCGAGCGCCCGAGAGCTGACGGTTCCGCGCGCCGACATCGAAGTGGTCGTCAACGACGATGGATCGCTCGAAGTCACCGAGCACCTCACCTACTTCTTCGAGGGCAGTTTTACCGGGGGCTTCCGCGAGATTCCCTTGCGGGCCGGAGAAGAGATCAGTGACGTGGTCGTCTCCGAGGCCGGCATCGACTACCAGCCGGGGGGGTGCACAGACCTCGGCTGCACTTCGTCGCCACCATCGACCTACGGAGTCGTCGACCTCGGCGGCCGCATCCGAGTGGTCTGGCACTACGTCACGGGTGGCGGCGAAAGAGTCTTCGACGTCCGGTATCGCCTCAGTGGCCTCACCAAGGCGGCCGACGACGTGGTCGATGTATATCTACAGATCTGGGGCGACGAGTGGGAGACAACCCTGGACCAGTTGACGGCGTCGATGCAGCTTCCGGGTCCGGCAGGGACCGGCGACGTCTATATCTGGGGCCATCCCGCCTCGGTGACTGGTTCCACGTCCCTCGGCGCTGATGGGATTCGTCCCAGCCTGGTGGCCGAGAACGTGCCACCAGGTCAATTCGTGGAGATGAGGGTGGTTTTTCCGCGTGAGCTTCTGTCGTCCACGGCGGGGGCAACCGTGATCGGCGGTAATCGCCTCGCCGACATCCTGGCTGAGGAAGAGGCGGAGGCGGCTCGCGACCGACGGCGAGCCGGGCTGATTAGAGCTGCGGTCATTGGACTGGGACTGCTCACCTTCCTCCCGGGCCTGATCGGCGTCGCCTACATCTACTTCCGTTATGGCCGCGAGCCTGCGGTCCCCGGTTACGACCGCGAGTACGAGCAAGAGCCTCCTACCGAGCTGCCGCCGGCCGAGGTGGGGGCCTTGCTCAGCCAGGGTCAAGTCGACGAGCGCCAGTTCACCGCCACTCTCTTTGATCTGATTCGCAAGAAGGTGGTCACCGCCAATCCCGTGAAGATCCCGATCGAAAGTTGGATGGGGCTCCGAAGCGAGATCGTCGACGATCTCGAATTGTCCTACAACCCTTCCCACGGAGTGTCGCTGACCGGCTCCGAGGAGAAGGTGGTGCAGATCGTCAACCGGGTCCTCGACGGCCAGCCTCGACCCCTCCACGAGTTTCGGACCGGGATCCGCGAAGATGCCGCCGCCAACGCTGAGTCGTACACGGCGTTCCG
>DATFFB010000007.1:0-14525 GCA_035250485.1 Acidimicrobiia bacterium
GCGCTTGTGGTTGCGGCTCCACCATCGCCACATGCCGCCGCCACGAGGGCGATGACGGCGATGAGGATCCACCATCGTACGTTTCTCACGATGTAGCTCCCTTTCTGTTGGTCGTTTCCCATTGCTTGCGTTTGCCGTGAAAGGTGGTGGTGAAGTTGAGATAGTCCCAGTGGGAGGGGAGGCGCGGGCTCACCCGTGGTCCGCTACTTTTGAGCTCAAGTCCGGCGAATCCGAAGAGCGCCGCTTGCAGGATTCCTCCCTGAGTGGCGGCATGGATGCCGTCGCGGCCGTTGCCCATCGAGTCCTCGAGGTCGATGGCTATCGCCTGTTGGAAGAACTCGAATGCGAGCTCCTGCAACCCGAGTTGGGAAGCCACCCGGGAGTGAGCGGCGGGTGAGAGCGATGATCCATGGTCAGTGCGGGGCAGGTAGTAATTCCAGTTGCGCAGGTGGTCAGCCTGAGATCCGCAATCGTCGGGGAAAAGGGCGATGGCCATCACCACATCCGCCTGCTTGATGATCTGCGCCTTCTGCAGACGTTCCTCCTCGAGGAGACCAAACATGCCGGTTCGCCGGGGCGAGAACGCGGCGAGATCGATGGATTCCAGATCGAAGAACCCGCGATGCTGTTCCCAGACGCGGTTGCGGCCCCGCCTCTTGACCACTCGGGCGGAGAGGCCCCGCCAGTTCTCGACGACCTCGTCACCGACGTGAAGACGGGTCGACAGGTCCGCTACCGCTCGCGGATAGTTCCGCCGTCCCCAGTCGACCAGGTCGGCGGCGAACCGCAGGTGCCAGGCGGCGGAAACGTTGGTGAAGAATGAATCTGATACGTGGATGTGGTACTCGTCGGGTCCGATGACATCACTTAGGTGGGCGCGATCGCCGGCCAGTTCGAGCCGGCTCGCCCAGTAGGTCGCCCCCTCCGCCACGATCTCGATGCCCCTGTCGACCATGAACCGGTCGTCGCCCGACCATTTCCAATATGAGTTGACCGCGTAGGCGACGTCCGAGGTTATGTGCTCCTCGAGCTCCCCCGTCCAGATTCGGACCGGAGGACCCACCGGGGGTGTGCCCCACTCCGGGGTCACCTCGGAACCGTCGGCGGCTGACTCCCAGGCATAGAAGGCACCCTGACGGCCGTACTTCTTGGCCTTGCGTCGGGCGCCGTCGAGGCCGTGGTAGCGGTAGCCGAGATGGGAACGGGCAAGGTCAGGCTGGCTCAACGAGAAGTACGGAATCACGAAGATGTCGGTGTCCCAGAAGACGTGGTGGCGGTATCCGAAGCCCGAGGCCAGCTTGGCCCCGATCCCCGCCTGTGGATCGTTGCGGGCGGCGGCCGCCATGAGCTGGAAGGCGGCGAAGCGCAGCGCCTGCTCCGACCGGGGGTCGCCACCCACTTCCATATCCGAGGACGCCCAGCGCGATTTCCAGCGCCGGGCGCTGGCGCGGGACTCGTCATCAAAAGACCGACCCGCATCGGGCAGCGGGGGAAGAGAGCCCTCGTCCCGCCGAGCCCGGTACTGGGCGTACTTGGTGTAGGTGACGGTTTCCCCTACCCGAACGTCTTGTTCTCCAACCCAGCGGTGCCGGCGAGGCTCCTTGATGACCCCTTCGACGCCCGGTCCGAATAGCACCGATCTCACCTCGAGCCGCTGGGAGCCGTCGATGCTCTCGGCATCGAGTCTCATTTCCGCCGGACGGTTATGGACCCACTTCTTCGGGTTCCAGACCGGCTGCACCGGCGAGGGGATGGCGCAGTCGATCCCGGTCTCGATCCGGAGAGTGATCGGGTCGGTGAGGGCCGTCACCTGTACTTCCATCGCCGCCAAGTGGGGATGGGAAAGCGAGAGCAACCGGCGGAAGCGAAGCCGGCAGGCGCCGGTCTCGGGCCCCCGCCAGAGGATCTCCCGCGTGAGGACACCAGAGGAAAAATCGAGAGTGCGCCGGTAACCGGCCGGCGGACGATCGAGGCTGAAGCGGGTTCCATCGATGAATAACTCGAAGCCCGTCCAATCGGGCACAGCTCCGAGCAGCGGGAGCTCGCCGGGCGGCGTCACCCACAAGCCCTGGATGAAGGTCCCGCGTTGCTCGTCGGGGTGGGCCTCTTCGAAGCTTCCCCGAGTGGAGAGATAGCCATTGCCCGTCGTGAAGAGGGACTCGTGTCCCGAAGCCAAGGAAGGGACGTAGCGGTTCTCGACCAAGGACCAGGTTTTCATCCGCGGGTGCTTTCTCGAACCACCAGATCGGGCATGAGCAGCTGGGAATGGGGCAAGGGGCCGCCGTCGAGGATCGAGACCAGACCATCGATCATGCAACGTGCGACCTGGTCCATCGGTTGGCGCACACTGGTCAAGCCCGGGGTCACCAACCCGGCTGCCACCGAGTCGTCGAAGCCCGCCACCGCCACATCGCGGCCCACGCTCAGCCCCAGGTCGGCGGCGGCCGCCATGACCCCCAGCGCCAGGCTGTCTTCCACCGCGGCCACCGCCGTCGGGGGGCGGTCTCGGCCGAATAGGCTGTGTCCAAGGCGGCGTCCATTCTCGAAGCCACCCAGAACCCGGATCACCTCTCGATCGTTGCCGGGCCCAAAGCCTCGCACTCGGTCGTCGCCACTTTCGGAACCTTCTGGCCATGCCGCCAGCGTGATCTGCGGATGACCGGCCGCCACCAGATGGTCGACCACCAACCTCATACCAGCGGCCCCGTCCACATCCACCCATGGGAAGGGCTGGGAGTCGAGGGCCCGCCCGAAGGAGACGAAGGGGACTCCCGACTCGGTGAGGAGAGCAATGCGGGGGTCTTGGTAGTTGGTTTCCGATAGCACCAGACCGTCGACATCACCGCCTTGGATCAGCCGCCGGTAGGCATCGAGCTCGGTCTCATTCGCGCGAGGTGAGAAGAGGGCGATCTCGAGCCCATGACCGGACGCCGCCCCCACGAGGGCATGAAGGAAGACATCGAGGGCCGGGCTCTTCCCGGCGCCAGGCAGCCGGTAACCGATGAGATAGGTGCGGCGGGCCTGCAGGCTCCGGGCGGCGCGATTGGGCCGGTAGTCGAGCTCACTGATCGCCGAGAGGACCCGCGCCCTGGTGGGATCGGCGACGAGATGGGGAGCATTGAGGACGTTGGAAACAGTGCCGACCGAGACCCCCGCCCGATCGCTGACCTCTCTAATCGTGCTGCGCCCCATGACCCCTTCCGGCCTTGAAACGTTTCAGACGCATCTTGAAACCTTTCAACCGGCTCTGCCGGCGCCGCACAAGGATGTTTTTCGCGTCCTCAGACCCCGTGATACGTTTGATTCCATGACGGCCGCCGACCCCCCTTCACGACGCAGCCGCGTCGGGGCGGGAACGGTCAATCCCGCTCGCCTCGGTCTCGGCGTCGTCTTTCTCTCACTGCCGCTTCTTGGGCTGGCGTTACTCATCGCTCGCCCCGAGTTAGACCGCGTTTGGGAACACCACCCATCCCACTTCTGGCTCGTTCTCGCCGCCGGAGGGATCAACGCCGCTCTCGCCTACGGCACCGCTAGCGCCGCTCACCGTCGCGGTGACGCACGCATTTTTCTCGTCTCGCTCTCATTTCTTTCAGCCGCCGGTTTCCTCGGTCTGCACGCACTGGCGACGCCTGGTGTCTTGCTGGAAAGCACTAATGCGGGCTTTGCTCTCGCCACCCCGATCGGGTTGGTGGTGTCCTCATTTCTAGCGGCCGCCTCGAGCGCCCAGCCCGACCGCGTGATGGCGGGCGCCATCATTCGCCATGCCCGGGTGCTCAGGGGAGCCCTGGTTGCTCTCATGCTGGCGTGGGCGGCGGCCTCGCTTGCCCGGTGGGGTCCCCTCGACAACCCAGCCGCCCCCGAGCGAGCGTCGGGCCCCTTGCTGATCCTGGCGGCCGTAGGGGTGGTTCTTTACAGCGTGGCCGTGTGGCGTTACCTCCGCGTCCCTCGCTCCCACGGGTCGCTTCTTCCACTGGCGATGGCAGCGGCCTTCACGCTCCTGGCCGAAGCCATGGTGGCGGTGGCGTGGGGACGCAACTGGCACGTGTCCTGGTGGGAATGGCACTTGCTGATGTTGATCGCCTTCGTCATCGTGGCGGTGGCGGCGCAGCGCTCATGGCGGGACGAACGCTGGAGCGGTCTCTACCTCCCCGAGACGGCTGCCGCTGAACGCGAGGTGAGCGTCGTCTTTGCCGATCTGCATGGATTCACCGGCTTCTCTGAGCATCACCATCCCCAGTTGGTGGCGGACATGCTCAACACCTTTTATAACGAGGTCATCCCGCCGGTGGTGGACGGCTACGGCGGCGAGATCGATCGGCTGATCGGAGACGCGATCATGGCCACATTCAACGCCTCGGGCGATCAACCGGATCATGCCCTTCGGGCTTGTGGAGCAGCGATTGCGATCCAGGAAGCCGCGCACGAGGTGGCAAGAGCGAATCCCACCTGGCCCCGATTCCGAATTGGGGTGAACACGGGACTGGTGGTGGCCGGGGTGCTGGGGACCGCCGGCGGCCGCACCTTCACCGTCATCGGCGACGCGGTCAATGTCGCCGCTCGTCTCCAGGCCAAAGCCGGCCCCGGGGAGGTTGTGATCGCCGGTGAGACTCTGCGCCGGATCAAGGGGGCGACGGTGGAGTCACTCGGTCGCCTCATGGTGAAAGGCCGTTCCGAGGCAGTCGAGGCCTACCGCTTGCTCGCCCTTGACCGCGCCTAGTTGACAATCAAGGGCCATCGCTAACCTCGTCAACATGGCGCTTGCAGTAGCTCCCGACCGCGCCGCTTTGCTTCCGGAACGGATCACCAATGCCAGCCTGGCCAGCTTTCTCCGCGCGGTCCCCAGCACCGACGAGGTAGGAGTGGAAGAGCGAGTCGCCTCGCTCTCGACCCGCTCGATCAAGAAGGACTCGAAGAGCGAGGCCCTCCGACTGGCGGTGCGGATGATGGATCTCACGACTCTCGAGGGAAAGGACACTCCCGGGAAAGTGGCGCAGATGTCGGCCAAAGCGGTTCGGCCGGATCCCACTGATCCCTCGGTTCCGTCGGTGGCAGCGGTGTGCGTCTACCCGGCGATGGTGCCCTACGCCCTGGAGGCGGTAGCGGGAAGCTCGGTGAAAGTGGCGTCCGTGGCGACCTATTTTCCCTCGGGACAGCTCGATACCAAGCTCAAAGTGGCAGAGACCGCCCGGGTGGTGGAGATGGGAGTCCACGAGGTCGACATGGTCATCGATCGCGGGGCCTTCCTTTCCGGTGAGTATTTCCGCGTCTTCGATGAGATCCGGCGGGTGAGAGAAGCCTGCGGGGACCAGGCCCATCTGAAAGTGATTCTCGAGACCGGCGAGCTCGGTTCGTACGACCAGGTGCGGAAAGCGTCGATGTTGGCCATGGCAGCCGGAGCCGACTTCATCAAGACCTCGACCGGAAAAGTTCAGCCCGCGGCCACGCTCCCGGTGGCGCTGGTGATGCTCGAAGCAATCCGGGATTTCTACCTGGCGACAGGGGTGCAGGTGGGCATGAAGACCGCCGGAGGGATTCGGACCTCGAAGGACGCGATCCGCTACCTGGTGGTCCTCAACGAAACCCTCGGATCCGCCTGGATGACTCCCGACTGGTATCGATTTGGAGCGTCGACCTTGCTCAACGATGTCCTGATGCAGATCCGCTGGCTCAAGACCGGTCGCTATCAATCGGCCGACTACTTCACGAAGGACTGAATTTTGTCGCGCAACTTGCCGGCCACTCCCGCCCTCGAGTGGTCATATGCCCCGAGTCGGGAGTCGAGCGAGATCGTCGAACTGGAGCGGCGCTACGGCCTCTTCATCAATGGCAAGTTCCGCGCCCCGGCCTCGAAGAAGTATTTCCCCACCATCAACCCTGCCAACGAGGACTTGCTCGCCGAGGTGGCGGAGGCCAATGCCACCGATGTGGGTCGAGCGGTCAAGGCCGCCCGCGATGCATTCGAAGACGGCTGGGGTGAGATGCCGGGTAAGGAGCGGGCCAAATATCTCTTCCGCATCGCCCGCATGGTGCAGGAGCGCTCCCGCGAGCTGGCAGTGCTGGAGACCCTGGACGGCGGCAAGCCCATCAAGGAGTCACGCGACGTCGATCTGCCATTGGTGGCCGCCCATTTCTTCTACTACGCCGGTTGGGCCGACAAGCTCGAGTACGCCTTTCCCGGCCTCGATCCAGAGCCGCTGGGAGTGGCCGGTCAGGTGATCCCGTGGAACTTCCCCTTGATGATGCTCGCCTGGAAGATCGCCCCTGCCCTGGCCGCGGGCAACACCGTGGTGCTCAAGCCGGCCGAGACCACCCCGCTCTCGGCTCTGACCTTCGCCGGCCTGGCCTCCGAAGCCGGCTTGCCCCCGGGAGTGATCAATGTCGTCACCGGCGCCGGTGCCACCGGTGCTGCTCTGGTCGAACACAACGATGTCGACAAGATCGCCTTCACCGGCTCCACATCGGTGGGAAAGCAGATCGCCACCGCGCTTGTGGGAAGCAAAAAGCGCCTCACCCTCGAGCTGGGAGGGAAGGCGGCTCATGTCATCTTCGACGACGCCCCGATGGATCAAGCGATCGAGGGCGTCATCAACGGCATCTTCTTCAACCAGGGGCACGTGTGTTGCGCCGGCAGTCGCTTGTTCGTGCAGGAGTCGATCCATGATCGATTCGTTGACAAGCTCAAGCGACGGCTCTCGACCCTGCGGGTGGGCGATCCTCTGGACAAGAACACTGATGTCGGAGCGATCAACTCGGCCGAACAGCTGGCGCGAATCTCAGAACTGGTGGAGGCCGGCCAACAGGAAGGGGCCGAGATGTATCAGCCCGACTGCGTTCTGCCGCGCAACGGCTTCTGGTTCCGTCCCACCCTTTTCACGGGTGTCTCCCAGAGCCATCGCATCGCCCAGGAAGAGATCTTTGGTCCGGTGCTATCGATCCTGAGCTTTCGCACTCCCGAGGAAGCTGTGGAGAAGGCCAACAACACCCCGTACGGGCTCTCGGCCGGGGTGTGGACCAGCAAGGGCTCCCGGATCCTGTGGATGGCCGATCGCCTCAAGGCGGGGGTGGTGTGGGCCAACACCTACAACAAATTCGACCCCGCTTCGCCCTTCGGGGGATACAAGGAGTCGGGCTTCGGGCGCGAGGGCGGTCGTCACGGTCTGCTGCCTTATCTCAAGGGCGTGGGTTGATGGCCAATCAATCGAGTTCTGGCCGGCTCGACGTCCGCAAGACCTACAAGCTCTATATCAACGGGGAGTTCCCGCGTTCGGAATCGGGACGGAGCTACGTCGCCCGCGACAGCGAAGGCGAGATCCTCGCTCGAGTGGCGCGGGCCTCGCGCAAAGACCTCCGCGAGGCGGTGCGAGCCGCCCGCACGGCGGAGGAGAAGTGGGCCGCCAAGTCCGGTTACAACCGCGGCCAGATTCTCTACCGGATCGCAGAGATGATGGAGGATCGGGGAGCGGTCTTTGCCGAACAGCTCGGAGACGGCGGGCTCACACCGGCTCGGGCCCGCGCCGAGGTTTCGGCGGCAGTCGACCGCATGGTCTGGTACGCGGGATGGGCTGACAAGTTTTCTCAGATCTACGGAAACCTCAACCCGGTGGCCGGCCCCTTCTTCAACATCTCGGCTCCCGAGCCCACCGGGGTGGTGGGAATAATTGCTCCCGAAAACCCCGCCTTGCTCGGTCTGGTCTCACGGCTGGCGCCGGTGATCGTGACCGGGAATACCGCAGTCGTGATCTCGTCGGAGAGCCAGCCCCTCCCGGCCATCACTTTCTCGGAGGTGCTCGAGAGCTCGGACGTGCCGCCAGGGGTAATCAACATCCTTACCGGTTTTCCCGCCGAGCTGGCCCCCTGGCTGGCCGACCATATGGATGTCAACGCGGTCGACTTGGCTGGAGCGGTGCCTGAAGTGGGCCGGCGGGTGAGGCAGGGAGCGGTCCACAACGTCAAGCGACTGGTGGGCACCGACGGCTACACCGACATCCAATCCCCCTACTTGATCGCGGCTTTCACCGAGACCAAAACCGTCTGGCATCCCAAAGGTCTCTAAGCGAACGCAGGGGTCGGCAGCTCCCCTGAGGGGTGCTGCCGGCCCCGAGAACGAAGTGGAACTAGGGTCGACCGGCCGTGGAAGTCCTCACGATTCCGATCGAATTCCGGCTCGACCTCCGGCGCACGCTTTCCTATCTGCCCGGCTACTTTCGCCCTGACGGCTGGTGGCGAGCGCTTCGGACCGTGGACGGACCGGCCAGCATTCATGTGCGGCGCGGGAGGGCCGGAGTCGAGGGGAGAGCGTTCGGCCCCGGGGCGAATCGGGCAATGGCCTCCCTGGCCGGGTTGATCGGAGCCGAGGATCGACCCGACAACCTGCAGACCGATCATCCCTTGATCTCCGAACTCGCTCGCCGGCATCCCGGGCTCCGGATGGGAAAGACGGCCTCGGTCTTCGAAGCGCTGACGATCGCGATCATCACCCAGAAGGTGACGGGGAAGGAAGCGGGCCACGGTCTCAAAATGCTTCGGCGCCGCTTCTCCGATCCCGCCCCCGGTCCCGCCCCCGCCGGAGGTGCACCGCTGCGGCTTCCCCCCGATCCTGAGCGGCTCGCCGGCGCCACCTATTTCGTCCTCCACCCGTTGGGAATCGAGAAACGGCGAGCCGACACGTTGTTGAGGGCGGCTCGTCAAGCAGATCGCATCGAGGCCTTGCGCGCAGTAGGCCCGGAAGAGACGAGAACCTGGCTGGAGCGGATGCCGGGGATCGGTCCGTGGACGTCGGCCGAGACGGTGGCGGTCAGTCACGGTGATCCCGATGCCCTTTCGGTTGGCGACTACCACCTCAAGAACCTGATCGCCTGGCACCTCGCCGGTCGACCACGGGGCACCGACCAAGAAATGGTCGATCTACTCGAACAGTTCCGACCTCAGCGCGGCCGCGTCGCCCGCCTTATTTCACTGCTTGGTCACGCCCCCGCCTTTGGCCCCCGCCAGCCCCTGCGCTCCTTCGCTGCTTACTGACTCACGAAGCTGACGATTGCGTCTCCCACGACATTGGGGTCCCGCAGGTCCTGATGATGCGCCTCCGCTACCTCGGCCATCTCAACCTCATACCCGGCCTCCGCCAGAGCGTTGGCGAATAGCCGGGTCGAGCTAATGGGCACCAGCTCGTCGGCATCACCGTGCATAAGCAGGATCTCGAGTCCCGAGTTGTCGCCCAGAAACGAATAGGCCGACCCGGCCTCCCAGGGGACGGGGTCGTTCTCGAAACGGGTGCCAAAAAACGCCGGCAGCACCTGTCGATACAAGGTCGGATCGTAAGGGCCGGCGAGGCCGATGAATCGATCCACCGTTGCGGTCTCCTCGACTGGACAACCATTCCCGAAGTCGTCGCCGGCCAGCGCCACCACCGAGGCGAGATGGGCCCCGGCCGAATGACCGGCGAGGATGACCGGCCCCCCGGCACTGGTGTAATTGCTGGCGTTGGCGCGGGCGTATCGGACCGCGCAGGCGACGTCGTCGAAGCTCTCGGGATAACCCCCGGTTTGGGTCCGGTAGGTCGAGTTGAACACCACGAAGCCCTCGGAAGCGAGGAATTCGGCCAGCGGGGCAGTCGAGAGCGGGGCACCGCCAAACCAACCGCCCCCGTGGAAGAGCACCACTACGGGATAGGGTCCTGCCGGCTGCGGCCCGTATACGGTTATCGGTAGCTCGCCGATGGAATCGATTCGGCGCAGGAACTCGGATTCCGCCTCAGTGGTGGTCGAACCGGAAGTGGTGACCGTGATCGTGGTCGTGGTGGGATCGGCTTCGCCGCTGCAGGCCCACAGCAAGAGCAAGCCGAGCCACCAGGCTCGATTCATGCGATGAGGGCAGCCGCCGGCTGATCGAGGAGGAACGTCACCGGAGCCGATCCCTTGCTGACCCGGGTGGTGGGGAGGTCCTCACCACCGGCGACCCGGGCAAGTGCTTCGGCCTTGGACGCGCCTCCGATCATGAAGATGATCTGCCGGGCGCGGTCGAGGAGAGAAAAGGTGGAGGTGAGGCGCCAGACATCGAGGGAGGGAACAAAGTTGGCGACGAACCAACGATCGATCACCGAGAGCGCTTCCGTGCCGGGAAAGAGTGAAGCGCAGTGACCGTCATCACCCATACCGAGGAGGATCAAGTCGGGCGGATGCTCGCTGGGGTGAAGCGAGCGCAACTCCTCCTCGTATTGCGCGGCCGACTGGCCCGGCTCGAGCCAGGGAGCCCATCGCGGCCGCAGGTACCGGCCCGAGACATGGCCCACCAGGTTCTCCTCGGCCATCTTCCCGTTGGAGTCCTGGTCATGCCAGGGGACCCATCTTTCGTCTGAGAGCCAGAAGTCAACCCGGCTCCAGTCGACGTCCCGTTCCCGTAGCTGAACGTAGATCGCCGCCGGCGTTGATCCGCCGGCCAAGCCCACGGAAACCCGGGGACTTGGGGCGGCGGTGATCAAAGCCGCCAGGTGATCGGCGGCACCATGAACGAGAGCTTGAGCATCCTCAAAGACGATGGTGTTCACGAGATCTGGGGGAGGGCGTCTTGCAGGTGCTCCTCGATCTCCTCGAGCCCGCGGGCGTAGGCATTGAGCTCGGCGCGAAGGGCGGCCACCTCGTCCGTGGTCTGATCGGGTCCGGTGGACGTGAGGGCTATCGAATGGGCCTTGACCGCCAGCGTGTCGATGCCGGTTGTCGTGGCGACGACGCGCGAGACGGCTTCCTCGCGGCGCGCGCGAATGTTGGTCACCTCGCGGACCTGAGCTTCCATCTCCTCCCGCAGAGGACCCGGCGAGAGCTCGCCGAGCCTTGCCAGCAGGCGACGCTCGTCGACGGTCGAGAGAAACTTGTCCGCCCGCTGCACCCAGAGCACGGAGTCGTAGAGCTTGCGGAGAGTCTCCGTCACCCGCGCCATCATTCCCTCGTGCTCACCTCCGGTCCAAGACTCCATGGCATGCTCCAGGCGGTCCCGGGCTTCGAGCCCGCTCACCATCAGCGGAAGATGCTCGGCATCGAGGCGGTTCAGGTCCCGGTCGAATTCGGGAGCCACCATCGAGGCGGCGAGCTTGGGGTCGCGAAGGTGCATCAATGCCGAGGCGACAAACCCGACCACCGCGGCCCCGGCGACGAATGGAGCAGAGAGACCGAGGGCCAGGCCTCCGCCGATCAATCCGGCGGTGGCCACGACCCCGGCTGGGCTGAACATCGCCCGGAGCAAGCGCCTGCTCTTCCGGGTGACGGGGTTGTAGCGGAAAACGCTACCCATGCGACTGCTGCCGGGGCGGTTGGTCATCGGCTCAGAAGTTCGAGATCACTTGCTGGAAGACGGCTTCGATGGTTAACGGGTTGGTCGCCTGATAGAGGCGGGCCGCAGACGCATTGGCGATGGCGGTCAACTCTTCCACCGAGGCATCTTCTCCATACGCCACCGGAAACACTCGCACGACGTCACGCTCGTTCGATCCCAGAAAACCGAGCAGCGGGTCGAGCTCGCAGCCCGGCGGGTTGTCATCGCACATCCCGTCGGTGAGCAACAGCACCGCGTTGATCTTGGTTTGATCGAAGCCGTCGCGGACCGCCTGGACCGCCGCCCGCGTGGAGTCGTAAAGACCGGTGCCGCCATCGGCGACGAGCCCGTTGATGGATTCCTCCAGCTGCGGGCGAATTTCTGAGAGCGGCGCCGGAGGGATCACCTCGATGTAGTCGTTGTCGCCGTCGAGGTTGGTCGAGAAGATCCACAGTCCGATCTCATCCTCGGGCTTGAAGTTGTCAAGTCCCGAGAGCACTGCCTGTTTGGCCAACGCGAGCTTGGTGTCTCCCCCTCCGGCCAGGTCCGCCATCGAACCCGAGACGTCGAAGAGCATGATCACCCGGGCGGTCTTGCGATTCTCCTCCCAGCTGTCGAGCAGAGCGGTGAGGACTTCCGGATCCGGAACGGCGAGCTCGGTGTCCGGTTTGTTGGGGTTGAGGCCATTGGCCGTGTTGATCGGGTCGCCGATCGCCACCGACGGATTCCCGGGACGAAAACCGAACTCGAGAACCCGCTGCTGGTTGGCGGCGTCGTCGATCACAAAAGAGCGGAAGGCAGTGGCTGCCTGGCGCGCGACATCGGTGACCCAGGGGGCATCGAGGATGTAGGCCGGATTGTCCGAATAAAGCGTCCCTTCTTCCGGATAGATGGCGACCAGCGGCACCCGGGGCGGCGGACCGGGGGTGCCGGTATCGGCGGGATCTCCCCGGTTGTAGGCGATGATCGACACCTCTTCGACCGCCACCGCCGAGGCGTATGTAAGCCCGCGGCCTTCTTGATCGGCGCGATACATGTTGTCGAGAAAGGTGAGGGTGGTGTCTCCGTAGTGGACAGTGGCTGCCTCCACCCCGCGGACGAACTCGAGGACTTCGGGATCATCGAGATCGGAGCCGGTGAGCCCCGAAGTCTTCCCGGTGGCGGCGTAGTAGGTAGCGGCGGTGGCCGCCAGGCCCGAGGTCGAGAAGTTGGGATTGGTCTTGCCGAGCCGGAAATCGCCCCACTCGGGGTGGCCGAGCGCTCCCCAGCCCTCGGGGTCGGAGGCGAGCTGGAGAACATCGGCCCAACCCACATCGGTTTCCGGCCAGCCCAGAGCTTCTGCCATTGGCCGCGGCATTCCCAGGACCAGGGGAGTGATCATCACCCGTTGAAAGTCGTTGGCGATCGGCTCCTCGCCGCGGGCGGCGAGACGCTCGTTGACGATCGCTCCCCAGGTGCTGGCAGCCGGGGACCAGATCACGGGCAGGGGTCCGGCAGACCCATCTTCAGGCCAGCCCTCGGCCAGCATGCGGGCCGCCGCCCCCGACGACGCTCGGTAGACCGTGATCACCGCGCATTCGCCGTCGAACTCGGTCTCGGTGGCATTGAATGTCTCGGCGAGCGATGTGAACAAGGTGAATTTCTCGGGGGAAGTGGCAATCGGCACCTCCTCGCACCCGCCGGGCACCACGACACCGGACCCGTCGGTCGTGAGCGGACCGCCGGAGGTACACGCGGCCAGCAGTGCCAGCATGGCCAGCGGCCAGCGGAGGCGCGCCCGTCGAGTGATCATCATGTTCCTATCAGTGTGTCCCAACTCGCTACCAATGCGGGTCTCTCTGCTTGGCTTGCCCCGGCCGTCTCGGTGCCGGGCTCACCCAGGTCTTCGAGCAGGTCTGTGGGCTCGCCGGTCAGGGGGCGAAGACCCAGGCTACCGAGCAGGGCCTGAATTTCGGGACCGTTCAGGCTTTCGACGAAGGAGTTGGCGGCCCGCCCTTCGCCGAGGGCGGCGACTGCGAGATAGGGGGTGGGCTCGGGGTAGAAAACGTCAAGCCGGCCTGCCCTCGCCCGAGCATTGGCCAGCTGCGCGGCGATCGCGACCTCAGAGGACACCACCGCGTCAGCCCGCGAGGAGAAGAGGACCAAGTCTCGCAGCAGGCTGCCGCCATCCTGGCTGGTGAGGGGCACGAACTGGCGGAAGCCGGGTGGAGGTTGCTGGTCGGCGATGAGCTTCCATGCTTCGAGGTCGGCGATCCCCGTCTCGGGATCTGCCAGCCCGAGTCGCAACGTCCCCCAATCGGGGGAACCTCCGAGTTCCTCCCAGCTGGTGCCGGCTTCGCCGACCAGACAAGCGGGATCCACCACCCCACAGGCTTGCTGCAAACGTGGAGCCTTCTCGGCCCAAATCGCGATCGCGATCGGGCTCCGAGCGAAGGAAATCGCTTCGGCCGGGAGGTCGCCGGCGAAGCCGATTACGACCGTGTCGGAGGCGATCTCAGAGCCCAGGGTGTAGCTGGTGCTGGCCAGACCGAACCGGCTGGCCAGTTCGCCACATACGAGTGAGAAGGTTTGCGTGCAGGCGAGGGTCACGTCGGCTTCGGCCACCGGGACGCTGGTGCCGGGTCCGGGAGTGGGAGCATCGCGCCCGATCACCCAGCCAATAGCCAGGATCACACCGCCGAGGGCGAGGGCGACCAACCCCGCACGCCAACCGCTCACGCCCAAAGATGGTAGGTACCCGCAAGCTACGATCGCCCCGGTAGCTACTCGAGGACTCGTTGCCGGCTGAGAACATCGTCGCGGTCTGTGGCGCCACAGGTCGTCAGGGCGGTGCCGTGGCGCGCTCGCTCCTGCGATCGGGTTGGAAGGTTCGGGCGCTCACCCGGCGACCGGACCGAGAGTCCGCAAGAGCCCTCGGCAGGTTGGGGGCCGACGTGGTTCGGAGCGACATGGACGATCCGTCATCGCTGCGAAGGGCATTCGAGGGTGCTCAAGCGATATTCAGCGTCCAGAACGGGCTCATCAGTGGCTTTGAGCGCGAGGTCGCACAGGGGCGGAATGTGGCCGACGTTGCCAAGGAGGTCGGCGCGCGACATCTGGTCTACGCCTCGGCCGGCACCGGTGAAAGAGGCACCGGGATTCCGTCCTGGGAGGCCAAGCTCGAGGTCGAGGACCATATGAAGCGGCTCGACCTGCCCTTCACCAGCCTCCGTCCCCGCGCC
>DATFFB010000008.1:0-16912 GCA_035250485.1 Acidimicrobiia bacterium
CGGATGGAAGCCGTCGACTGGCGCCAACCCCTCGATGGTGGTGATCTCGGCCCCTGCTGCCCGGCCGGCGGGCACCAGGCAGGCCATCACCGCCACCCCGTCGAGGAAGACAGTGCAGGCGCCGCATTCACCTTCGGCACATCCTTCCTTGCTGCCGGTGAGCCCGAGCTCGCGCAGCCAGTCGAGCAGGGTCGAGTTGGAATCCGGCGGCGGCGTCGGGGACCGACCGTTGACCGTGGTAGATCCCTGCCCTAGCCGGCGGCGGCCGAGGGTCACCGGATTCCGCGGAAAGAATGCCGCCTGCCCGCCGCTGGCCAGCGCCCGAAGGGCCCGGATCGTCATTCGCTCCAGCTCGGCACTCCGATAGGCAGCCGTGGCGCGGACGTCGTCGATCGGCCTCGGAAGCTCTGCCACCAGACGCGCTGTTTCGGCGATCGACTCGGGATCGAGGCGCTTTCCCTGCAAGAAGGCCTCGGCATCCTCAGCGCGGATGATCGTGGGAGCGACGCTTCCCAGGGCAATCGCCGCGGAGACGACTTCATCGCCGCGAAAGTCCAAGACCAGGGACAGGTGGACCACAGAAATCGCCTGGGCTTTGCGAAGCCCGACCTTTACGAAGATCCCGCGTTCAGACGAGCCCATCGCCCGAACCCGAAGGCGGGTGACCATCTCGTCGTCGGCCATGTTGATCTGGCGGACACCGTGGTGAAAGTCGGCCAGGTCGACGACCCGGCTGCCGGCGGTGGAGGCGATCTCGAGCGTCGCTCCCAGGGCCCGCAAGGGGGTGATGGTGTCGTTCGCCGGGGAACCCGTGACCAGGTTCCCGACCACCGTCGCCCGATTGCGAAGCTGTGGGGAACCCACCTCCCAGCATGCCTGGGCGAGGGGCAGGGCCCTCTGCACGACGACGGGCGAGAGCACGATCTCGTTGTGGGTCACGCCCGAGCCGATGATGATCTGGTCTCGCGCCAACTCGATCTGACAAAGCTCCTCGAGGCGGCTGACGTCGATCAAGGTGTCGACCTCGGGCCGCTGTCCTCGGGCCATCTCGAGCAACAAGTCGGTCCCCCCGGCGATGAGACGAGAGCTCCCCCGGTTCTTCGCCAGCATTTCCAGAGCTTCGGGAACCGAGCTCGGCTGTAGATAACGCTCGAATCTCAGGCGATGTTGCTGAACCTCGTGCAGCTTCACCCCGCGGCCCGACCGTTGTAAATCACACCCCCGCTGCGGGCATAGTCGGCAAGGAGAGCGGCCCCCTCGTCGCGTTTCACTCCCCGGATCACCTCCACCCCCCTCCGTTCCAACCTCTCCACCCAATCGATCATCCGATCGCCTTCCTCGAATCCGATGGCGGCGGCGTCTTCGGTGTGGGCTCCACAGACCAGTCGCTGGACTCCGGACCAGGGAACTGCTCCGAGGCACATGGCACAAGGGTCGGTGGAGGCAACCAATTCGGTGGGACCGAGGTCAAAACTTCCTATCACCCGTCCGGCGATCCCAATGGCCATGATCTCGGCGTGGGCGGCGGCGATATTGGTCGGGACCACCAGGTTGACTCCGGGAGCCAACAAACGCCCGTCGCGATGGAACACCGCGGCTCCGAAGGGGCCTCCGGTTTCTCTTTCGAAGTTGTTCCGCGCCAAGTTGAAGACGAGATCGATCCGGTCCTCAATCGACGGATGTAGCGAGCCGGGCTCGCAGACGTCGGAGATCCAGGGCGGAAGTTCGAGGGCGATGGCGGGGAAGGTCACAGGCCCGAGATTTCTTCGTAGATCTCCGGTCGCCGATCCCGGTAGAAAGCCCAGTGCCGCCTGACTTCCTCGATCAAAGACATGTCGAGGTCCCGGATCACCACCTCGTCCTTCGTATCGGAAGCGATCCCGTCAATGATTTGTCCCCGGGGAGAACAGAAATACGAGGACCCGTAATAGTCGGTGTCGGGAAGGTCCTCCCGGCCAACGCGATTGATAGCCCCCACGAAGTACTCGTTGGCAACCGCGGCCGCCGGTTGCTCGAGCTCCCATAGATACTTCGAATGACCTCTGGTGGTGGCCGAGGGATTGAAGACCAGCTTGGCCCCCTTCAATCCCAGTACTCGCCAACCCTCCGGGAAGTGGCGGTCGTAACAGATGTAAACACCGATCCGACCAACGGCGGTGTCGAATACCGGATAGCCCAGGTTTCCCGGCCGAAAATAGAACTTCTCCCAGAACCCTTCGACCTGGGGGATGTGGGTCTTGCGATAAATCCCCAGGAACGAGCCATCGGCATCGACAATCGCGGCGGTGTTATAGAAAGTGCCTTCGTCCACCTTCTCATAGATGGGAGCGATCACGACCATTCCGGTCTCGCGGGCGAGATCCACGACGCGTCCGATGGTCGGGCCCGACGGAACCTCTTCGGCGGTGTCATAGAACGTGGCGTCCTGGACGGTGCAGAAGTAGGGAGTGGTGAATATCTCCTGGAAACACAGAACTTGAGCGCCATCGGCCGCAGCTTTGCGGGCGTAGTCGAGATTCTTCTCGATCATCGATTCCTTGTCGCCGGTCCACTCCGACTGGACCAAAGCGGCTCGAATCACCGTCATCGTCGGGGGAGTGTAGGAATCAGCTCAGGTAGCTTCCCGTTCGCGACCCGTGAAGAAAACCACGATGTGATCACTATCGGAATAATCCTCGGCGATGGTCGGATCCAGGAGCGCGGCCAAGCCGGCGGTGCCGGTGTGGTCCGCGGCGATCCGGGTCTCGGCGACCGCCAGACGATGACCGCTCTCCACAAGGCTCTCGGGAATCACATGTGGGCGGCCCCCTGAGGCCAGCATTGCCTCCACCACCGGCAGCCAGTCGTAGGTGACATCGTCGAGGATTCCTGACGCCTTGGAGCTGCCTACGTTCTCCCAGGCCCACATGAACCTGGTCGGATCCGAGCGAGCATTCTCCGCTTGCTCCTGTCGGTCCTCGGACGTCTCCCGTAACAGTCTCCAGGCCCGATTCAAGGGCGCCGAGGATTCGGTTTGAACGGTGTTGAGCACCGGCTCGGCGGACAACCATTGCTCGCGGATCCCTTCGTTGAGGCCCTGCCAGGCCGATGCGGCCAAGGCCCCTCCCCCGACTTGCACAAAAAGCGCTACTGACCCCTCGACTCGCGCGAGGGCGAGCTGCTCGGCTAGCTCCCATCCGATGGTGCGGCCCCCGTCGAGGGCGGTGGGGGTAAACGGGCCCTGCACGGAGAACGGAGTGGCCCCCTTTCGGACCGCTCGTTGCATCCCCTCGACGGTGGGATCGCCGATGGTCGATTCAGTGCGCTTGCTGGTCACCACCTTGGCGTCCAGCTCCTTGAGAGCGGCGGTGATGGAAGGATCCGCCCAGCTGGGGACGAAGACTTGGATCGGGCGCCTGGCCGCTTTGGCGACCACCGCCGCGGCGAGAGCAGCGTTGCCACACGACGCTATGGCGAGGGTGCCGCTCGAGCTCTCCTCCACCGCCAGATGGAGCATCGTCCCGAAAAGGTGGCGGGCCTTGTGCGATCCACCGACGTTGCCGGTGTCGTCCTTGACCCAAAGGCTGGCCGCGAGCCCGAGGGCAGCACCCAAGCGGGGCTGACGGGTCAGGGGAGTAATCGAGAATCCATGCCCGGCAATCTCGGCGACGTCGCTATTGAGGCCCTCGACGAGCTCGACGAAGCGTTCATCGCTCCACCCGGCTGAAATCGCTTTTCGATAGGAATCGAGCATCCACCGATAGCGGATGAAGGGATTGGCGCTCTCGCCTCTAATCGTGACTGACTCCTGTTCGCTCGTTGAATTCGGCGATCAGAGCGTCCCAGCGGGCCAGGAAGGGTCGCAATCCCTGCCACCACATCTGATCCCGCCGTGCTTCGAAATCTTCGAACGGGACTCCCTGCTGTTCGACCCAGGTGTAGTAGCCGAGGTTGAATATGCGACGCCGACCAGCATCCCCGAGCTCGAGATAGTCACCGGTACGAGCGTCCGCCAGAAACTCGTTGAAGGTTGCTTCCGCCTCGCGAGCTCCGAAACCCTCTGGAAAGTCCCGTTGCCTAATGCGGTCGATCTCCGAGAGATACATCTCGGATCCATCGGTAGCCACCGAAACGATCACGTCGCCTCGTCCCAACTTGTGGTGTTTTGCAACCTGGATGGCCGCCAGCAGATTGGCGATGGAAGAAAGGCCGAGATCGCCCAGACCGGAAGGATCGATCCCTCGGCCCCGTAAGAACTCGTGCCCGCTCTCGGTGTTGAAGAGCAGCAGCAGGTGATCGGTGGCCCGGTCGGTGATGGCAGCGACGTCGTCGGTATTGGCGGCGTTGTGGATCAAAGGAATGTGCTTGTCGCCAATGCCCTGGATGTTGTGCTCGCCATAACCGTTGTAGAGCATGGTCGGGCACTCCAGAGCCTCGACCGCCACTATCCGACAGCCAAACATCTCCTTTAGATAGTCGCCGGCTCCGAGGGTGCCGGCGGATCCGGAGGCGGCAACAAAAGCCGCCAATCGTTTCTCCCCGGTCGCGGCGAAAAGATGTTCCATGGCGCGACCTGTGATCTGGAAATGGGCCAGGTGATTTCCGAACTCGGAGAACTGATTGAGAATCACATTGTGCGGGTCGCGGGCCAGCCTTGCGCATATGTCGTAGATCTCTTTGACGTTCGACTCAGTCCCCGGCGTGCGGATGACGTCGCTCGGATCGACGATCCACCGATCCAGCCAATCGAACCGCTCCCGGCTCATCCCCTCTGGGAGGACCGCTACCCCCCGCGAATCCATGATGCGGCTGATCGCCACACCCCCACGGGCGTAGTTGCCGGTCGAAGGCCAGATCGCGCGGTCATCGCTCGGGTCGAAGGTTCCGGTGACTATCCGGGGGGCCAGGCAGGCATATGCCGCCAGAACTTTGTGGGCCCGAACCATTGGAAACCGATTGCCCAAGGCGAACACCAACGTGGCGTCGGTCCCGGTGAGCTCGCCGGGGGCCACGAAGTGATCGGGAACTTCGGCGAGTGAGCGACGGGTGTGGTCGTTGTACCAGTGCACTCGAAAAAGGTTCCGAGGGTCCGGTGAGTCGGGGTCGACGTCGCCTCTGACGGCCCCCGACGGCTCCGCCAGCTGGGCGAAAGTGGGGAGCCGTATTTCTTGGTCAGCGAAGCGCTTGACAGCGTGTTCGAGGACGGCCTGGTCGCGGACTTCGTCAACAAGGCCGAACAGCGAAGTTTCCCGGATCACCAGGGCACTTTACGATTGCCACCCCATGCGGGTCCTCATCGCCGATAGCTTCGAAGAGTCGGGGCGCGATGCGTTGGAAAGTGCCGGATTCGCGATCGATTATCAGCCTCAGCTGAACTCGGGCGGCCTCGCATCGGCGGTCAAGGAGGCCGACGTGTTGGTGGTGCGCTCCACCAAGGTGCCAGGCGAGGTCTTCGCCAAGGCGGGACCGCTCGGACTAGTGATCAGAGCCGGCGCCGGACACAACACCATCGACAGCAAGGCGGCCGCAGCCCATGCGGTATTTGTCGCCAATGTCCCAGGCAAGAACGCGGTGGCAGTGGCCGAGCTGACGATGGGTTTGATTCTCGCCATCGATCGGCGGATCCCGGAAAACGTGGTTGCCGCCCGGAATGGAACCTGGAACAAGAAGGAGTTCTCGCAGTCGGAGGGCCTGCTGGGAAAGACCCTTGGGATCGTTGGCCTCGGACAGATTGGACTGGCGGTGGCGGAACGAGCAGTGGGCTTCGGGCTCAACGTGTTGGTGCTCGAGAAGAACCGCTCTCCTTCCACTGAGGAGCGGGTGCAGGAATTGGGCATCGGCGCGCTCAGGGACCTTGGCGACCTCCTCGAACAGGCCCACATCGTTTCCCTGCACGTACCCGGCTCGGCGGAGACCAGACACCTGGTCGATCGCCGCTTTCTCGGAAGAATGCGGCCGGGAGCGATCCTCATCAATACCAGCCGCGGGGATGTGATCGACGAGGAAGCTCTTCTCGAGAGCATCGATGCCAAGAACTTGCGCGTCGGTCTGGACGTGTTCGCTGCCGAGCCGGGCTCGGGCACTGGGACCTTTGAGTCGCCTTTGGTAAACCATCCGCGGGTCTACACCACGCACCACATCGGAGCGTCGACAAGTCAGGCGCAGGAAGCGATCGCAGCCGAGGTAGTGGAGATGATCATGGATTACGAGCGAGGAATCGCTCGCAATGTGGTCAACCTCACTCCGCCAGCCCCGCGGGGATCCCTATTGGTGGTACGCCATTTCGACCGGGTGGGAGTGCTTTCGGCCGTGCTCGGAGCATTGCGGGAGGCCGGCCTGAACGTCCAGGAGATGAAGAACGAGGTCTTCTCGGGAGCGGGAGCGTCGGTGGCGAGCATTCATGTGCAAGGGGTGATTCCGGAGGAGGTGCTCGAGTCCGTCCTGCGCAATCCGGATGTGATCTTCGCCACCGCTCGCGCCCTGCCTTCCTCGTGAACGGCTGGCTCCAGCCAGTGGCGGCCGGCTTGGTTCGACCCGAGCACGCCCGCGACATCATCAGCCCCGCATATGACCTCTTGGATCCCGGCCTGCGTCGGGACCACAGCCGGGCCCATCCCCGCAGCTTCCTCAACGGCACGCCGTCAGAAGGTGATGACGTCGATCTCGACCATGCTTCTCGCCGGGCCCAGGCAAAGGCCTATTTGCGAGCCGAACTCGACCGGGGGACCTGGGAGTTCCGCGGACCTTCGCTTTATCTGCTCGAGATCGAGAGCGGCGGCCATGTCCAGACCGGGGTCGTGGGTGACGTAGCCGGAGATCGATTTCCCGATTTGATCAGCCCCCATGAAGCCACCAAACCCGATCGGGTGGCGGACCTGGTCGACTATTTCGAGACCGTTGGATTCGGTTCGTCGCCGGTGGGATTGGCCTATCGGCGCACGAAGGCAGTCGACGAGGCCGTCGCTCGGCTGCAGGACCGCTCTCCCGCGCTCGATATCACCCTCGACGATGGCGACCACCAGCGCGTCTGGACGGTTGACACCGACGCCGAGTTGGCCGCAGCCCTCGCTTCGATACCGCGGGCGTACATAATCGATGGCCACCATCGGGTGGCGGCGACGATTGGTCGGGGTCTGGCGGCGTCTTCTCCGGGCGGACGTTTCCTGGCCGTGGCCTTCCCCCACGACCAGCTCTCAGTCTTTCCCTTTCATCGCTGGCTGGGGATTGAGATGACAAGCCTCCTCGCCCAGCCAGGCGAGTTGGCCACTCGCCCCGGTCATGCGGTCGTGGTCACCCGTGAGGGGGAGTGGCTGATCGACCTCGGCACGCGCCCGGAGGAAGTCGATGTTGCTGCGCTGGCCCGGACGGCACTAGCGGACCTGGGTATCGAGGATGAGCGCACCGATGCCCGGCTGTCTTTTGTTCCCGGTTTTCCCGGTCCGGAGGCATTGCGGCGAAAAGTTCGAGGGGAGGGTGGAGTCGGCTTCCTGCTGGCGCCAACTTCGATCGAGGCAGTTATGGACCACTCCGATCGAGGGGAGTTCATGCCCCCCAAGGCCACCTTCTTCTCGCCCAAGCCCCGATCCGGAGTGTTCCTCGTCCGGAGGTGACAGAATTAGGGGATGTCCCGGCCCCTGACCATTGCCGCAGCCCAGATGGGACCTGTCGCCCGGGATGAATCTCGCGCAGAGGTCGTCGATCGGTTGCTCGCTCTCCTGACGGAGGCCGCTTCCCGCGGGGCGGAGCTGGTGGTCTTTCCCGAACTGGCCCTGACCACATTCTTTCCCCGCTGGTACATCGAGGACCCCCGAGAGATCGAATCCTGGTTCGAGCCGGAGATGCCGGGCCCCGCGACCAAACCTCTCTTCGACGAAGCTCGACGGCTGCAGGTGGGCTTTTCCCTTGGTTATGCCGAGCTGACTACCGACGACAACGGCGACACCCACCGCTACAACACCCAGATCCTGGTCGAGCGAGATGGCTCGATCGTCGGTCGTTATCGCAAGGTCCACATCCCCGGGCATGAAGGCAACGAGCCCTGGCGCCCGTTCCAACATGCTGAGCGGCACTTCTTCGAGCCGGGAACGGACTTTCCGGTTTGGCGGTGCTTTGGCGGCTTGGTGGGGATGGCGATCTGCAACGATCGCCGCTGGTCGGAAACGTACCGGGTCATGGGATTGCAGGGAGCGGAGCTGATCCTGATCGGCTACAACACACCTCTTTATTACGTCCCCGATCCGCAACAGAACGCACTCCAGGCTTTCCATAACCATCTGGTTATGCAGGCCGGCGCCTATCAGAACGGGGCCTTTGTAGTGGGAGTAGCCAAGGGCGGGATCGAGGAGGGAGTTGACTCGCTCGCTCAAACCGTGATCATCGGCCCCTCCGGGCAGATCATCGCCCAATGCCTCACTACCAGTGACGAGCTGGCGGTGGCCAAGGTCGATCTCGACTACACGGATTTCTACAAGAAGACCCTTTTCGATTTCGATCGCTACCGGATTCCAGAGGCCTACCGCCGGATCAGCGATCAGCGCGGTTCGCTGCCACCGCCGTGATCACCTTCACTCTCAACGGTTCGACGGCTCAGGCGTCCGAAGACCACCCCCACCTCCTGGCGGCGTTGCGCGAGGAGCTCGGTATCACTTCCCCCAAGGACGGTTGCGCTCCGTCGGGACAGTGCGGATGCTGCACCGTGCTGGTGGATGGCAAGGCCACCGTCGCCTGTCAGATGTCGATGGCCAAGGCTGCAGGAAAGAACGTCCTCACATTGGAGGGATTTGATCCCGCGGAGCGCGATCGCCTCGCCCGTGCTTTCGCTGCCACGGGAGCATTGCAGTGTGGTTTCTGCACCCCGGGGATCGTGGTGCGCGCCAAGGCTCTCCTTGACCAGAAGGGCAAGAACCTCGATCGTCCCACGATTCAGAGCAGGTTGGGCGCCCACCTCTGCCGGTGCACCGGTTACACGAAGATCATTGAGGCCGTTGAGCTCCTCGCCTCGGGGGAGTCGATTCCGGAGCCCACTCTCCCTTCTGGAATCGGCAAGAACGGCGTGAAGTACGAAGCCGTCTCGTTGGCATTGGGGGATCGGAGCTATATCGATGACCTCACCATCGAGGGACTGCTCCATGGAGCTTTCCGTTTGACCGATCACGCTCGCGCGGAGGTGGTCAGGATCGACTCCGAACCCGCTCGCAAGCTCCCGGGGGTGGTGAGCGTCCTCACCGCGGCGGACGTCCCCGGCGAGCTCAAAGTCGGCTTGATCCACAAGGACTGGCCGGTGTTCATTCCCGAAGGAGGGAGGACGTCCTACACCGGCGACGTTCTCGCTATGGTCGTAGCCGAGGATCTGATCACCGCTCGCCGGGCGGCTGCGCTGATCGAGGTCGAATACCGCGTGCTCCCTGCTTTGACCGATCCTGTGGCCGCCCTCGAGTCGGACGAGGACGCCGTCTGGGGCCTGGAGGGAAACCGCCTCTCGACCTCGGCCTATCGCCGGGGCGACGTGGAAGCCGCTCTGGAGGAGGCGGCCTTCACGGTCCACGAGGTCTTTCAGACCCAGCGGGTCGAGCAGGCTTTCCTCGAACCCGAGTCGACCCTCGCCATTCCTTACGGAGACGGCGAGCTCTACGTTTATTCCGGGGGCCAGGGAGTCTGGGATGACCGTGACCAGATCGCTTCCGTCTTGGGCATCCCCACCGATCGGGTCACGGTCGAGCTGGTTTCGAACGGAGGAGCTTTTGGGGGTAAGGAGGACCTCTCCAACCAGGCCCAAACCGCCCTGGCGGCGTTTCTCCTCGACCGCCCGGTCGAGTGCACTTTGACCCGGGAGCAGTCCTTCCACCTCCACGCCAAACGACATCCGATTCGGATCGAGGTTTGGGCCGGGTGCGATGGAGCCGGGAAGCTCACCGCCTACAAAGCGAGGATGATCGGCGATTCCGGTCCCTACGCCTCGGTGGGGATGAAGGTGCTCGAACGGGCCGCCGGTCATGCCACCGGGCCCTATCACGTACCCGCCGTCGACGTGGAGTCGATCGCCGTCCGCACCAATAACTCGGTTTGCGGGGCGTTCCGCGGCTTCGGAGCCAATCAGGCTCAGTTCGCCATGGAAGGAATCATGGATCGACTGGCCGAGCAGGCGGGCGTCGACCGCTGGGAGATGCGGCAACGAAATGTCATCACGCCGGGAGCCATTTGGGGTCCTGGGCAGATCATGGATGATGGTTGCCTGGGAGCGGGGGCATGTCTCGATGCGGTGAAGCCCCACTACGACCAGGCCCGGACCGAGGGGAAAGCGGTGGGACTTGGCCTCGGGCTCAAGAACTCAGGTCTTGGGAATGGCTTCAAGGAATGGGCCAAGGCAGTGGTGCGATTCGAGGCCGACGACTCGGTCGAGGTTCGGCACTGCTGGACCGAGATGGGCCAGGGGATCCATACCGTCGCTCTGCAGGTGGCGGCGGAGGAATTAGGGGTGGATCCAGCTCGAATCAAGGTGATCGTCGATACCTCGCGCGAGCTCGGCACCGGCCAGACCACCGGTTCTCGGGGCACGCTGATGGGAGCCGGTGCGGTGCTGGCGGCCTGCCAGGCGGCACTGGCCGGGGGGTGTGAGATCGGCGTCGACTATCCGGGCGAGTACCGGGTGGACTGGACCAACAGCATTTCCGAGGGCCTCGAGCACCCGGTGATCCATTCGACCTTCTCGTATGCAGCCCAACTTGTCATCGCCGATCCGGAAACGGGTGAGATCGAGCGGGTAGTCGCCGCCCACGACGTCGGACGGGTGATGAATCCCATTCTCTGCGAGGGCCAGATCGAAGGCTCAGTGCACATGGGCCTTGGCTACGCCCTTTCCGAGGACTTTCCCTGCGATAGCGAGGGGCGGCCCCTGAACATGACGTTGCGCTCGCTCGAGATCATTCGTCCCAAGGACATGCCGCCGGTCGACGTGATTCTCATTGAATCGCCCCAACCCAACGCCCCTTACGGGATCAAGGGTGTAGGTGAGATCGGCCTGGTTCCCACGGCCGGTGCGGTGGCGGCGGCCTATCAAGAACTCGATGGGGTTTGGCGGAGCCGCCTCCCGATTCGAAAGCACCAACCTTTATCGGTTTGAGGCTCTTCTTGCCGGGTAAGGCGTCACAGTCTCATCGCGGAACATGAGACCAACGGCGGGATAGATCCAAACGGATCTGGACTGGGGATGGGCACAGAGAAAGCCGGTGGGATTTTTGCCCGCCGGCTTTTTCTTGTCGCCACTGCTCCGCGGTATATCTTGTCGAGATGGCGGCCACCACCCCCGGACTGGTCTGCGCCCATCACCACCTCTACTCGGCTCTCGCTCGGGGAATGCCAGTCCGTGGCCCCTCCCCAACCACGTTCCGCGGGGTTCTGGAACAGATCTGGTGGCGGCTCGATCAGGCCCTCGATCTCGAGATGCTCGAGTGGTCGGCCAAGCTCGGCGCTCTGGAAGCCCTGGCGTCGGGGACGACCACCATCATCGACCACAACGAGACCCCGGGAGCAATCGAGGGTTCGCTAACGGTGCTCGAGGCTGCCTGCGCCGAGGTGGGGGTGAGGCTCGTGGCCTGCTACGGGGTGAGCGACCGCCACGGAGCCGAGGGTTCCCGTCTGGGATTGGAAGAAAACCGGCGTTTTCTTGCTGAGGGCGGACGGGGGATGGTGGGTATTCACGCCACCTTCACTTGTTCGGACGAGACGCTCGAAGCCGCCGCCGGCCTCGCCGAAGCTCACGGGGTCGGGGTCCATGTCCACGTCTGCGAGGGACCCGAAGACATCGAAGCGCCCGCCCGGCTCGGCCATCTCACCCGCCCGAATTGGCTGCTGGCCCACTGCGTTCATCTCGCCAGCGCTCACCACCTGCAAGGAACGATCGTTCACAATCCGGCTTCTAATCTCAACAACGGTGTTGGCTATGCGGAGCCGGCCCGCTTCGAGAATCCGGTCGCGTTAGGCACCGATGGGATCGGAGCAGACATGCTGGACGCCTTTCGCCTCGCCTATTACCTGCATCGCTCCACGGACCAGTCCGCTACCGCGTCGTCAAGCTGGAGCTGGCTCGCTCGGGGCTGGGACCTCGTTCCCGAGGCTCGGCTCGACCGCGTCAGCTGGAACTATGACCCGATGGCGCCCGATCACCTCGCTTACACCACTTCTGTGCGGCCGCTTGAGATCGAGGTCGAGGGCGAAGTGGTCTGGCGGGACCATGCCCCGACCCGGGTCGATCAGGCTGAGGTGCGGGCGAAGGCCGCCGAGCAAGCCAAGAGGTTGCACGACCGCCTATGACAAAGCGATTGGCCCTCTACCTACAGGACGCCCACTCCATTCGGGAAGGTATCGAGATCGCCCATTACGCCGAGGCGAAGGGCTTCGAGGCGGTCTGGCAGGCGGACTCCCGGTTGGTGCGCGACGCCACCATCCCCATGGCAGCCTTCGCCGCCACGACCGAGCGAATCAAGGTGGGCGCCGGCGTGGTGGACATCTGGTCGCGCAACCCGGCGCGTCTGGCATCTACCTTCGCAACCTTGGACGACCTGGCACCGGGCCGGATCATCCTCGGATTGGGGGCATGGTGGGATCCGCTGGCGACCAAAGTCGGAATCGAGCGCCGCCGGCCGCTCTTGGCTATGAGAGAAATCGTCGGCGCCGTACGGGGACTATTGGCGGGGGAGAAGGTCAGCTTCGACGGTGAGTTCGTCCACCTCGATGGAGTCGAAATCGACTACGTCTACCAGGAGAGGGGCCGGAAGGACCTTCCCATCTACATCGGTGCCACCGGCATGCAAATGATGGAACTGACCGGGGAGATCGCCGACGGGGCGGTGCTCAACTATCTGGTCTCTCCTGACTACAACCACCGAGCACTGGAGGCTCTGGAGCGAGGAGCTCGACGGGCGAATCGATCGCTCGACGCGGTCGATCGTCCCCAACTCATCGTCTGCTCGATGGCGGACAACCGTCAGGACGCTCTCGATGCGGCCCGCCTGCTCGTGACTCAATACCTTGGCCAGCAACCGCACATCATGAAAGCTTCCGGGGTCCCACAGTCACTCCTCGACCAGATCGGCACGGTGCTGACCTGGCCGGCTACTCATGACGAGGTGGTCGCGGCGTCGAAGTTGGTTCCCGACGAGATCGTGCAGATGATCTGTGCGGCCGGGACGCCCGAGGAGTGCCTCGCCAAGGTTGATGAATACGTTGCCAACGGCTGTACGAGTCCGATCCTCTATCCGCTGGGACCCGACGTGCGCATGATGATTGATACATTCTCAGCCTGATCGAGGAGTGCACGGGCGTGCTCAGCACCCTTGAGATCGAAGGTGGGGTTGAGGCTCAATGCCGCCTCCAATTGGTGCCTCCCGGCGTCGGCGTCACCCAGAGCGAGCAGGATGAGGCCTTGGTGATAGTGGACCTCGGGGGCGATGAATCCTTGGGCTCGCGCAGCCTCGATGGCGGATCGCGCCTCCTCAAAGCGGCCGGCGCGATAGAGAGCCCAGGCCAGGGTGTCATAACCGAGCGGATCCCGGCGGTATTCGATCTCGTTTCGGGCGAGGGCGAGAGCCCTCTCGACCTCGATGTCGTGATCGGCATAGAACCGGGCGACTGAGCGGTCGTAGAGGCCCTCCGCTTCGGCCAGAGTTCCGATCACGTCGACCAGATCCCACTGGTGCGCCGCTTCCTCCGACCGACCGAGGCGGTCGTATACGTCTCCCAGCTCGCCAACGAGCTCGGGGTCAGGCACACCAGAGGTGGCCCGCTCATAGAGGTCGGCCGCCGCCTCTAAATCGCCTTCGGCCACAGCAAGCCGGGCGGCGAGGGTGAGGGCGACGATCGCCTCGGGATCGTGTTCGAGGGCGAGATTGGCCCAGCCCTTTGCCGCCGCCAGGTCGCCCGCCCGCCAGGCCATGGTGCCGGCATAGCCCTCATGCCAGGCCAGGCGGCGGGGATTGCTCTCGGATTCGGGAACGGCCTCTTCGGCCAACTCCAGTGCTTGGTCCAACCGTCCCTCGAGCCAGGCCAGTTCGGCCTGGCGGACCAGCACCGGAGCAATCTCACCGGCACCGGAGCTCAGGAGAGTGAGGGACCGGTTCGCCTCTGCCAGGTCTCCGACGGCCGCGCGGGCATCGGCCTGGACAGCCAGAGCGTCGAGCCGAGAGGGAACCTGACGAAGAACCGATCCCGAAAGGTTTTCGGCGCGGACGAAGTCGTGGATGGCGAGGGCGGCTCGTGCTTGGCCCAGGACGGCTGTCGGGTCCTGGGGAGAAAGCTTGGCGGCGGTCTCGAAGCTGCTTGCGGCCGCCGTGTAGGCGGATGGATCCGCGCTGAGGCGGGCTCGCTCGAGATAGAGAAATCCCAGGTTCAGGTAGTCGGAGGGGGTGGAGGTAAGGGTGATCCGTTCCGCATAGGTGGTGATCAGACGGTCTATGTCGGCGCTAGAGAGGAACGATGGATCGATCGCGGCTTCCACGTCGGTGGCCACCAGCGGCGGAGGTTGTGCGGCCATCCAGAGGGCGCGCCCGAGCCACATCGAAGCCACGAGACAGATAGCGGCCAAAAGGAACCTGGACATCGGTTGCGGAGCGTCCGCCTGGGTCGTCACTTCCTTAGTTCGGACCAAACCATGACCCGGATGGCTCCGAACCAGCGATCGATGACAACCGCGCCACTGCGGCAATCGAGAAGGAGGATTCGAATGCAATTTGCACGGGCCCGTACCGGGGTATGGGTTTTGACACTCGTGGCGGTTATGGGTCTGCTGGTTTCGCTGACGCCGATGCTGACCGGTCAAGGAGCAGACCACCTCGATGCTCCGGGGTTGATGTCGCCCAGCGGGCGCGCCCAGGCGGACATCAACGATGTCTACGCCTTTCAAGGTGCGAGCGCCAGCAACACCGTCCTGGCGGCGACGGTCCACCCCGTGGCCAATGCCACCTCTAGCTTCGGGGCAGACGTCCTCTACGAGCTCAAGATCGACAACGCCGGCGATGCCGGCGAAGACATCTCGTACGAGATCACTTTCTCATCGGTCAAGCCCAACGGCGCTCAGTACTTCCTGGTGCAGAGGTCCGCCGGAGCTCAGTCGACGGACGGGGTGCAAAACGGCGCCCTGGTCGCCTATGGCCGCGTAGGGAAGGCGGTGCCGGTTGCCGGGGGCGGAAGCTTCTTTGCTGGCCTGCGGTCGGACCCCTTCTTCTTTGACCTGGACGCCTTTCGAAATGTCGTGGCGATGGGCAACCTGACGACGGGTCGCCAGTTCAATGATGCCAACAAGAGCGACTTCTTCGCCCCGCTCGACACCCTGGCCCTGGTGCTGGAAGTCCCCGATACCGTCAACCCGGGTCCAATCAACGTCTGGGCCAAGACGTCGGTCGCCGGCACTCAGATCGATCGCATGGGTCGGCCGGCCATCAACACAGTGGTCAACGACTCCGGCCCGCTGGTGATGGCACCTGCCAACAACAAAAACGTCTACAACACCACCCATCCCAAGGATGACGCCCAGTACAAGCCGTTTGCGGTCGCAGCTCTTCAGGCGCTGTCCAGCATCGACAGTGAGGGCTCGTACAGCGCAGCCGAAGCCGGCGCTCTGGCGGACCTGCTGTTGCCCGACGTACTTCCCTACGACAAGACCAGCGCCCTGCCTCCGCCGTTGAATGGTCGCCCGCTCAATGCGGATGTCATCTCGACAGAACTGAACATCGTCACTGGCGGCGATCCGCTCGATCTTTTCGCGGGTCGCGACGCCAACGGCGCCATCACCACTCAGGGCATTTCGCCCCACGGTGATTACCTGTCCGGCTTCCCGTACCTGGGAGCGCCACACGCCGCCGTGCCGGCCGCTCCGGCCGTCGCCTCCTCGTTCATCGCCGATCTGCGGGGGAGCAACGAGGTTCCGGCCGTTGCTACCGGAGCCAGCGGAGTCACGGGGATGCGGGTCGATGGTTCCAACCTCATGGTGTGGACCACAACTAACGACCTGGTCAACACCCTTTTCGGCCACATCCACATCGGCGACGCGGGCAAGAACGGGCCCGTGGCGACATTCGTCTATCACCCAATGTCGGCAACCACCCAGGATGGCTTGCTACCCGCGGCGACTGTCAACAACAGCACCTTGGTGGCAGGGACCTTGACCGACCTGCTGGAGGTGATGAGCGGGGGCTTCGCCTATGTCAACTTCCACACGATGGCTAACCCGGGAGGTGAGATTCGCGGACAGGTTGTTGGCCTGAACGCCGGTCCCGCGGGCGCTCGCTTCACCGATGACAACGGCAACCCGCATGAGAACAACATCGAGTTGATCGCAGCTGCGAGCATCACCCTCGGCACCGGACCGAAAACGTATGCGCCTTCCCGGACCATCACGAGAGGCGAGATGGCGGCATTCCTGAACAGGGCGTTCAACTTCGCTCCGTCGAGCACCGATCCGTTCACGGACGACGAGAACTCTCAGTTCGAGGCCGATATCAACGCGGTGGCGGCGGCCGGGATCACCACGGGGACGACGGCGACGACGTTCTCACCGAACGATCCGGTAACTCGAGAGCAGATGGCGGCCTTCCTGGTGCGCGCATTGGCCCTGGCTGATGTCACCACGGATGCGTTCACCGATGACGAAGCCTCTTTTGCGGAGGACGAGATCAACGCTCTCGCCGCTTCCGGGGTCACCAAAGGAACTTCCGCCACCTTGTTCAGCCCGGGTGCTCCGGTGCTGCGAGACCAGATGGCTTCCTTCCTCGCCCGGGCGTTGGGACTGACCATCGGCTGAATCCGCTCTGCTTGCGGCGGATACAAGGAAGGAGCCCCCCATTTGGGGGCTCCTTCCTTTATTAGCGAGGTGTTTCTGCGTCGGGCACGAACGCCGGGCCGTGACCGGGGACGATAAGGCTGGCAACCTCGAGGACCCGCT
>DATFFB010000009.1:0-31407 GCA_035250485.1 Acidimicrobiia bacterium
CCAGCACCGGTCGAGGCCAAGCGGCAGCTGATTTTCGAGCTGGCGTCGGGCTGTGAGATGGGCAGGCTCGCCGAGTTGGTCCTCGAAGACGGCGCCGCCTACACCTTTGGTGACGAAGAAGACCCGATGCGGACCTGGATCCACAGCGCCCGCCTCGGATTCGACGTCCTCGCGATGACGGTGCGAATACTCAATGCCGACCCCGCCCTCGACGGCGCCGGTGTCTATGCCTGGCCGGCGGTCCACGCCACCAACAGCGAGGACGACTGGCAGGCTCTGTCGGGAATCTTGTCGGCCGCCGAGTTTGAGCAGTACTACCAGTTCCGGGAGAGCGGCTATCTCGGCCTCCGACTGGGCATCGACCCCGACGGCCGCCTGGTCTACCTCATCGCCGGCGATTGACCCTTCTTTTCGTTCTTGCGTAAATCCAGCACGGTTTACCGTGCTGGATTTACGCAAGAATGACTCGTTATCGGTTGATCTACATAGGGCTGGGCCTGGTGGCAGTGGCCGCGGTGCTTCTGGCCGTTGCATTCGGCGGGGGCGGCGAGCCCACCGAGCTTCCAGAGCCGATCGAGTCGATCACTCCTCATCCCAATGATTCGGCTTTGACCCAGGCGATCCTGGAAGTCGACCTCGAGTCCGGGTACCGGGCCCAGATCTATGTCAACGGCTTTCTCATTCCCGAGAATGAGGTCTCTTTCGTCGAGCCGACGGGAGTCCATCGCTGGCAGCCGAGCCCCAACAGCCTCGTCATGGCCGCCTGGAGCCCGGGTATCCAGGAAATCCGCATCGTCTGGGATTCGCTAACCGGACTCCCCCGCCCCGGCGAGTTCGAATGGACTTTCCGCGTCCAGTAGGAGTTGGCGCAGGGTGTCGAAGACCTTGTCGAGGTCGTCGAGCCGGACACTCTCGTCCACCTTATGTGCCAGCGCCGTCTCCCCCGGCCCGTAGTTGACGGCCGCGATCCCGTGTGCGCCCAGCCGGGCAACGTCGGTCCATCCTTGTTTGGCGGCCGGCGGCGCACCCGACAACTCGCGCAAGCGGTCGAGTATCGGGTGAGCGGTGTCGACCGACCCGGCTGGGGCCGAGTCGATGACCTCGAACCCATCGGCGGCGGCGCAAACTGAGGCCAGTACGTCGACCGCGTCATCGACGCTGCGATGGGGTGCAAATCGGTAGTTGACGTTGAGCTCGAAACTCGAAGGAACGATGTTGTTGGCGATCCCCCCCGACGCGCGTGTAACCGAGATCACCTCCCGGAAGATCAAGCCGTCGATCTCGACCGGCTCCGGCTCTCGCTTGTCCATCTCCGCCAGCCACTCCCCGGACCGGGTGACGGCATTGACACCCAGCCACGGGCGAGCGGAGTGGGCGGCGGTGCCCTCGAAGACCACCCGGGCGTTGACGACTCCGTTGCAACCGATCTGGACCTCGCCGTCGGTGGGTTCGAGAACGATCGCAAAGGACGCGGCCTTGAGCCAAGGCGCACGCACCAGCACGGTTTCCAACTCGTTCCCGTCGGAAGGGCCCTCTTCTCCGGCGTAGAAAACCCCGATCAGGTCGCGCCCAGTCAATCGAACGTCGCGATCCTCGAGCAGGTGCAGCATCACCGCCACCCCCGCTTTCATATCGGAGGCTCCGAGACCCCACATCCGGTCGCCCTCGATTCGCGCCGGTGGCTGACCCTGGGAAGGAACCGTGTCGAGGTGGCCGACGAGCAGGATGGGGGCGGCGGCATCGCGAGGCCCGACGACGAGTGAGTTCCCCACCCGGTCAACCGTCTCCTGCCCGAAGGCGCGATAGAGCCGGGCCGCTACCTCCGTGCAGAGCCGACCCTCGTTACCGGTCTCCGAAGGAGTATCGATTAGCCATTGCAAGGTCTCGTGCAGCTCATTCACACGCTGACCCCCACTTCCCGCAGATAGTCATTGAGGCTCGTCTTCTCGCTCGTCGAGGCGGTGCGGTACCCGATGATGAGAGCGCAGGAGAGCTGATAAGTCCCGGCGGGAAATTGCTTGGCTCGGGTACCCGGGACGGCTATCGCCCCCGCTGGAACCCTTCCCCGATACTCGACCGGCTCGGGGCCGGTCACGTCGATGATCGGAGTGTTGGCCGCGATCACCGTGTTCGCTCCCAGCACCGCTCCCTTTTCGATCAGCGCCCCTTCGACCACGATCGAGCGCGAGCCGATGAAGGCGTCGTCTTCGACGATTACCGGCCGCGCTCCCGGTGGCTCGAGGACGCCACCGATGCCGACCCCACCGCTCAGGTGGACATTGCGCCCGATCTGGGCACAGGACCCCACGGTGGCCCACGTATCGACCATGGTTCCCGAGCCCACCCGGGCTCCGATGTTGACGTAGCCAGGCATCACGATGACTCCCGGTTCGCAGAAGGCCCCGTAACGGACCATGCCGGGGGGCACCACCCTGATCTCCTGGCTGGCGAGATTGCGCTTGAGTGGAATCTTGTCGTGGTATTCGAAAGGCCCGATATCGATCGTCTCGGATTTCCGTAGCCGAAAGTAGAGAAGGATGGCCTGCATCAGCCAGCTGTTGACCTTCCATTCCCCGTCGATTTGTTCGGCCACTCGCTGGGTGCCCTGGTCGAGCTCGGCGATCGCCGCCTCGACTTCGTCGGCGGCCTCGGTCAGATCGACTTTGCCCGCGAAGGCCGCCTCGATCAGCTCGCGAGACATTTGCTCAAGACCTCCGCTGCTTCGTCACACTGATCCAAGGGTGGAACGAGAGCCAGGCGGACGTATCCCTCTCCACCCTTGCCAAAAGCTCGACCCGGGGTGACCAAAACCCCCTGGGCGAGCAAGCGATTGCTGATCCCGAGATCGTCACCCACCCGTACCCACAGATAGATGCCTCCCTCCGATCCCACCACCGTCATCCCCGCCGCCTCACACGCCGCGCCCAGGATGCGGCGCTTCTGGCTGAAGATTCCCCGGCGTTGGGCGACGTGATCGTCATCGGACCACGCGGCGATGGCAGCCCGCTGTACAAACTCCGGGGAAGCGGTGCCGGTCGAGGTGCGCAGCCCCTTGATGAGGCGAATCGCCTCCGCGTCTCCGACAATCACCCCGGAGCGGTATCCGGTCATACCCGAACGCTTCGAGAGGGAGAAAAAGGCCAGGACGCCTTCCGCCCCCGGTCCGGCCACCTCGAGCACCGATGCCGGTGGCAGCTCGTCGTAGATGTCGGCGTAGCACTCGTCCGAACACAGGAGGGCGCCGCCCTCCCGTGCCGCGTTGACGAGATCGCCCAGGTCGTGGCGACTGGTGATGGAACCGGCCGGGTTGTGCGGCGAGCAACTCCACACCAAAGCGGCCCGCCGCCAGGCGTCCGCCTCGAGATGGTGCGCCCGAAAGGTGAAGTCGGCACCGAGTTCGACCGGCCGCCCCATGGCCCCGGCGAAGAGCGCTCCTCGCTCGTAGATCGGATAGCCGGGTGTTGGCCAGGCCACCAGATCCTGTCGACTCCGGTCCACGAAGGCCAGAGCGGTGGAGAAGATCGCTTCCTTCGAGCCAGACGTCGGGATGACCTGGGAATCGGGATTCACCTCGACACCGAAACGACGTTTGAGGTACCCGGCGACCGCTTCCCGCAGCTCCGGCAGGCCAGCAGTAGGCGGATATTGCGAGACCTCGGGCACTGCGTTCTTCAACGCCTCGGGGATGAAAGGGGGGGTTGGCTCCCGAGGGTCACCAATCGAAAAGTCAAGCACCCGCTTTCCCTCCGCTCGCAGTTGGCGAGCGTGCTCGGCCAGTGTCGCGATGGCGTACTCGCCGAACCCTTCGATGACGGGGTTCACCTTCACGGGGAAACCCTAGCCCTGCTCCCTCAGGCAGCCTCGTCCACGGTGAAGTCGCATGGGATCCCCGACTCGGGACCGCGCTGAGCGAACTCGCCCCAGAAACTGCGAGCCGCCTCGACATCAACGCGTTCGAGCTCGGCGAGGTCCCCCCAGGCCACCATCGCCATTGGAACCTCGAGGGCGGCATAGGGCATCACGATCGCGTGGGTGGCCAGCTCCCGGCCGAGATCTTCGAGTTCGGAGAGCTCATCCTCTGAAATCGAGTCCGGCTGGTAGTAGAAGATCACCGCCCCGTGCTCGAGGGAGTGGATGTTGAAGATCTCCGGCACCTCCTGGCGGAAAATCCCGCAAGGAGTCGCAGCTGGTGCATGCGGCCCCGACGTGGCCGGCACCGAGCTGTAGCGAGGCGGGTCTTCGGTTCCGGCCACGATGGCGTCCACGCTTTCTGGTGACAGGTGCTCAACTCCCAGATCCTCGGGCTGCGATACCTCGTAGGTCCTCCCCGCCGGTTCCGCACAGGCCAACAAAGCCAGTGCGATAAGTAGCGCTCCACTACGAGAGAGCATCGAGCCCCTCGGAAAGCAAGCGCAAGAACTGCTTCTCGTCGATCACGGGCACGCCCAGCTCAGCCGCTTTCGACACCTTGCTCTGGCCCGCGCTTTCCCCCATCACCAACGCCACGGTCTTCTTGGAGACACTGCTGGCGGCCTTGCCGCCGCGGCTGGTGATCTCGCTTTCAGCCTGTTCCCGGCTCATGGAATCGAGTGTGCCGGTGACGACCAGGGTCATCCCGGCTAACAAATCGGAGGAGGCTTCGGCTTGGGGTTCCTCGTCGGCCATGCTGACCCCTGCGTCCGCCAGTTTTTTCACCAGGGCGATGTTGTCGGGATCGATCGACCAGGCGCGCACCGAGTTGGCAATGACCTGACCGAGGCCCTCCACTCCGGCCAGATCCTCGGGGGTGGCATTCATCAGGCGTTCGAGGCTGTGAAAGCGACGCGCCAACAGGCGAGCCACCGTGCCGCCGACATGCCGTATACCCAAGGCGACGAGGACCCGCTGGAGCGGGCGATGACGGGCGGCCTCGATGCCTTTCATCAGATTTGCCACCGAAACCTCACCCCAACCTTCGAATCCGAGCAGTTGTTCGGGCTTCAGTAGGAAGATGTCGGCGGGGTCGTCGATGAGACCTTCCCGCAGGAGCAAGTCGATCGTCTTGTAGCCCATCCCCTCGATGTCCATTGCCCCTCGGGAGGCAAAATGGAATAGCCACTCTCGAACCCGGGAGGGACATTCGAAGCCTCCGGTGCAGCGGGCTACCTTTTCGCCCGGTGGCCGTTCGATGGGATGGCCGCAGAAGGGGCACTTCGCCGGCATCGACCAGGGCCTCTCCTTCCCGGTGCGCACTGAGACCACCGGCCCCACCACTTCGGGGATGACGTCGCCGGCGCGCCGAACGATCACCTTGTCTGAGATGCGAACGTCCTTTCGTCGCAACTCGTCCTCGTTGTGAAGCGTGGCGTAGGTGACTGTTGCTCCCCCGACTTGCACCGGCTCGAGGACCGCAAACGGGGTGGCCGCGCCGGTGCGACCGACGTTGATTTGGATATCGCGCAGCGTGGTCACCTGTTCTTCGGGCGGGAACTTGTAGGCGACCGCCCAGCGAGGCGCGTGAGACGTATAGCCGAGTTCGAGCTGGTCGGCGAGCAAATCCACCTTGATGACCACCCCGTCCGTTTGGTAATCGCGGTCGTGACGCTTCTTCTCTGCCTCGAGCAAGAACTTCTTGACTTCGCCGAGATCCGATACCGCCTTCGAGGTGGGGTTGACCCGGAGGCCGAGCTCGGACAGATACGCCATCTGCTCGGAATGGCGCGCCAGGGGTGGTCCTCCTTCCAGCAGTCCCACCTGATAAATCCAGATACCAAGGTCGCGGCCAGCGGTGATGCCGGGATCCTTCTGGCGGACCGAACCGGCGGCGGCGTTGCGGGGGTTGGCGAAGATCCTGAGTTCGGACTCGCTTTGGCGGCGGTTGAGCTCTTCGAATGCCCTTAGGGGCATGTAGACCTCTCCTCGCACCTCGAGGAGCCGCGGAGGCTTGCCGAGGAGGCGCAGCGGAATCGATTTGAGGGTGCGGAGATTGGCGGTGATGTCCTCGCCGGTTGCCCCATCACCCCGGGTGGCCGCGCGAGCCAACTTGCCATCCTCGTAGGTGAGCACCACGGCCAGGCCGTCGATTTTCAACTCGCAGGAGAATCCCTCGGCCGGTCGCCCCAATCCTCGTTGAAGACGCGAGCCCCAAGCCTCGAGCTCCGAGGTCGCCTCGATGTTGTCGAGAGAGAAGAGCGGCCGCAGATGGCGGACCGGGGCGAAGAGGTCCCCGATCAGGCCCCCCACTCGCTGGGTCGGGGAATCCGGGGTGATGAGGAGGGGATGTTCCTCCTCCAGGGTGATCAGTTGCCGCAGGAGCTGGTCGTAGTCGAAGTCGGAGATCTCAGGTTCGTCGAGGACGTGATACCGGTAGCCGTGATAGCGCAGCTGCTGACGCAACTCCTCGATCCGCTCGCTCGCCTCCTGCTCGTCCATTCTGAGTTTTTATCAGGCAGACCGTGCGGTTTCCGACCGGTATGGGCGCAGAGAAGTCCTCACGGCTCGATCGGGCGGCCGACGGCCAATCGATCGGAGAGCCCGGATCCGAGCAGGCCGCGGTACTCGCGATCGGGCTCGGTCCCGGTGCCGTCGAGGGTTTTGGAGAAAAAGGCTCGGGCGGCAGCGGCCAGGACGACGTCGAAAATCTCCTCATCGGCAAAACCCAGCTGCCGCAAGGGGGCGATGTCGGCTTCGGTGATGCGGGAAGCGTCGAGCGCCACGTTGCGCGCCAGGGCCATCACCGCCCGGTCGGCCTCCTCCGAGGCTTGCCCGTCAACGACTTTGGTCAGCTCGGTCTCGTCAAGGACCTTCTCCTTGAGGACCAGGCCATGGGCGAGCGAGCAATAGCTCGAGGAAAGCGCCTGGGCGGCCGCCAGGGTCGCCAGCTCATACCGGCGCAGATCCATGTTGGCCCTGATCGCGCCGATCAGTTTGGCCCAGGCGTCGTAGACCTGGGGACGGAGAGCGAAAAGCGAAAGGTAGTTGGGGACATACCCCTTTTTCTCTCTCTCGGCTGCAAATAGTTCGGCGATCCGGCCATTGGCCTCCTGCTCGTCGACAGATTTGATAAAAGGCACCGAGGCTCCCTTTCTACGACGTCCGGGTGATGATCCCGCTCCCCAGGACCAGGTCGTCACGGTAGATGGCGGCGGTCTGGCCGGGGGCAATCGCCAGCTCTGGCTCCAGAAAGGTCACCCCATCTCCATCGAAGCGAGCGGGAACGGCGGGGCCGTGAGCGCGAAATTGAACCTCGACCATCGCTCCGTCCGCAAGGGGCTCGTCGGTCCAGGTGATCTGGTCGAGCCACAACCGGCTCACTGCCAGGTCGGAGCGGCTACCCAGCAACACGGTCGATGTATCGGCATCAACCCCAACTACGTAGCGACGCTCCCCCAGTGCTACCCCCAGTCCATGACGCTGGCCGACGGTAAATCCCGAAATCCCCTCGTGACGACCGACATGAGCGCCCCGATCTGTGATCGAGCCTGGCGAGACAACAGCGGGATCGTGCTGCTTGAGGAACTGGCGGTACCCGCCCCGACCGACAAAACAGATGTCCTGGCTGTCGGACTTCCGAGCGGTTCGCAAACTCATGTCGGCGGCCAGGGCCCGGGTTTCCTCCTTCTGCATCTCCCCCACCGGAAAGCGAACCCGACTCAGGGCCCCCTGGCCGAGCATCGCGAGGACATATGACTGGTCCTTGCGGCGATCCAAGCCCCGGCGGAGCGTGAACCGCTCACCGGTCCTACCAACGCGCGCATAGTGCCCGGTGACCAGCAGGTCGCAGCCGAAGGTGTGGGCCTGATCGAGGAGCTTTGAGAACTTCACGGTGCGGTTGCATTCCACGCACGGGTTCGGTGTGCGACCGTGGCGGTAGTCGGCGACGAAGCGCTCGATCACCCCGGTTCGGAAATGCGTGGCGTAGTCGAGCACGTAGTACGGGATATCCAGCTGGGCGGCTACTCGCCGAGCATCCTCGGAATCAGCGAGCGTGCAGCAGCCGGTGGTTGGCGACTCCCCGTTGGGTCCTTGGTAGAGCTTGAGCGTGGCGCCGATGACATCGTGGCCCTCGGCCTTCATAATTGCCGCGGCCACCGACGAATCGACTCCACCCGACATGGCCACCAGCACTCTCATCGGCTCGCCTCAATTGCCTGGAGGACGATCTCCGCCGCCTGATCCCCGTGTTCGGGTTGAGTGGTCCAGCCGAAGCTGAACCGCAGCGAACGCCGCGCCTGCTCCTCGGGGATCCCCATCGCGGTGAGGACGTGAGAGACGGCAGCCGCCCCCGATTGGCAGGCCGATCCCGCCGAGGCTGCCAGCCCGAGTCGATCCAGATGCACCAGCATGGCCTCGTTGGCAACCTCGAAGGCAAGATGGCAATGATGGGGAGTGGTCAGTAAAGCCGGAACCGTTCGCACTCCGTGCTCCCCCAATCCAGCCTCGAAACGCTCCCGGGCATCTTCCGTCACCCGACGAAACCGCTCGCGGTCGGCAACAGCGGCCTCCATGGCGGCGACCATGCCGACGATCCCGGCGACGTTGTGGGTGCCACTGCGCCGCCCCATCTCCTGACCCCCGCCGGAGATGAGTGGCCAAAATGGCATCCCCTTGCGCACGTAGAGGAGACCGACCCCCTGTGGCCCTCCGAACTTGTGAGCAGCCAACGAGAGGAGATCAACAGATCCGACATCCACATCCATCGAAGAAAAGGCCTGGATGGCGTCGGTGTGAAAGGCGGTTCCGCGATCCCCGAGTAGGTTGCGAATCTTTTCGATCGGCTGGATGGTCCCGGTCTCGTTGTTGACCGACATCACCGAAACCACCGCCGCCCCACCCTCGTCGACGGCGGCGACCACCTTCTCGGGGTCGACCCGACCGCGGCTATCGACGTCCACCACCGCCACGGGACAATCCAAGGGCTCCAGCCAACGAGCGGTCTCGAGGATGGCTTCGTGTTCGGTGGCGACGGTCACGATCCGACCGCGGCTCTGCAGAGCGGTGCCGACCAAGGCCAGGTTGTCGGCCTCCGTTCCCCCGCCGGTGAAGACAATCTCCTCGGGTTGGGCTCCGATCAAGCGGGCCGCTTTCTCCCGCGCCTCCTCGAGGGCGTTCTTCGCCCGCCGGCTGATGAAATGGCTGCCCGAAGTGTTGCCAAAGACCCCCGCCGCATAGGGAGCCATGGCGTCGGCGGCCTCGGGACGGAGCGGGGTGGTAGCGGCGTGATCCAGATAGAGCAAGCGAGAATTGTCGCATGAGTTGGCGAGTTTGGACCAACCGGCGATGAGCCCGATCGTGGTCGCGGTCGATATAGGTGCCCCGCTGGCCGTGGTCTGGGAGGCGATAAGCGACCTCAAAGGTCACGAGCGCTGGATGGGAGACGTGGCATCGATCGCTTTTGGCGGCAACGTCACCTCGGGCCCGGGAACGGTGATGGAGGTGGCCACCCGGGTCGGCCCGATTCGCCTCACCGACCGAATGACGGTGACGGTTTGGGAGCCTCCTCATCGGATCGGGGTCGAGCACCAGGGTCTGGTGACGGGGACGGGCCAGTTCGAGATGGCCGCCATCGCCGGGTCGACCCGGCTCACCTGGAGCGAGAAGCTCCGGTTTCCGCCCTATCTCGGAGGCCCGCTGGCGGCTGTGATCGTCAGCCCGGTGCTGGCCGCAATCTGGCGGCGGAATCTGGCCCGGCTGAAGCGGCTCCTGGAGGCAGCGCCCTAGAGCTACTTACCCTGAAAGGAAGGGGGTCGCTTCTCGATAAAGGCCGACACCCCCTCGCGGGCGTCGTCAGTCCAAAAGCTGGCGTCGAAGGCGGCCCGCTCCAAGTCCATCCCCTCGGCAAGAGGCCGCCCATGACCGCCCGCGAGTGCCTGTTTGGCCGCATAGAGGGCCCGGGTGGGACCACCGGCGAGCTCGCGGGCTGCAGCCTGCGCCTCGGCGAGAACGTCGGCTGCCGGAAAGACTCGATCGGCGAGGCCGATGGCGAGCGCCTCCTCCGCTCCCACCTGGCGACCGGTGTAGACGATGTCCTTGGCCCTTTGGAAGCCGACCAGGCGCTGGAGCCGTTGGGTGCCTCCGGCTCCGGGGATGAGCCCGAGCTTGATCTCTGGCTGACCGACCTTCGCGTCGTCGGCCAGATAACGAAAGTCGGCCCCCATCGCCAGTTCCAGGCCGCCCCCGAGGGCGTAACCGTGAATCGCGGCGATAGTGGGCTTCTCCAGCCGATCGAGGGCCCAGATCGCCTCCACCAAGGTCGAGGCCAACTTCTGTTCCCCACCCTCTTCGTACACAGACTGAAATCCCTTGATGTCGGCTCCGGCCGCGAAGTGCGGCTGCCCGGTGACCACCACTGCTCTCACCGTCGGATCGGCCGCCTCGGCGAACGCGGCCAGAAGATCCCGGGAGAGCTCGGGCGAAAGAGCGTTGACCGGAGGCCGGTTTAGCCGCACCAGGGCGACCGGGCCGTCCACTGTGTACTCGACGAGTTCCATCGACCGAATTTAACCGCTGGCCGGCGCCGTCTCGCCTTCGGGTAATCGCGCGCTTTGGTCATACGGAAAGATGTCGATCAACTCCCCCGCCGCCACTCGCTCCTGTACCGCCAGCCACCATTGGGCGGTGTAGAGGTCACGGTGATGGGCCATGAATTCGGCCTTGAGATCGTCCTCAACGCCAAGAAAGCGCTCGAACTCTTCAGGAAAGACATCGTCGGGCCCCACCCCGAAGGACGGTTCTTCTCCACTGTCGGCGTCGTCGGGGAGGGGTCGAAACACACATTTGCCGATGGTGGTCAATTCGTCATAGTCATAAAAGACGACCCGGCCGTGACGTGTCACTCCGAAGTTCTTCAAGAGGAGGTCCCCGGGAAAGATGCCGGTCGCGGCGAGCTCCCGGATGGCGTTTCCGTAGTCAACGATGGCGGCCGCCCCTAATTCCGCGTCGGCGTCGCGGAGGTAGATGTCGAGGGGGATCACCCGCCGTTCGATATAGGCGTGCCGGATTACGACTTTCTGCTCGAACATCTCGAAATTGCGGCCGCATTCGCTCCTCAACAGGTCGAGCAGCTCGGGGTCGAAACGGGAGCGATCGAATTCGAGGTACTCGAACTCCTGGGCGTCGACCAGTCGGCCGGCTCGATCGGCGAGAAAGACGAGCCGGTATCGCTCCTTGACCTCCTGGCGGGTGGTGCGTTTGGGAGCGGGAAAGCGATCTTTGATCACCTTCACCACCACGTCGAATCCCGCCAAGGTGAAGACCGCCATCACCAGGCCCTTGGTACCCCGGGCGATGGAGAACCTTTCTCCGGTGCCCGCCAAGTGAAAGAGCAATTCCCGGTAAAGAGAGGTCTTGCCGTGCTTGTGCTGGCCGATGGCGATGTACAACTCGGACATGCGCTTGCGCGGCATCAGCGAACGGAGAAAGCTCACCAGGTCGTAGGGCCGGCCGACATCGACATGGAAATAGGAGCGGGTAAATGAGAACAACACCGAGACCTGGTTCTCGGTCAGAAGCAGCGCATCGAGCTCCCCTCCCGCGGAGGAATGGAGCACGGCCAACACCAGCGGGAACATCTGACTCCCGCTGTAGACCCGCCCAACGAGATAGGCAGCCTTGCCTCGATAGAAGATGGAGTCGACGACGTCGGCACGGTCGACGACTCTCAACCCTCCAGTAAGTCGCAGGTGCTCCGCGATCCGGAGGGCGGCGTGGCGGCAGTCCTCCGCCAGATTCGTGTACGAGATGCCAAGGTCCGAATCGGTGATGATCCTTTCCACCAGAGTGGCGACGTCGCTGGGATCGATGTAGGAGCGGTAGACGGGCCGGAGCGCCTGGTGGGGAGGAGTGTCGAAATCGGTGTCGACGAACTCGATGTTTCGGTCCACTCCGACGGTCACGAAGATCTTGCGGGTAACGGAGTTGAAGAAGGTCTCGGCCAGCTCCCAGTCATCGCGTTCCTGGATCAGGCCCGAATAAACGGCTTTCATCAACGTCCACAGCTGCCGGTCTTCGAGCCGCGCCTCCATCAAACCGCGGACGGTCCCGATGACGGTGCCGACCGCCCCGGCGTATGCCTCTAGCCGTTCGAAGCTATCGGCCCGCATCCCCTTCCACTCGCGGTCGATGAAACGGTCGCGGGCGCGGCGGGTGATGATCCGAAAGCGATCATCAAAGGCGACGTAACCGTCAGCGATCGCCTTGGCCGCGAGGTTGGCCAAGCGCGAGTCGGAGAGTGTGGGGTCGGCAACCATGCGGCCTCGATTCTCCCGTTTCTGTGAAGGTCTACGCGGCCACCCGCCCCGTAAACGTTCACAGAAAGCGGGCGAGGAGCGAACCGTGAAGGTCTACGCGGCCTGAGGCCGCGTAGACCTTCACAAAAGGGTGCCCGGGGTGGGACTCGAACCCACACGCCTTTCGGCAAGGTGTTTAAGACCTCTCTGTATACCCATTCCAGCACCCGGGCGACCCAGAAAGGCTAGAAGGAGGTTCCGATCAAGCTGGCGATGACGCCGTCGAGCAGGTCATAGTGGGAAACCGCAACCTCCTCGGCACCAACGGCCCTCATCGCTTCCTCAGCCACGATCGCTCCCCCCAGCATCACAGGCGCCCGCGCCGGGTCGAGACCCGGAATCCCGGCGGTTTCTTCCAATGACATCGCCGCCAGCCGCTCGACCCACGCCGTCACCGCGGCCCGGGTCAGGGTCTCGGACCCTTCCATGGCGCCCAGACTGGTCCAGGTCCCTGCCACCCCCACCACCGAGCCGCTGAACGGGGTCACTCCCTGGAGGGCTTCGGTCACCATCGCTCGCGCCGAGTTCAAGACCGCCGCCGCCACGGGTCGCGCGGCCAAGAGGCGATCGGTCAGCCGAACTGACCCGATCTCGTATGAGGTGCCGCCGGTTTGGGTGACGAACTCGGTCGACCCACCGCCGATGTCGATCACCAGCAATGGCCCCGGGCGCTCGCGACTGGCGCCGGCGAAGGCGAGTCGGGCTTCCTCCTCGCCGCTGATCAGCTCCGGGCGAACCCCGAGGGCGAGCTCGGCCCGGTCGAAGAAGAGCCCGCTGTTGGTGGCGTCTCGCGATGCCGAGGTGGCCACCGCCCGCCGCCGGTCCACCCCGGCTTCGTTCATCCGGGCGCCGAACTCCGCCAGCGCCAGCAGCGTCCGATCCATCGCATCTTCCGAGAGCAGCCCGGCGGCGTCCACTCCCCGCCCCAATCCCGTCACTCGTTCAAAGCGGCCCAGTTCGACAAGGCCCGAGCCGACCTGTTGGATGAGGAGGAGCCGCATCGAGTTGGTACCGATGTCGACCGCCGCCGCTTTCATCGAGTCCGAAGCTATCGCGGCTCCTGCCAGTCGGGGTTGAGAGCGCCGGCAACGACACACGGATCCGTGCAATCGAGAGGTTCGACTCGCGGTGCCACGATCACCCCGGCGGGGTTGTAATTGCCGGAAGCGTGGTCGGCATAGTGAGCATGCAGACACTTGATCCCCGCCCTTGCCCCCGCCACCCCACCCTGGGGACGGGGATCGGCATCGGAAGGGAGCAGGGCGTCTCGTTCTCCTTCGTAGCGTTTGTGCGCGGCATCGACTTCGGCGGCGAAAGCGGCATCGCTTTTGCGCCGCGCCTCCATTCGTCCAATTTCGCCCCCGGACTCGATTCGGGAAATCCGTTTGATCGCCAGTGGACAGCTCAGCCAATATCGGGTGGGGAAGGGAGTGCCGTCATCGAGCAGCGGCGGCACTTCGATGACGACCGGCAAACCCAAATGACACGTGCGGAGGACAGTCGATTCGGCTCGTAAGGGGCGGCCGAGCTGCGCCGAGATCTCGGCCCGCACCTGCGTGCTATCCGACGTCGGCACCGGTAAGGAAATTCCAGAGGGACCGCCACCAGGGCTGGGACCCAACGACGGGGTCCTGGACCGGTGCCTCCAACGGATCCGCGATCCCGCCCTGCGGCTCGAGGACCACAAACGCAGTTTCACCCGGCATGACATACCCGAGCTTCTCGCGCGCCATGCGTTCGATCTCGGCAGGCGTTTCCAGAGCGGCGATCTCGTCGGCCAAGAACAGGTTTTCGTTCTCGAGACGGGCAAGCTCAGCGGCAGCCGCCTCCACGCGCTCTTGTTGCTCGATGATTTGGCCGAACGGGATCGTCGCCGCCAGGAAAGCCAGGAGGATCAGGCCGAGAGCTAAGCGACCGATGCGCATCGCTACCCGCGAGGTGCGAGTCATCGGGCGAACTTTCGAAAGGTGTCCCAGCCCGCATAGCGAGCCTCCGTGCCGAGAGACTCTTCGATCCGCAACAGCTGGTTGTACTTGGCGGTGCGCTCGCCGCGGGCAGGGGCCCCCGACTTGATCTGCCCGGCGTTGGTGGCCACCGCCAGGTGAGAGATGAAGGAGTCCTCTGTCTCGCCGGAGCGGTGGCTGACCATGCGCCCATATCCTGCGCGCAGGGCCGTCTCCATGGTGTGCATGGTCTCCGACAGGGTTCCGATCTGATTCACCTTGATCAGGATGGCATTGGCGACCCCCGAAGCGATGCCTTTCCGCAGAAGCTCGTCGTTCGTGACGAAGAGGTCGTCGCCGACGAGCTGGATCCGGGAGCCGAGGCGCTCGGTCAGAAGCTGCCAACCGTCCCAATCGTCTTCAGCCATCCCGTCCTCGATCGAAACCAGCGGGAAGTGCTCCACCAACCCCTCGAGATAATCGACCATGGCCTTTGGCTCGAGCTCCGCCCCGTCGAGGAAATAGCGACCGCTGTTATAGAGCTCGGTGGCGGCAACGTCGAGAGCAAGGCCGACCTCCTCCCCCAGCTTGTATCCGGCCGCCTCTACCCCCTCCGCCAAAAGTTCTAAGGCTGATCGATTCGTGGCGAGATTGGGAGCAAAGCCACCCTCATCACCGACATTGGTTGCCAATCCCCGCCCCGCGAGCACCTTGCGCAACGAGTGGTAGCACTCGACGCCGGCCCGCAGCGCATCGCTGTAGGTCGAGAAACCACCGGGAACAAGCATGAACTCCTGGATGTCGATCGAATTGGCGGCATGAGCGCCGCCGTTCAACACATTCAGGCAAGGAACGGGTAAGACTCTTGCGGCCGGCCCGCCCAGGTAGCGATAGAGGGCCAGCCCGCTCTGAGCCGCTGCCGCCCGGGCCACGGCCAGGGACACGGCCAGCATGGCATTAGCGCCCAGCCGGGACTTGTCGGCCGAGCCATCCAGGTCTCCCATCACCTGGTCGATCGTTTCCTGCCGACTTGCCTCGAGACCAATCAGCTGCGGGGCGATGTCCTGGCGAATGTGCTCGAGGGCGCGTTGGACACCTTTGCCAGAAAACCGTGCTCCCCCGTCGCGCAGCTCCACGGCCTCGCGGGCGCCGGTCGAAGCACCCGAGGGAGCCGCCCCCCGACCGAAGCTGCCGCCTGCCAGGTGCACTTCGGCCTCGACCGTGGGATTACCGCGCGAATCGAGGATCTCGCGGCAGCGAATCGCGGCAATCGAACCCTCATTGGCCACGTGGGAACCTTACCGGCCGGCCTATCCGAACCTCTTCACCGCCTCCCAGCGAGCGTCGAGTTGTTCGAGGTCAAGACCGTCCAACGAACCGGCCTTTTCCATCTCCTGGAACCTGCGGATGAACTCACGAATCGTGGAGGTGAGAGCGAGCTCGGGATCCAGATCGAGATGACGGGCCAAGTTGACTACAGCAAACAGGAGGTCACCGAGCTCGGCTTGGACGGCTTGGGAATCACCGGCCGAAACGGCTGCTCGCAACTCGTCCACCTCTTCTGAGATCTTCTCGAATACCGGCCCAGCGTCGGGCCAGTCGAAACCGACCGCCGCCGCTTTCCGGCCCAACTTCGCCGCTCGTTCCAGCGCGGGCATTCCGGCCGGGACTCCATCGAGAGCGGAACTGGTGGTGTGGCCGCGCTCGTCCTCTTTGATCCTTTCCCAGTTGGCCTTCACCTCTTCGGGCGAGCCGGCCACGACGGAGCCAAAAACATGGGGGTGACGCCGCACCAGCTTCTGGCGGAGATTCTCGGCGACGTCCTCGACTCCGAAACCGGTCGCGATCTCGCTGTGGAAGAGCACTTGCAGAAGAAGGTCGCCCAGTTCGTCGAGAATCGATCCCTCCGCGCCCGAGGCGATGGCATCGACCAATTCGTGGGTCTCTTCAAGAAGGTTCTTGACGAGACTTTCATGGGTTTGAGCGCGATCCCATGGGCAGTCCTTGCGAAGACGGGCCATCACCGGTATGACTCCGGCCAGCCCGCCAGGCGTCGGGTCGATGAAAATGGACGTGCGCAATCCCGCCTGCCTCGGATCCACCGAGTCGATCGACGTGGTGATCAATCGCTCCTGAACGCCGCCGGCATCGATCACCAGGGTGACCTCCGAGGTTTCGTCGATCACGCGTCCAAGCAAGGCGACCACGTCGGCGAGTATCAGGGGCTGGTCGAGATGGGCAATGATCGTGGGGCCATCGATGAGCAATGGGGTGGGCAAGGCCTGGCCGTTAAGAATCCTGAGCCCGCGATCGAGGGGGTCGTAGCCGACCGCCGCCAGGGTGGCGTCGAGAAATGAGGGCGACGGAATGATCTCTACCGGAACCCGCCGCCGCAGATCTGCCACCGCAAACTCGCCGACGAAGGGGCTACCCGGGACGGCGTATATCACCCCCTCGCCCGCCTGGTACTCAAGAACCCGTTCGACGATGGCCGCGTAGACCTCCTCGATGGCTTCGGCCCGGTCATAGAGGTCGTCGCAGGTGATGACCTCTCGCAAGCTCGACAGCTCCGCAGCCGCCGGATGGGCGATCGTCCGAAGTACGACCTTGTAAGCGGGGTCGAGTAAGAGCGATCTGGTGGAGTCGGGCAGCTGCCCCAGCTCGGCCGGACCAAGGCCGATCACGAGGACCGGCACGATTAGCTGGTCGGTGCCTGCACCATCGGAGTCGGCTCCAGCACCCAGGTTCCGTATTGGGGATCGACCTCGATCTCGGCGGCACTCACCTGATCGAAGATCCAGTCGGTGACCAGGTCACCAATCGGAGCGGCCGTGCGGTGCTCGACGAGGATGAGGTGGTAACCGAACTCAGTCTCCACCGGACCGAAGAGACTTCCCAAGGGTGCGCTGTATGCAGCCGAGGCGAATTCCGTGACGTAGTTCTCGAGGGAATTACAGCCCAGAGATCCACCGTTGGCGGCCGTACCGTCGGTCCCAATCTCGGCCGCGACAGCTTCGAAAGTCTCTCCGCCCTCGATGCGCCCCTTGGCTTCGGCGGCCTCGTCTTCTGTGGCGACCAAGATATGCCGCGCACAAGCTGTGACCCGAGAAGCCACCCGCTCATCGAAAGTGCCCTCGGCTTCCCCGTCTAGTTGCTCAGCCTCGCTGGTGAATCGCTCGTACAGCTGGTCTCGGATGATCTGCTGGCGTCCTATGACGTGAAGTCGCTCGATCGGCAATCCCTGGGAATTGAGAAACTGCTCAGCGGGAACGCCTTCTCTGGCTTGAATCTGCTCTTCCAAACGCACGACCGTGCCCGCGATCTCGTCTTCGGAGGGCTCGATCCCGAATTCCTCCCGCACGGCACTGACAATGGTGGTGTCGATGATGGCGTCGGTGAGGTCGGTGGCGAAAAGAGCCTTGTTGATGGTGGTGGCACTCTCACCGACCCGCATCGCCTGAATCTCGGTGACCGCTATGTCAATGCCGTTGACCGTGGCGGCGACGTCGCCACCCGTACTCCCGCAGGCGACCAAAAGCGCCAGCCAGAGGAGGGATTTCCGCACCAGTCGAGATTACTTTCATTCATACGTAAAAACACCGCCGAAAAAGTGCGCGATCCCACGCAGTAGGTGAATCAGGCCGTAGGCCACATCTGGCGGACGAAGTCGATCATCCCGGTCACCGGATTCTCCCGCGGCAGCGGAACGAAAAGGACACGGTCCCGCATCACCGCTTTCGGCGCCAGACGTTCGAGCCGCACCTCTTCGCTGGCAGACAGCGCCACGGGGGCAAGCCTTACCTCGTGTCGAAGGTTGACGATCTCGGTCAGCCCGACACGGAGCGCTTCCACCCGCAGGCGGGCGATCTCGATCAACGCGCCGGCCTCCGGTGGGAGGGGGCCAAATCGGTCGATCCATTCCGCCTTGGCCTCCTCCACCGCCTCGAGTGTCTCGGCCGCCGCCAAGCGTCGGTAAGCCTCGAGCCGAAGCGATTGATCAGGCAGATACGCGTCGGGAAGGTGAGCATCGACCGGCAGTTCGATCCTGACCTCTTTGATTTCAGTCTCGGCCGGTGCTTGCCCTTCGAGCTTCGAGACCGCCTCGGCGACCAACTCCGCGTAGAGATCGAATCCAACGGCGGCGATGTGACCGGATTGCACCTCGCCCAGGATTGACCCCGCCCCCCGAATCTCTAGGTCCTTCAAGGCGAGATGAAATCCAGAACCGAGATCGGTTGCTTCTCCTATCGCCTCCAGGCGACGGTGGGCCTCTTCACTGAGCACCTGATCGGCGGGATGAAAGAGGTAGGCGTAGGCCCGTTGGCTGGAGCGACCGACCCGTCCCCGAAGCTGATAGAGCTGGGCAAGGCCCAAGAGGTCCGCTCGCTCCACGATCAACGTGTTCACCTGCGGAAGATCGAGTCCCGATTCGATGATGGTCGTGGCCACCATGACGTCGTACTCGCGATTCCAGAAATCGAGCATGATCTGCTCCAGCTGGCCCTCCGACATCTGTCCGTGAGCTACCACGTACCTGGCGTCGGGAACCAGCGATCGCAAGCGCATGCCGGCCTCTTCGATTGAGCGAACGCGGTTGTGAACGTAGAAGACTTGCCCGTCGCGCAACAGCTCCCTTCGCAAGGCGGCGGCCACCGTCTGGGCGTCGTAGGGACCAACAAAGGTGAGGATGGGGTGGCGATCCTCAGGAGGGGTGCGAATGTGACTCACGTCGCGGATTCCGGTCAGCGCCATCTCCAGCGTCCGCGGGATAGGAGTGGCGGTGAGGGTGAGGACGTCAACGCCGACTTTCAACGCTCGCAATTGGTCCTTAGCGGCGACTCCGAATCTCTGCTCCTCGTCGATGACCACGAGACCAAGGTTCTTCCAGCGCACGTCATCGGACAGGACCCGGTGAGTGGCGATGACGATGTCGACTTCGCCACTGGCGATGCCGGCCACGACTTTCTGTTGCTGACGGTGGGTGAGGAAACGCGACAGCACCTCGACCCTGACCGGATAGGGCTCGAAACGTTCGGAAAACGTCTGATGATGCTGCTGGGCGAGCAGGGTCGTCGGGCAGAGGACGGCCACCTGTTTTCCAGCCTCGACCGCCTTGAAAGCCGCCCGAATGGCGATTTCCGTCTTGCCGTAACCAACATCGCCGAACACCAAGCGATCCATCGGCTGATCGCCCTGCATGTCTGCCTTGACCTCGTCGATGGTCACGAGTTGATCTGGGGTTTCCTCGTATGGGAAGAGTGCTTCCATCTCCCGTTGCCAGGGGGTGTCGGCCCCGAAGGCGTACCCGCGGGCTCGAGCCCGGGCCCGATGAAGCCGAACCACTTGTTCGGCGACCGCCGCTACGGCCCGCCGCACGCGGTCCTTGGTCTCCGACCAGTCCTTTCCGCCCATTCTCGAAATCCGGGGCTCTTCTCCTCCCGTGTACTTGCGGACCGAAGCCAACTGGTCGATCGGCACGTAGAGGCGGTCTTCACCGGCGTACCCGATCATCAGGTAGTCACGCTCGATGCCGGCCATGGTGCGTGAGGTCAGTCCGTCGAATCTCCCGATGCCATGTCGCTGATGGACCACGTAGTCGCCTGCCGTCAGGTCGGCATAGTTGACTCCACCCTCGGCCCGCCTGCGGGTGGAGCTGCGATGGGCCCGCCTCCGACCGGCGATCTCCTGCTCCCCGAGAACCGCCAGCCTGAGGTCAGGAGCAACGAAGCCACGATGGATGCCATGGGCGATGACCTGTGGGACCACTCCTTCCTCGGCGAGAACGCTACGGACTCGATCGGCCGCCTGTTGGCCGTCCATGGCAATCACCACCTCGACTCCCTGGCTTTGGAGCCGATCGATGGCAAGGGCCACAGACTGGGGATTGCCGGGAACGGCCTCGAGCCCGCGAACGGTCAGAACCGGGTCGGCCGGCCCGGTGGGGAGAGCTGGCATCTCCATGAAATCGCCTTCCAGCGGCAGGTAGAGGGCAGGGTGGTCCCCGCCGTCCATTCCCCAGGTGGGCGAAAGCGCAGATGCCAGATCCATTTCTTCTTTGGCGAGATCGGCGGCGCGTTCGCGGCTCCGCTGAGGTTCGACGAGCACCATCCGGGACTGCGAGGCGGCGTCGAGCAAGGATGACGGCTCCGCCACCCAGGGCATCCACGACTCCATCCCCGAGAAGATCTGTCCTTCGGCCAATCGTTCCCAGGTCGACGATGCGGCAGGCATGCTGTGGACCAGGTCCCGCGCCCGCATCCGCGTCTGCTCGTCGGGTCGAAACTCCCGCGCCGGATAGGCCAGCAGACGGTCTACCTGACCCTCTGATCTTTGATTGCCGACAGCGAACTCCCGGAGGTCTTCGACCGTGTCCCCGAAGAGATCGACTCGAATGGCTTCGTCGGCCTGCGCCGGGAAGATGTCGATGATTCCCCCCCGCACGGCAAACTCTCCCCGCGCCTCGACGCGATCGGTTCGCTCGTAACCGAGGGCGGCGAGCTTTCCCACCAATGAGGTGAGCGAGACATCTTCGCCTCGCTCGAGCACGATCGGATCAGGCGACGATGGCGAGAGCCGTTGCATCGCTGCCCGCGCCGAGGCGACGACCACCACATCGGGCGGGGCTTCCTTGAGGATGCGGAGACCCTCGGCTCGACGGGCCATCGTCTGCAGATTCGGGGAGATGTGTTCGAAAGGGAGGGTCTCCCAGGCCGGGATCAGGAACGGCTGGGTAAAAAGCAAGAGATCGTCGACCAGGTCTTCGGCCTCGCGTTCGGTGGGAACCACTGCCAAAACGGTTTCGCCCCGCGCCATGGCCGCAAGCGCAAAAGCGCGGGCACCGGGCGAAACAGCCAAACGCCTGCCGTCGTCGGGTGGGTTTCGCCAGCGCGCGAGGAGGTGGGCTAAAGGCGGGGAAGACAACCCGTCGATGGTAGGCGCCGACTCACCATTCGATCTCGAGACAGTTCCGATGCGAGGTCGACTCGACTTGAAATGTGGCGTGGGCGATCCCGTACACCTCTTCGAGCAGGCCCCTCGCCCGGTCGAGCGTGGAATGGGCGTCGATTTCGGGCCCCACCAGTATGTGGGCCGAGGCCACTTCCATCCCCGAGGTCAAGGTCCAGACGTGGAGATCATGGAGGTCGACTACGCCCGGGATGGCCTCGAGGTCGTCCCGCAACCTTTCCAGATCGAGATCGGGCGGAGCTGCCTGAACGAGGATGCGAGTGGCTTGGCGTCCGATCCTCCAAGCTCGGGGAACGATCAGGGCCCCAACGGCCAGGGCCACCACCGAATCGATCTGTGTCCAGCCGGTCAGCGCGAGAACGACGGAGCCAGCCACCACCCCCACCGATGCCACGAGGTCGGCCATCACTTCGGTCCGGGCGGCGGCGATGTTGAGGGAATGTCCCTGCAGCCAGCGCAAGCTGATCACGTTGACGATCAGACCGCCGAGAGCGATGGCCAGCATCGGACCGCTTTCAATTGCGGCCGGGGTGCTCAGCCGGCCGACTGATTCGATGACGACATAGGCCGCCAAAGCGAGGAGCAGTACCGTGTTGGCGAGCGCGGCAAGGATTTCGAGCCGATAGAGCCCAAAGGTGTGGCCGGCGGGTCGTGGCATGCGATTCGCCAGCACCGCCGCCATTGCTAATCCCAGTCCGAGAGCGTCGGTCCCCATGTGCCCGGCGTCAGAAAGCAGGGCGAGCGATCCGGTAAGGATTCCACCGACGATTTCGATCAGCATGAACCCGATCACGAGCACGAAACTGGCGCGCAGCCTTTTCAGCTCGTCGGGCGCTCGCGCAACGGTTCCATGGGCGTGACTGGCCATTCCCAATAAACCTACCAGTTGAGACACCAAGCCTTCGAGGTTGCTCCTCGGTATGCTCGGAATGGTGAGCGTTCCACTCGTGGAGCAACTCCATTTCTCTCGAGCCGAGTTCCGGCGCGGGCTATGGGATGTCTCCGATGAGGATGGGGCCCAGCGGATCGGTCCCATGAACTCGATCGGCTGGATGGTGGGCCACCTGGCCTGGCAAGAAGAGCGCTATTGGTTGCGGCGCGCCCGCAACACGATCTTGCTCCCTCGCCTCGACGAAGAGTTCGCTTACGGCAAACCGGCGACGGTGCCCGTGCTGACCGAGGTTTGGGAGTGGTGGGACCAGGTCATCGCCGCTGCCGACGAGTGGCTCATCGACCTCGACATGGAGCGGTTGACGCAGCCGCTCGCCGAGGGCTTCTCGAGCGTGGGGACGTTTCTGCTCCGCAATACCTATCACTACTGGTATCACCTGGGCGAGGGTATGGCCGTGAGACAGGCCCTCGGACACCAGAGCCTTCCCGACTTCGTCGGCGACATCGACAACCAGGCTCCCTGGCGCCCCTTCTAAATGCGAACCAGGATTGAGGGGATCCTGAGGGGTGCGGTGGGCCCACAGAACGCGAGCAACGCCTCCTAGCCTGCCCGTGAATGCAACAAGGTTCCAAGAAGGCGATCGTCGCCGCCCTCCTCGCCAACTTCGGGATCGCCGTCGCCAAAAGCGTGGGCTTCGTCTTGACCCGCTCGGCGGGAATGCTGGCCGAAGCCGGTCATTCCCTCGCCGACACCAGCAACCAAGCGCTGCTTTTGCTCGGTGGTCGCCGCGCCGCTCGGGAGGCCGACGAGACTCATCCGTTCGGCTACGGGCGCGAGCGCTATTTCTGGTCGTTCGTAGTCGCCCTGGTGCTGTTCAGCATGGGCGGTCTGTTCGCCCTCTACGAGGGCATCGAGAAATTGCGACATCCTCACGCCACCGAGAGCTTGTCGATTGCGATCGGGATCCTGATCGTCGCCATCGTCCTCGAGACGTTCTCGCTTCGCACCGCGGTCCGCGAAGCCAAACACGTCAAGCCCGATGACGTTTCCTGGTGGCGATTCATCCGCACTTCGAAATCGCCCGAACTGCCGGTGGTTTTGCTGGAGGATGTCGGGGCCGAGATCGGCCTCTTCCTCGCCTTGATCGGCGTCAGCCTGGCCGCCGCCACCGGCGACCCGCGCTGGGACGCGGTGGGGTCGATTGCCATCGGGATCTTGCTGGTGGCGATTGGCATCGTCCTCGCCATAGAAACCAAGGGCCTGCTGCTCGGTGAGACGGCGTCACAGGACGTCATCGCCGCCATCTCGGCCAGCATTTCCTCCCAGCCCGAGGTAACGAGTCTCATTCACTGCCGCACCCAGCACATGGGGCCAGACGAGCTATTGGTTGGGGCGAAGGTGGAATTCAAGCGCGACCTCGACTTCGCGGAGCTGGCCGCGGCCGTCGACCGCGTGGAAGGAGCCATTCGCCAGGCGGTGCCGAGCGCGGTGACGATCTATGTCGAGCCGGATCTGCGGCGAGCCGCCGGGGGCGAATAGTTGCCGTGCGCCTGGGCAACCAAGCGAGCTTCATCGCCTTCCAGCCACATGTCGATCTGCCCATAGATGCGGGTCGACCCCACTCGCAGGAGCTGGGCTCGACCGAGGACTGACGCTCCGACCGCGGGACGGAGGAACGAGATAGCGAGATCCGACGTGACCGCCATCGGCTCTAGTCCTACCACCGTGAAAGTGGCGAACCAGAGGGCAATGTCTGCCAGCCCGAAAAGGGTCAGGCCCGAGACATACCCACCGGGGCGGAGGACGGCAGGATCGTACTCCCAGCGAGCCAGGGCCGTGCGCTCGCCCAGTTCGATGCATCGGTACCCGCTGGAGTAGGCGGCCGGGAACTCCGCCTCTACCAATTTGTTCACATCCTCGGGCGAAATCACAACCGTCCTTCTTTCTGCGCCCACTCCCACAAGCGGCCAAAGGTGACATCCGCCGGTGTGTATTTGAGTCCGAGCTCCCGGCTGGCCCGGGATCCGTCATACAAGTGCCCGTGCAGTATCGCTCTTGCCGATTCTCCACAGATGGGGGCGGTCCGCCGAAGAACGCTGAACAACCCGCCCACGACGAAACCAGCGATCCTCACCCAAGGCGCCGGGATATACGACACCCGCAGCGGTTGAGCAATCACCGACTCGATCACCGATACCGCTTCCTGCATCGTCATCGAGAACGAGTTGAGGACGTAGCGCTGTCCGGGCTCGCCACGAACGCCGGCGAGCAGATGTCCAGCGGCGCAGTCATCGATGTCGACGATCGAGATCCGGGTGTCGACAATGGTTCGGAGCTTCCCACTCATCAACTTGAGCAGCAGCCTCCCCGTCCCTGTGGCCCTGCCTGGACCCTGCACCGACGAGGGATTGACGATCACCACCGGCTGTCGGCCAAAAAGCTCCGTTAGCTGCTGCTCGGCCCGCCATTTGGATGCGGCGTAGCGACTAGGGAGTGGTGCCCGCGGCACCGAGGTCTCGTCGCCGATCTCGCCCTCGGCCTCTCCCAGCACGGCTGCCGAAGAGGTATGGACTAGCAGCGCCCCGACTTCGTAGGCGGCATCGGCGACGTTGCGGGTGCCGTCGACGTTGACCCTTTCCATCAACGCGGGGTCGGCGCTGCACATCTGATTCACCCCGGCCACATGAAAGACCGTTGTCACCCCTTCGAAGGCCCTCCGCAGCGACGCCGGGTCGAGAACGTCGCCCCGGGCCCGTTCCACTTCCGGAGGCAAGCCCTGGTCCGACCGAACCAAGGCTCTCACCCTCGTTCCGTCGGCAAGGAGATGTCTCAAGACGGCACCACCGACCACGCCGGTCGCCCCGGTGATCGCAACCGTCATCTACTGGCAGCGTCCGTACGGCTCCCGATCACCATCTTGGAGAACGCTCCGAAATAACCCCAGGCGGAGGCGATCGTCACCAACACCGCCACCCACATCACCCACTGATCGAGAAAGAAAGGTCCCCATCGGTCGGGGAGGCGCATAAAAGCAAGGGCGATGGCCCCGTATTGGGCGGTGGCCTTGATCTTTCCCCAGGTCGAGGGCTTCACCATCCCCCCGCCGAGGGCGACCAAGCCCCGGAGCCCCATAACTGCGAACTCGCGCATCATGATGACCAGGGCCGCCCAGATCGAGACCCGCCCGATCGAGGTGAGAGCGAGGAGAGTGCCGGTGACCAGGAGCTTGTCGGCGGTGGTGTCGAGAAAGGCGCCGAGGACCGACTCCACATGCCAGCGCCGCGCCAGGTAGCCGTCGAGAAAGTCGGTGATCGCTGCCACGGTGAAGAGGGCGGCGGCGTACCCGAGGGCATGCTCGATTCGATCCTGGGACCGGGTCAGGGCCATGATCGCAGGGACCACTAGAACCCGGCCAACCGCCAACCAATCGGGGAACGAGATGAGGGCTCCTTGCGCTTTCTGCCGGGCGGCGATCTTACCGAACGACCTCGATACCTAACCTTTTCGCCCGATGCTCGCCCCCTCCTGGACCCGTGCCGAGCATTGCCGTCGACTCAGCGAGGCCGACTCCGTCGATGTCGTGGTCATCGGTGGAGGAGTGATCGGCTGCGGTGTGGCCCTTGACCTCACAACCCGGGGATTTCGGGTTGCACTCGTCGAGCAGGCCGATTGGGCCTCGGGCACCTCGGGGCGCTCCACCAAGCTCTTTCACGGCGGTATCCGCTACCTGCCCCATTTCCGCTTCCAACTGGTCGCCGAGGGGCTGCGTGAGCAGCGGGTGCTGGCCCGGATCGCCGACTACTTGTTTCAGACCCTCGAATTCGTGGTCCCGGTCTATGACCAGCACGGTCTCGCCGACGCCCCCGCCTGGGCGGCCCGCGGCCGGCGAGCCTCGATTGCCCTCGGTGCCGGGCTCGCCATCTACGACCTCTTGGGAGGTTTCAATCGGCCCGGTGAACGGCATCGCCGGCTTGCGTTGTCGGAAGTTCGCCGCGCCGCTCCGCTCCTGCGCACCGAAGGCTTGCGAGGAGGATTCGCCTACTCCGACGCCCAAACCGACGACGCCCGCCTGGTCATCGCCCTGGCGAGGACGGCGGTGCGCCACGGCTGCACGGCCGTCAGTCGAATGCGGGCCCACCGAGTCGAGCTTTCCGGGGACGGATTCGAGGTGGATCTAGACGATGTGCTCAATGGTGAAGCCCTCCGGCTCCGAGCCCGGGCGGTAGTTGCAGCCACCGGTGCGTTCCGCCCGCCAGCGCTGGGCGCGGAAGCGCAGCCGCGTTTCGTCCTCTCCAAGGGGGCTCATGTGATCCTGGCGGCCGGCTCTGTCGGGCTGGGAGACCGGGCGATTGTGCTGCCAAAGACCGATGACGGGAGGGTTCTCTTTCTCATTCCGTGGGCCGGTCAAGCCCTGGTGGGAACCACCGACACCGCTTATGCGGACTCCCCTGCCCGCCCCGTCGCCACTGCCGATGACGTTGCCTATCTGCTCGACCATGTCCGGCGCTATCTGGGCGTCGAGAGCCTCAGTCCCATTTCCACTTTCGCCGGACTCCGAGCACTGGCCGATGACGATGCCGACTCGACTGCCGAGGCTTCGCGCGAGCATGTGATAACCGAGCCCCAGCCCGGATATCTCGTCGTCGCCGGCGGCAAGCTCACGACCTACCGGCGCATCGCCGCCGAGCTGGCTGACACCATCACCCGGCATCTCGGTTCAAGGTCGAAGTCGCGGACCAAGAACGTGCTCCTGGTGGGTGCCGGAGGACAGCCACGGGCGGGTGGGCTCGTCCATCGGTACGGATCGGAGGCCGGCTCGGTCGAGAAGATTCTCGGTGAAGTCGAAAAAGGCGACACCCTCCTCGGCGACGGAATGACTTTCCTCGGCGAGGTGGGTCAAGCAGTTCGCAACGAATCCGCCGTTTCGATCGGAGATTTCGCCCTGCGACGCACGCGCTTGTCGCTGCTTGCGCGCGATCACGGTCGTGACGACGCGGCTGCCATTGCCCGGGCGATGCAGGTGGAGCTGGGGTGGTCGGAGAGCGAGCGCGATCGCCAGCTTTCGGCTTTTCACCGCGAGCTCGATGCAGAAGGACTTTGATCAGACCCAGTCGAGCGTGCGCCTAACCGCCTGACGCCAGCGGTCGATCAGGGCCTGACGCCGATCCTCGGCCATATCGGGCTCGAAGCGACGATCGACCTCCCAATTGGAGTCCAACTCCGAGACCGAGCTCCAAACACGCTCGGCCAAGCCGGCGGCGTAGGCCGCACCCAGGGCGGTGGTCTCCGCCACCACGGGTCGCACCACGGGAATTCCCATGATGTCGGCTTGGAATTGCATGAGGAGGTCGTTTCGCACCATCCCCCCGTCGACCCGCAGCTCACCGAAAGCGACGCCCGAGTCAGCCCGCATGGCTTCCGCCACCTCCTGAGTCTGAAAGGCCGTGGCCTCCAAAGCAGAGCGGGCGATGTGACCGCGAGTGGCGAAGCGGGTGAGACCGACGATCACGCCGCGGGCATCGGGACGCCAGTGGGGGGCAAACAGCCCGCTAAATGCCGGTACGAGGTAGACGTCGCCGTTGTCTTCAACCGAGGCGGCCAGGTCCTCGACTTCGGACGCAGACTCGATCAGACCGAGGTTGTCCCGCAGCCACTGCACGAGTGAGCCCGCCACTGCCACCGATCCCTCGAGTGCATAGATCAAGGGTCCCTGTTCCAGCCGGAAGGCGGTGGTTGTGAGCAATCCATGTTGAGAGGGGACCGGCGAGGCGCCGGTGTTGAGAAGCAGGAAGCATCCGGTCCCGTAGGTGTTCTTTGCCGCTCCGGACCTGAACCCGGCCTGTCCGAAGAGTGCTGCTTGCTGATCGCCGAGGACGCCGCTGATCGGGACCCCTTCGAGAGGTCCCGACCCGAGGCCAACTCGCCCCGAGGAAGAAACGATCTCCGGTAACGCAGACGCCGGAATCTCCATTGCCTCGCAGATCTCCTCGCTCCACGCCGCGGCGCTGAGGTCCATCAGGAGAGTCCGCGAGGCATTGGTCACATCCGTGACATGGCGACCCACCAGGTTGGAGAGGATCCAGGCATCGATGGTTCCGAAGGCGAGGTTCCCGGACTTGGCCGCATCGGCGACTGCTGGATCCTCCTGCAATAGCCAAGCGAGCTTGGGACCCGAGAAGTAGGTGGCGAGGGGAAGGCCGGTAATCGGACGGAAGCGATCGCGCCCGGTCCCCTCCGCAAGCGATCCGCAAATCGCGGCCGTGCGTGTGTCCTGCCAGACGATGGCATTGTGGAGGGGCAAGCCGGTCCGGCGGTCCCAAACGACCGTGGTCTCCCGTTGATTGGTGATGCCAACGGCAGTCAGATCCTTCGCCGTCACGCCTGCGTCGGCGAGGGCGCGCCCGATCACTCGCCAGATGCTCTCGATGATCTCGTGGGGATCGTGTTCGACCCAACCCGGTCGCGGGAAGATCTGACGGTGCTCTTCCTGGCTCTGTCCGACGATACGCCCGGAGTCGTCGAAGATGATGAATCGACTGCTGGTGGTGCCCTGGTCGATGGCGCCGACCAACGCGGTCACGCCGGAGGCTGCTCCTGGGGTGAAAACAGGTCGAAGTGATTCCCATCCGGGTCGGCGATCGTGGCGTACCTCATCGACCAGGGAGCATCGAAGGGGGCTATCACGGTGGTGCCACCGATTCCGACCAGGAGGAGGTGGAGTCGATCTACTTCCGCGGGGCTCTCGCAGAGAAAGGCGAGCGAGGTTCGTTGGCTCCCCCCGTGGGGAGGCTCCCAATCAGAGAACGATTTCATCATGTCCTCGGTGTCGAGCATGACCCGTATCCCGCCGGGGGTCTCGGCTTCGGCGTGGCCCTCGGTCTCCGAGCCATCGGGAAAGTCGAGACCGAGGTGTCGGTAGAACGCGATCGAGTCAGCCATCGAGGAAACCACGATTCCGATTGCATCAAGTCGGGCCATGTTGGGATTCTGGCACTACCCGGGCCGGCGATGCGCAGCCAGCTCCTGGGCCCGGGCCGGGTCTTCCAGCCAGCGCTCGGCTACGTCCGCCGCGTCCTCGACCAGCAGGTCGGCTTCGCCTCGTTCGGCCTTGTTGAAGGGGCGGAGGACGTGGTCGGCGGCCTCCCGGCTTCCCGGCGGTCGGCCCACTCCCAGCTTCAGCCGGGCGAAATCGGGGTGTCCGAGATGAGACTCGATGGAGCGGATGCCGTTGTTGCCACCGCTCCCCCCACCGATCTGGAGGCGCAATCTTCCCAGGGCGAGGTCGATGTCATCGTGGACTACGAGCAGATCGTTGGCCGCCACCTTGTAGTACGAGAGGATTCCGGCCACCGCCCGTCCGGAGTCGTTCATGAACGTGAGCGGGCTGGCAAGTATGAGGTCACGACCGGGGAATCGGGCGAGCTCGGCCCGCACCCGCAACGGCCCCCGCTTGAGCTTTACTTCAAAGCGTCGCGCCAAACTCGAGACGACTTCGAATCCCAGGTTGTGGCGGGTGCCGACGTAGGAGGCCCCGGGATTCCGGAGCCCACAGATGACCGGCATCTACTCCTCGCCGGGCTCGCCGTCTTCCTCGGATGCCGCCTCGGGAGCCTCCTCGCCTTCGGCCCCGGCACCTTCGCCCTCTTCACCCTCGACCGGCTCCGGCTCGGGCTCAGGCTCGGCGGCGGGAATCGAGACCGAGACCAGCAACTCGTCCGGGCTGGCGAGGATGGCCACCCCCTCGACCTGGGGCAGGTCACTGACGTGGAGAGAATCGTTGATTCCCAGTTCCGAGACATCGAGCTCGAAGGCCGAGGGGATCTCATTGGGGAGGGCCTCGACGGTGACGTCGTTGCGGGCAGGAACGAGGATTCCACCTTCCTTCACCCCTATCGGGCTGCCGACGAAGTGGATGGCAACCTCGGCATGGACTCTGACAGTGAGGTCGACACGGACGAAATCGACGTGGCGGATGAAGGGCTTGTAGGGATGTCGGTCGACTCCCCGCACCAGGGTCGGAATCCCCTCGGCGCCGTCGATCTGGAGGTTGATGACGACATTTGCCCCTGCTGGCGTGTGGAAGGCCTGAGTGAGATCGTGGTGATCGACCGCAACATGGGTGGGCTCCGCCCCCCGGCCATAAACCACGGCCGGGATCCGACCGGTCTTTCGCAACCGGCGAGCCGCCCGACTGCCGGTAGCGCGACCGGTGTCGGCTTTGAGATTGACCTCAGCCATAACTAATTCTCCTTGGGGAAAAGGGGGGCGAGGAGCCGCCGAGAATTATACGCCCTCGTTCTTGCGTAGGAATCGTGGCCACAAGCGCGGCGATTTCTACGCCAGAACGAATGCGAGCGTTTCCCGAGCCAGGAGTTCGACCGACTTCAGGCCCCCCAGAGAGTGATCCGCCTTGAGGTCGACCACCTTCACCTTTGGCAAGGAACGCACATGGCGATCGAAGAGATCGGATCGACTCAAGGCGTCGCGATCACCCTGGAAAAAGAGCATCGGTACCCGAATCGAGCCCAGGTGATCGATGCGAAGGCGGTCGGGCTTGCCCGGCGGATGAAGGGGGTAGCCGTAACAAATCACCCCTCGCACGTCGACGCCTTCGGCCGCCAGGTAGGTCCCCATCCTTCCCCCCATCGATCGCCCGGCCAGATACGTTCCCCCGGGGCTCCTATCCGCGAGTTTGGAAAGGGCCGCCCGGTGAGTAGCGAGAAGGCGTTCGGTGGCGTCCGGTCGAGTTCGGCCCGCCTCGGAGTAGGGATAATTGAAAGTCATCACGCGTACTCCGCCTGCTGCGAGGGCCGAGCGGCTGGCCACCATCACCGGGTGATCTTGATTGGTGCCCGCCCCATGGGCGAGGAGGACGCCCCGCTCTCCCACCCCTTCGATTTTCCCGCTGACCGCGTCGCCGTCGACCTTGATTTGCAGCGTTCGAGCCATCGGCGCACGCTAGGAGATAGCCTCCTTTAGTGCGCACCCGCCTTCCCGGCATTTCGATGGCGGTGGCACTGGGGGTGGGAGCGATTGCCCTCGGTCGGGTTTTGGAGCCGGTGTCGGCCCTGATCATCGCCCTCATCCTGGGGTTCGGCGTCGGCAACCTGGTTGGACACGAGCTCGGGCTCGGACCTGGCTTCCAACTCGTCGCTCGTCACCTGCTCCGGGCCGCGGTCGTCTTGCTTGGGGCCCGGCTCTCCTTCGGTGACCTCGCGGCGATTGGAGGACCGGGACTGGCGGTGGTGGCCGTGACGGTGGTGGCAACCTTCTTCGGCGCGCAGCTGCTTGGTCGGCTCCTCGGTGTCAGCCGCGATCTTTCGCTTCTAGTCGGCACTGG
>DATFFB010000010.1:0-13621 GCA_035250485.1 Acidimicrobiia bacterium
CATATCGCGAAGCCGCGGCCGAGCTCTACATCTCGATCAAGACCATCGAGAGCCATGTCTCCTCGGTCCTCCGCAAGCTCCAGCTCTCCAACCGCAACGAGCTCACCCGCTGGGCGGTGGAGCGGAAGCTGATCTAGCAAAAATTGCCCTCTTGACAAGGTGACATCTTTATGACATCATGACAGTGTCAATAAGAAGTCGTTCCGGCAGCAGCCGGATGGAGGAGAGAGGAAGACATCATGTTGATAAGCATCGATCTCCGCTCAGTAAAGGCAATCCAGGATCTACGGTTCGGACCCCGTGGTGAGAGTCGTAACCCCCGACCAAAGGGTTGAGGCAGATGCAGATCTCTGCTGCCCTTCATAACTTGGAATCGGCCATCGAGGCCCAGCTGGCCTTGGTGGCCGATCCCGCGGTAGAGGCCGGGGGGAGAGCTGTACTGGCGGCCTTGCGCCCCGCCCTCAAGGAAGCCGCCATGGAGCTGGCCAATCAGGCCACCGAGGAGGTGGCGGCCCAACTACCGGCCTACCGCGTTGAATTGGTCCTCTCCGATGGCGAGCCCAGCATTCGGGTGAGCACCGATGAGTCCACGGCCACCTCGGTCGAGGGTGACTTCGATGCCCGCATCACCCTTCGCCTACCACCCGCCATCAAGGACATCGTTGAGCGAGCTGCCACCGAGTCCGGCGACTCCGTAAACGCCTGGGTGGTCAAGACCTTGGCCGGCAAGGTTCACGGGCCGCGGGCAAGCAAGAGGCGAATTGTCGAAACCCTCGATATATGAAGTCCGAGTTTTCTGTCGATGAGCTGCCAACGATCGAGCTTCGGGTGGCATCCGGCCGCGCCGACCTCCATCCCGGAGCCTCCGGCAGCGTCGAGGTCGATGTAACCGGAAGCGGCGCCGAATTTGTCGTTGTTGAACAACTCGGCTCGACGATCCTGATTCGCGAGGAGCGCAGGCTCTTCGGGGGGCGGAGCGTCAACATCCGGGTCAGCACCCCGCCCGGCTCTCATCTCGATGCCACCGTTGCCTCGATGGACATCTATGCGCGGGTTGACCTCGGTCGGATCAATATGCAGACGGCTTCCGGTGACCTAGACATTGGGCAAGCCGACGGCATCGTCCTGAGAACCGCCTCGGGCGATGTCAAGGTCGACGAGATCCTCAACAATTGCGAGGTCAGCTCGGCGTCTGGGGATGTCCGCGTTCATCAGATTCACGGTGACCTGAGCGTTTCCACCGCCTCCGGCGATATCGTCGCCGATTTCGTCGACGGACGTTGTGAGTTGAAATCGGCCTCTGGCGACCTGCGGGTTGGGTGCTGCCGGGGTGCGCTCATCGAGCTCAAATCGATGTCCGGGGACCTGAGGGTGGGGATCCCAGCCGGCACCAGGGTCGAAGCGGAAATCGATTCACTCTCGGGCGACGTCCGTTTGCCGAAGACCAAGAGCACCGTTACGCCCCAACGAACCACCAAGCTTCGAGCCCGCACCGTCTCCGGCGACATCGACGTGTCCAGAGTCGATAGCTAGCCGTCTCCGGGCCATACTTCCGGGGGATGGAGCCGTTCGACTCCCCGGAAGAGGCGCACTTCCGAGCCCAGGCACGCGCTTGGCTCGAAGCTAACGCCAACAGACCTCCTGCGCCGCCGATTGCGCCCTCAGCCATCGTGGCCGAATGGACACCGGCCGAGGAGGTTCGCAAGCTTGCCGAGGCGCGGTCCTGGCAGAAGCTCAAGTTCGACGCCGGCTGGGCGGGGATCGCCTGGCCCTCTGCTTACGGCGGTCGTGGCGCCAGCATCGTCGAGCACAACATCTTCAGCGCCGAAGAGGCCCACTTCGATGTTCCCCACGATGCGTTGGTGGTGGGCCTCGGTTGGTGTGGGCCCGCCATCCTCCTCCTGGGAAACGAGGAACAACGCCAGCGCCTGCTGCCGCCGCTTCTATCCGGCTCAGATGTTTGGTGCCAGCTCTTCTCCGAACCCGGATCCGGCTCGGACCTGGTTTCGCTGAGCACCAGGGCCGTTCGCGACGGAGATGAGTGGGTGATCAGCGGCCAGAAGGTTTGGACCACCTTCGCCCACCTTTCCGATTGGGGTTTATGCATCGCCCGCACCGACCCCGACCTGCCACCTCACCGGGGGCTATCGGCATTCGTCGTCGACATGCGGTCGTCGGGAGTCGAGACAAGACAAATCCGGCAGATGACCGGCTCGGCCAACTTCAACGAGGTCTTCCTCAATGAGGTGCGGGTTCCCGACTCGAATCGGATCGGAGAAGTCGGGGATGGCTGGAGGGTGGTGATCACGACGTTCATGTTTGAACGCACCGCGGTTCTGTCGGTCGGTGCCACCGTGGCCGACGCGTTCGAGGCCTTGCTGGCGACGCGGCCCACCTCTGGGAGCCAGCGGGACCGTTTTCTCCGAGTGATAGTGGCCGGGAGGGCGCTCGGTTACACCCAGATGCGGATGGCAACGGCATTGGCCCAGGGGCGCATGCCGGGTCCGGAGGGTTCGGTTGCCAAGCTGGTGGGAACCCTGCTCCTGGCCGAGCTGTATGACCAAGCGCTCGATGTCCTCGGAGCTGACGGATTACTCGCCGACGGCGACGCTCCTTACGGCGGGGAGTGGCAGGATGCGTTCCTGGGAACCCCGGGGCTGAGAATCGGTGGCGGCACCGATCAGATTCAACGCAACATCATCGCCGAAAGGATCCTGGGCCTTCCTAAGGACTTGCGCTGAAGGTCACCGTCATCACGCTCTTCCCCGGGTTCTTCCCCGGGATCCTCACGACCTCGGTCGTCGGGCGTGCCATTCAAGCTGGGGCGCTCGAGATTGAGCTGATCGATCTCAGGGACTTCGGGAAGGGAGCCCATCGCCAGGTCGACGATGCTCCCTTCGGCGGGGGAGCGGGCATGGTGATGATGGTTGAACCGCTCGCCAACGCGCTGGCACCCCTCGCTTCGGCTCACAGAGTCTTGTTGAGCCCCGCGGGGGCTCGGCTCGATCAGGCTCATCTCGACCGGTTGGCCACGATTTCCGATTTGGTTTTGGTTTGTGGCCGGTACGAAGGAGTTGACGAGCGCGTCTCGGAGCATCTGGTCGATGAAGAGATCTCGCTCGGGGACTTCGTGCTGGCCGGCGGTGAGATCGCCGCGGCGGCGATCATCGAAGGAGTCGCCCGCCTCCTTCCCGGGGTGGTGGGCAATCCCACCTCGACTCAGACCGAGTCCTTTCGAGAGGGCCTGCTCGAAGAACCGCAGTACACCCGGCCCCGGAGCTTTCGGGGCTGGGAGGTTCCCGAAGTCCTCCTCTCGGGTGATCACGGTCGCATCGAGGATTGGCGACGCCAGCAACGGAGGGAGCGGACCAAAACACGGCGCCCGGATCTGGGAAAGTCGGAGTCCTGATAACATCTCGCTCCTGGCGACTCGCCAGCCTCCTCAAAGGAAACTTTCGATGAACAAGCTTGACATGCTCCGGGGCGATTACGCGCGCGAAGACATTCCCGCGTTTAGGCCGGGGGATACCGTCAAGGTCCACGTGCGGGTCACAGAAGGCAACCGGGAGCGAACCCAGGTCTTCGAGGGGGTCGTCATTGCACGAAACGGCAGCGGACTCGATTCCACCTTTACCGTTCGCAAAGTGAGCTTTGGAGTCGGCGTCGAGCGGGTTTTTCCGTACAGCGCTCCGATCATCCAGAAGGTAGAAGTCACTCGCCGCGGCGACGTCCGGCGATCCAAGCTCTACTACCTGCGAGACCGGGTGGGCAAGTCCGCCCGTATCAAGGAGAAGCGGGACTGACCGTCGAGGCCCCGCGCCGGGAATCAAGACAGCGAAAGCCCAAACCGAATCGGCCGCTGTGGATCGAGCTGCCAATGCTCTTGTTGGTGGCGATCACGATCGCGGTGGTGATCAAGACCTTCCTCATCCAGCCGTTTTACATTCCCTCCGATTCCATGGTGCCCACCATCGTCGAAAACGACCGGGTGATGGTTTCCAAGCTCAGTTATCAATTCGGTGAGGCGCAGCGCGGGGACATCGTTGTTTTCATCTCGCCGTTCAACGACGACATCGATCAGGAGACTTTCGGCGAGGCGGTGGTGCGTCACATCGTCGAGTCCATCGGAATCCGAACGGCCTCGGCCGACGACCTGATCAAGCGAGTGGTGGCGATTTCCGGCGATGAGGTTTCCGTCCGTGAGGGTTATCTCGAGATCAACGGCGCCCGCGTCGAGGAGCCCTACCTGCTCGAGCAGGGGATCATGCCCGACTTCGGTCCCGTCGTGGTGCCTCCCGACTCGGTCTTCGTGATGGGCGACAATCGCCTCGTTTCCTACGACAGCCGTCGTTTCGGAGCCATCCCCATGGAGCGAGTCCTGGGCGAGGCTGTGGTGCGAATCTGGCCACCGAGCCGCTTCGGGGCTGTCGACGCCCGGTCGTAACGATTTGGCCTGACCCGTAGGTCTTTTCGTCCGTTGCCCTCGTTATAAATCGGACATGGACTGGGTTGCCTGCCGGGAGCTTTCCACCGCCGCTCTCGGACGACTGGCCGAGGAGGAGGCGTGCCGGTTTCTCCGGGCCAAAGGGATCTCGATCCTGGCTCGCAACGTGGCTCTCGACGCGGGCGAGATTGACATCCTCACCCGGATCGGAGGAGAGCGGACCCTGGTGGAGGTTCGGTCGACCCGCACACGGAGCGGAGCTACCTGGCCGCCAACGCAGACGTTGGCAGCCTTCGACTACCAGAAGGCCCAGCAGGTGCGAAAAATGGCTCGCATCTCGCGTTGTGCGCGTATCGACCTGATCGCGATTCGTTTCCACGAGGGCGGCATCGACCTGCACTGGGTGCCAAGGGCGGTGTAGGGCCGCGGTGTAGCCTCAAAACCCAATGGATGCGATAGTCGCTGAGGGACTTCGCAAGCGCTATCGCAAGACCATCGCGCTTGACGGGCTCTCCTTCACCTTTCCCGCCGGCCGGGTAAGCGGTTTTCTCGGACCTAACGGCGCCGGCAAGACCACCACTTTTCGCTCGTTGTTGGGCTTGACCAAACCTGACGCCGGCTCGATGGAGGTGCTCGGGATGTCGGTGCGGGACCGGTTGCCTGAGATCGTGAAGAGGCTGGGGGCAATCGTTGAGGAACCGGGTTTGGTCAAGGGGCTCTCAGGACGTGACAACCTCGTGGTGGCGGCCCGCACTCTGGGCCGTGGTCATGAGCGGATCGACGATCTGCTCGAGTTCTCCGGCCTCGGGTCCGAGGGTGGGCGTCGAATCGACGGGTACTCGAAGGGCATGCGTCAGCGTCTGGCACTGGCGGCCTCGTTGTTGGGCGATCCCGAGCTTTTGATCCTGGACGAACCGCTCGATGGCCTCGATCCGGCCGGCCAGGCGCAGATCAAAGAAAGCCTCCGACAACTGGCGAATCGGGGGAAGACCGTGATCGTCTCCTCCCACAACCTCTCCGACGTCGAGGCGATGGCCGACCACGTCGTCGTCATCAACAAGGGCCGCCTTCTCGCCGCCGGGGATCTGGCCTCTCTGCTCGGCTCGTTCCGCAGTGGTTACACAGTCGAGATCGATGAGCCGGAACGAGCGGCCGCAGTCTTAACCGAAGCTGGCATCGCCGCGGTCGTCGAGGGCGATCTGCTGGCGGTCTCGACCGACGACGGCGCCGCTATCGCCCGTGCGTTGGCCGCGGCCGAGATGTTTCCTCGTCAGCTTGCCCGTCGCTCGGGCCGTCTCGAGGAGTTGTTCCTTTCGCTCACCGAAGGCGATCGATGAGCGGAGAGATCGATTGACTGGACTCATCAAGGCTGAGTTGATCAAGACCTTCAAGCGGCGGACGTTTTGGGTTTTGACCATTGTCCTGATCCTTCTCACTGGTTTCCTGGCGGGAATCTTCTATCTCCTGCCACGGGTGATTGACGATCAGGGCGGCTTCTTTGAAATCCAAAAGCCGGCTGCCTACATCTTCGGCGCTGGCCAGGTCATGGGTCAGACCTGGTTCCCGTTGATCTTGGCGACGATGGCCCTCGCCGGAGAGCTCGCCACGTCGGCCTGGTCCACAACGTTGACCCGCAACAGCCGTCGCGGCCAGCATCTGGTCACTCGACTATTGACCAGTACTTCCGCGGCCTGGCTGGCAGTGCTCCTCGCCATCGCCGTTTTCTCGGTCGCCACCTTCTTCCTAGCCGAGGGCACGGGCGAGCTCGACGCGCTCGGATGGTGGGACATCGCCTGGAAGGCGCTCCTCGTGCAGTTCACCTGGGTGGCGCTGGGGCTGGCCTTCTCTGCCTGGCTGCGCTCGGTGGGACCAGCGATCGGAGCCGCCCTGGCCTTCACCTTCGTCGAAGGGCTCCTCATCCTCTGGGAAGGATTTCGTGAGGTCTCGCTTTCGATCCACACGTCGGCGCTCTTGGGATCGCTGAGCGTGGGAGGCTTCGGCCAGATACTCGGGGACCTGCCGTCGTTCCGCCGCGGTCTGATCGTGGTCCTGGGATGGTCGGTGGTCGGAGTGCTCATCTCCTGGGCGGGACTGAAGCTGCGCGACGCCTGAGCATCGCCACGAATTCTCAGCGCGCCCCGGTTCCAAAGCGACGGCGCATCTCTTTGTGCCAGCAGCCGTGATGCCAATGCCGTCTGTCGTCGGGCTCATCATCGGGGACCACGACCAGATGGAAAACACCTACCCCGATGGTGTTGTTGCATCCCGGACACAGGTACTGCTTGCGAGCGGCGTACGGCTGCACCGGAGACACGGTTACCCCCAGATCGCCCACACCACGAGACCGATGATGACGACGATCGTTCCCGCCATCCACGCCAAGTCGAGAGCGTTCTTGCGTGCCGGTCGAAAGGGGTTGAAGCCCATGATCTCCCACGTTACCGATCAACCCCTGAGCTACCGTGACGAGCCATGTGGTTGCGATCCGAAGACCGAGGGCCGACTCGCTGGCTCATCCTCGATCGGGTCGAGCGAAAGAATGCCGTTCCTCCCCAGGGGTGGGACGAATTGCGCGACGCCTTTTCTGAGTTCGAATCATCCAATCAAAGGGTGCTCGTTCTCACCGGAGCGGGAGGGGCGTTTTGCTCGGGTGCGGACCTCGATCCTGCCGCTCGCACCGAAAACGGAGTGGTCGCCAACCGCCGCCGCATGCAGCGCGTGGGCGAGGCGGCCATGGCCCTGCATCGCCTGACGAAGCCGGCCGTGGCCCTCGTCGACGGGATGGCCGCCGGGGCCGGCATGAATCTGGCGTTGGGGTGCGACCTCGTGGTTGCTACCACCCGCGCGCGCTTTTCCGAGATCTTTGTGCAACGAGGATTGACGGTCGACTTCGGGGGCACCTGGTTGCTGCCACGAATCGTGGGCCTGCAAAGGGCCAAGGAGCTCTCGTTGACGGGGAGGATCATCGATGCCGACGAAGCCCTCGCGATGGGGCTCGTGCTCGAGGTCATCGAGGCTGCGGCCATCGATCAGCGCATGGAAGAGCTGACTTCATCGCTTGCTGCCGGCGCCCCCGTGGCGCAGATGTTCACCAAGCAGAACCTCGACCATTCGCTCCAATACGATTTCGCCCAGGCGCTGGCTGCTGAAGGCCAGGCCCAATCGATCTGTCTGGAGAGCGTTGACGCGGTCGAAGGAGTGAACGCCTTCATCGAAAAACGCCCGGCCCGTTTTCGGGGGCGCTGACGACCCCGTTTCTCCCCCCGAAGGGGGGAGTATCGGCGTAGCCGGGGAGGGGGGATATGAGCCTCTAGCACCGGCTACTTCCTGCCCGTATAACGACTGGGTGTTTGCCCAGGCGATGTCGGTGGCGATGGTGGGGGCCGAGCCGCGACCGGTCCGGATCGAAGCTCACGTGGGCCGCCCCAACGAGTCGTTCTCCCTGGTGGGGCTTCCCGACACCTCCGTGCGCGAGGCCAAGCAGCGCGTGCGGGCGGCAATCCTCTCCACAGGACAGGAGCTTCCCCACCGCCAGATCACGGTCAACCTCTCCCCGGCTGACCTCCCGAAAGCGGGATCCGACTATGACCTTCCAATCGCCCTAGGCGTCCTCGCGGCTTCCAAGGTGATCCCGAACCCGAGCCGGATGATCGTCGCCGGCGAGCTCGCCCTCGACGGTACGGTCCGTCGCAGCCGGTGGGCGATTGGTGCCGCCCTCCTGGCGACAGAACGCGGTTGGCCCTGTTTGGTCTCCGAAGCCGACGCCCCGACCGCCGCCCGGGTGCCGGGGTCACGGGTGTTTGCGATCGCCAACCTGGCAGAGGCGGCCGCCGTTGTGAGCGGGGGATCGACCCCGCGGGTTGCTGAAGCCAAGATCGATGAGCTAGCGAATGACGAGATCGACTTGGCCGAGGTCCGCGGACAGCCGCGCGCTCGTCGAGCCCTGGAGATCGCGGCCGCCGGGGGACACCATCTCTTGATGATCGGTCCCCCGGGCTGCGGAAAGACCATGCTCGCCCAACGATTGCCCACGATCCTGCCGCCACTGCAGCCTTCGGAGGCGGTCGAAGTCGCCTGCCTTTGGGCATCGGCCGACCGACGGCGCCCATTGACATCCCGGCCTCCATTTCGAGCACCCCATCACTCGGCTTCCATGGCGGCAGTCGTCGGTGGAGGAAACCCCCATCCCCAACCCGGCGAGGTCTCACTGGCTCATGGTGGGGTGCTTTTCCTCGACGAGCTCGGCGAGTTCCCGCCGCATCTGCTCAACTCCCTCCGCCAACCAATCGAGGAAGGCGCGGTGACGATCGCCCGGCGGGGGCGGAGTATCACCTTCCCCGCCCGGGCCCAGGTGGTGGCTGCCTCCAATCCCTGCCCATGCGGTTTCCAGGGAGACCGCATCGTGTCATGCCGCTGCTCGCCCGTGGAGGTGGCCCGCTATCGGGCACGCCTCACCGGCCCCTTTCTCGACCGATTCGACCTCCGCCTTCAGATGACCGCCCCCGACCCTGACCTGCTCTTGGGTTCTCCCTCCGAAGACTCGGCCAGCGTCAAACTTCGTGTGTTGCGGGCGCGCCAGGTACAGCTAGATCGGAGCCGGCGAATCAACTCGGCACTGAGCCGAAACGAACTCGACGCGCTCATCTTCGATGGACCCGCTCTGGATCTCGTCGCCGCCGCCGTCCGCAAGGGGGCGCTCACCGGTCGCGGAGCCGATCGGGTGCGCCGGATGGCGCGGACCATCGCCGACCTGGCAGAGTCTGAAACCGTCGACGAGATTCACGTCGGGGAGGCGCTCTCCTATCGAGGTGCGATCTGACTTCACTTCGCCAGGAGCCTCTTCCCTCCTATCTCGACGGAGTCACCGGGCTCCCCGAAGCGCTGTGGGTGGTGGGCACCTTCCCCCCTCGCCTCGGGGTAGCGATCGTTGGCACCCGACGATCGACCTCGTATGGTGAATCGGCCGCTCGAATCCTCGCCGGGGCGGTGGCCACTGCCGGCTGGCCGGTGATCAGCGGGTTGGCACGCGGCATCGACGGAGTCGCCCATCAGGCCTGCGTTGAAATCGGCGAACCCGGTTGGGGGGTTCTCGGTTCGGGGCTCGACATTGTCTATCCGCGCCAGAACGAGGGTCTGGCCCGGAGACTGATCGAGCAAGGCGGGGGACTGATTTCCGAGTATGAGCCAGGGACTCCGCCGGCCCCCTTTCGCTTTCCGGCCCGAAATCGAATCATCGCCGCCTTTTCCGCTGCGGTCGTCGTGGTCGAAGCGGCGGTGACGGGCGGAGCACTGATCACCGCTCGGCTGGGCCTCGAGCTGGGACGGGAGGTGCTGGCCGTGCCCGGTGACATCAATCGGGCGGTTTCGGCGGGCTGCAACCTTCTGATTCGGGACGGAGCCCACCCGGTCCTGGGACCCGAAGACCTGCTCGACACACTCACATTCACTCTCGGCCCTCCGCCGCGGGCACCTGCCGTCCCACCCAAATGGTCGGAGAACGTCGACACGCTGTTGGCACAATCGGACCGTCCCATCGGAGAGGCACTGGCTGCATTGACGAGGCATGAGCTCGGAATCTGAGGTGGTTGGCAATACCCTGACCCCCGATGGTCGATCGTCAACTGCCCGCTTGGTCTCGGTCGATGGTCGAGTCCTATCTCGATCGATTGCAGACGCAGCGGGGCTATAGCTCCCACACCACCGACGCGTATCGCCGCGATCTGACTCACTTCGTCAACTTCTGCTCCACCGAGGGGATCGGTGACTTCGCCACCGTCGATCGCCCGCTCCTCCGGCGCTATCTGGCCGCCCTCGACAAGCATGGTTACGCCCGGCGCTCGATCGCCCGCAAGTCCTCGGCGGTGCGGGCTTTCTTCGACGACGCAGTCCGGCGACACCTCCTGGCTCAGAATCCCGCGGCGGTCCTCTCCCGTCCCCGCCTCCCCGAACGCCTGCCCCGCGCCCTCCCGCAACGCCAGGTGAGTTCGCTCCTCGACTCGCTCCCGGCCGCCAGCCTCAAGGACCTCCGCGACCGGGCGATCCTCGAACTGCTCTATTCGACGGGGATCAGGGTCTCAGAGCTTGCCGCATTGACGATCGATAGCTTCGCGTCCGACCTGCTGACCGTGATGGGGAAGGGTGGTCGGATGCGGTCGATCCCGGTTGGAAGGCCGGCTCAAGAGGCAATCTCCCGCTGGCTCGAAGAGGGTCGCCCGGGAATGGCCGGGCCCGAAGCCGGCGGCTGGCTCTTCGTGGGCGAGCGCGGCCGGCGACTGGACGAGCGTGGGGTTCGGCGGGTGGTGCGCAATCGAGCTGGCACCTTTCCCCATGCCCTCCGTCACTCCTTCGCCACACATCTCCTGGAAGGTGGTGCCGATCTGCGGGCGGTCCAGGAGCTTTTGGGACACCGTGATCTGGCCACCACCCAGCTTTACACTGCCGTTTCCGCCCAATTCCTGAAATCCACTTATGACCTCAGCCATCCTCGAGCCTGAAGAAGAACAGAGCGCCCTTCCGGGGCTCTGGCAGCGCCTCAAAGAGGAAAGTGACGGCGGAGCCCGAGAGGCGCTCATTCTCCAGTACTCGCCGCTGGTCAAATTCGTTGCCGGCCGCGTGGCCGCCGGATTGCCCCGCAACGTCGATCAGTCCGACCTCGTCTCCTATGGCGTCTTCGGTTTGATCGATGCCATCGACAAGTTCGAGCCCGAACGCGGGTTCAAGTTCGAGACCTACGCCATCAATCGGATCAAGGGCTCGATCCTCGACGGATTGCGCTCACTCGACTGGGTTCCTCGATCGGTCCGCTCCCGGGCCCGGGAAATGGAAAGGTCCCTATCGGAGCTCGAGCACCGGCTCCAGCGGACCCCTTCCGATGAGGAGCTGGCCAAACACATGGGGCAGGAGGTGGAGTCGGTCCGCTCCACCCTGGCTGAGATCTCCAACCTGGGATTGATCGCCCTCGACGAGATGATCGGCCCGGATGCCGGCTCCTCCCTGGGCGATTTCCTACCCGACCTGGGAGGAATGAGCCCCGAGGCCGCCTTTCAAGCCGAAGAGACGAGACACATGCTGGGGGATGCAATCAACCGCCTCCCCGATCGGGAACGATTGGTAATCACTCTCTATTACTTCGAAGGGTTGACACTGGCCGAGATCGGAGAGGTCCTCGGGGTTACCGAATCCCGGGTTTGCCAGATTCACGCCAAGAGCGTCCTCTCGCTCAGAAACCGGATGGCTTAGCCCTCCACCTGAAGGGGGGAGTCCCGCCGTAGGCGGGGAGGGGGGACTCTCGACTACCATCGCCGACAACGACACACGTCGGCGATCCCTCTCAGGTCGGAGCGTCTCCGGACGCGCCGCTACGCCGGCGGAGGCACAACCAAAGGAGAAAACGTGACTGCGGTAACCATCAAGCAGTTGCTCGAGGCCGGCGTCCACTTCGGACACCAGACCCGGCGCTGGAATCCCAAAATGAAGCCGTACATCTACGGCGAGCGCAACGGCATTCACATCATCGATCTCCGCCAGACCCTGGCCCAGATCGAAGCGGCGGCCGCATATTTGAAGGACCTCACCCAAAAGGGCGGGACCGTTCTATTCGTCGGTACCAAAAAGCAAGCCCAGGCCCCTATTGCGGAGGCGGCCCAATCGGCGGGCATGCCCTATGTCAACTTCCGCTGGCTGGGCGGAATGCTCACCAACTTCAGCACCATCCAAAAGCGCATCTTCTACATGAAGGAGCTGGAGCGGATGGAGGCCTCGCAGGAGATCGCCAGTCTCTCCAAGCGGGAGCGGCTCTCGATCAGCCGCGAGCTCTCCAAGCTTCAACAGACCCTGGGTGGGGTGCGGGAGATGACGAAGACCCCCGACGCCATATTCATCGTCGACGTCAACACCGAGCACACGGCCGTCAAGGAAGCGGCCCGGCTGGGCATCACCACCCTTGCCTTGGTCGACTCGAACTGCGACCCCGATCACATCGACTTCGTCATCGCCGGAAACGACGACGCCATTCGAGCCGCCTCGGTGGTGGCCGGCGCCCTGGCGGAGGCCTGCCGCGAGGGCAGGGGAATGGACACGAAGCAAACCGAAGGCGAGTTCACCCCGGAAGAGGCAGTGAGTGGCTGAAGTAGCAGCCAAGGAAGTGCAGAGGCTCCGGCAAATGGCCGGAGTGGGGATGATGGAGGCCAAGCGCGCCCTCGTCGAGACCGAGGGCGACGTCGAAAAGGCGATGGATCTCTTGCGGGTGCGCGGGCTGGCCAAGGTGGCCAAGCGAGCGGGAGAGCGGGAAGCCAACCAGGGCTCGATCGGTACCTACGTCCACTATCAGGCGGACCGTCCCGTCATCGGGGTCCTGGTCGAACTGGCCTGCGAGACCGACTTCGTCGCCAAGAATCCCGACTTTCGGAAGGTGGCCGACGACATAGCGATGCACATCGCCTGGGGGCGGCCCCGCTGGATCCGCCGCCAAGATGTGGATCCCGACGAACTCGAGCGCGAGCGCCAGTTCTTCGCCGCCCAAGCACGAGAAGAAGGAAAGCCTGAGAACGTCATCGACCGCATCGTCGAGGGCAAAGTGAAGTCTTACTACGAGGATCACGTGCTCTATGACCAGAAGTTCGCCCGCACTGAGTCATTCGAGGGGACGGTCGAAGCAATGGTCAACGATCTCGCCGCCCGGATGGGCGAGAACATTTCGGTGCGGCGGATGGCCATGCTCCGAATCGGCGAAGACAGCCAGGAGAATTGATGGGTCGTAGGGTTCTCCTCAAGCTTTCGGGCGAGGCCTTTGCCGACCCCGTGACCGGTTATGGCATCCATCCGGCGACTGTGAAGAGAGTGGCAGCCGAGATCGCCGAGGCGGCCAACGCCGGCGCCGAGGTGGCCACCGTGGTTGGAGGCGGAAACATCTGGCGGGGAGTCTCCGAGCACGCCCAGGGCATGGATCCGGCCAACGCCGACTACATGGGAATGCTGGCGACGGTCATCAACGCCCTCGCCCTCCGAGACGCCCTCGAGCACGCCGGGCTCGAAACCCGGGTGCAAAGCGCGATCTCGATGCAGCAGCTGGCGGAGCCCTACATCAGACTGCGCGCCCGTCGCCATCTCGAGAAAGGGCGGGTAGTGGTCTTCGCCGCCGGTACCGGCAACCCGTTCTTCACCACCGACACCGCCGCG
>DATFFB010000011.1:0-2602 GCA_035250485.1 Acidimicrobiia bacterium
CTCCGGGGTGGCCATCACGTCCCATATGTACGCCCCGCTCCTTGGGGGAACGGCCCGTCTACATCTGGTTTACGGGATTCTCCTCGGGGTGGGGATCGTCCTTGATCGGGTCCTGCGGGCCGTATAGGGCGGTCAGTCTTCGCACCCGATGGGCGACGAGATCGGGCCGTTCCATCGGCAGGAAATGGCCGACGCCAACCACGATCTCGAAACCGGCCGACGGAAAACGAGAGGCCAATTCCCGAATGAAAGTTTCGTCGTGGGTGTCGGACTTGGCGCCGGCCATCACCAGCGTCGGCACGCCGATCTCGCCCAGTCGGGACCAGGCGCCGTGGGCGAAAGCGTTTCGATAGATCTCGGCCTCATCCCCAGGACGACACGCCAACGTCACCTCGGTCCCGCGGCCGGTGGACCGAAAACCGTCTCGCAAATACCCCTCGAAGGCCCGCTCGTCCCAGCTTGCAAATGGGGGCTTCGAACGAAGGTGCGCCCGAGCTTCTGCCAGCGAGGGAAAAGTGGCGCGTCGCTTCTCGGCCGATCGGGCGACCGGGGTGTCGCGGGGCGCAAATGGTGGCGGCAAGAGGATGGGCTCGATCAGAACGAGATAGTCGAACGATCCCGGCGTTAGCAACTCCGCCATAACCAGGGCGGTGCCACCCATCGAGTGTCCCACGCCGATGAGGGGACCGTCGAGGTGGCCGATCTTCTCGGCGACGTCGGCACCGAAGTCCCACCAATCGAAAGGGTGCGAGATCGGCGAGGCATGACCGTGACCGATTTGATCCCAAATCAGGTGCTCGCCGTCGATCTGCTCAGCGATCGGGGTCCAGACCGCCCCGCAAAAGCTGGTGGCATGGGAAAAGGCGACGATCGGCGGCATGGTGTCGAAACCTAACGGGCCCTAGAGGTCGGCGGTTTAGTGTTCACAGGCGATGGGTTACGTGCTCGATTTCGCCGATGGGGATAAGAGCATGCGGGATCTTCTCGGGGGCAAGGGCGCCGGTTTGGCGGAAATGACCAAATTGGGACTGGCGGTTCCGCCCGGTTTCACGATCACCACCGAAGCCTGCCGTTACGTAATGGAGCACGGCAGTGTGCCTTCGGGTCTGTGGGAGGAAGTGGACAAGGCCATCGGGCGGCTCGAGGAGACGACCGGCCGCAGCTTTGGGGGAGGACCGGTGCCCTTGCTTGTCTCGGTCCGATCAGGCGCCAAGTTTTCGATGCCGGGGATGATGGACACGATCCTCAATCTCGGGATCAACGACGAAGTGGTCTCCTTGCTCACCGAGTGGTCGGGCGACGCCCACTTCGCCCACGACGCCCACCGACGCTTCATTCAAATGTACGGCGAGGTGGTGCGCGGGATTCCCGACAAGTCCTTTCAAGAAGTGCTCTCGGACCTGCGCGCCAGTCGGGGGGTCGACCACGATTCGGAACTAACCGCCAATGACCTCGCTCAGGCGGTCCGCCGCTTTCGCCAGATCGTCGCCGGAAAGGAGCCGATCCCCGACGATCCTCGGGATCAGCTCCGCGGAGCGATCGAGGCCGTTTTCTCGTCATGGAACAACGAACGAGCGCAGGAATATCGGCGCCAGAACAAGATTCCCGACGACCTCGGCACCGCTGCCAACGTACAGATGATGGTCTTCGGCGACTTGGGGGCCGACTCCGGCACCGGCGTCTGCTTCACCCGAGACCCGGGGACGGGGGAGAAGGCGCCCTACGGGGATTACCTTTCCCTGGCCCAGGGGGAGGATGTAGTGGCTGGCACCCGCAACACCGCCACACTCGAGGACCTGGCCAGGCTTCATCCGCAGTGCCACCAAGAGCTCGTATCGGTCATGGATGGGCTCGAGAAGCACTACCGCGATATGTGCGACATCGAGTTCACGATCGAAAAGGGCCAGCTCTTCATGCTGCAAACTCGGGCCGGGAAACGCAACGCCCCGGCGGCGGTTCGGATCGCCGTCGACATGGTTGGAGAGGGTCTGATCGACGAGCGGACCGCGGTGCAACGAGTCGAGCCCGCGTCGCTGGAACAGCTCGAGCGTTATCGAATTGATGACAAGGACCTGGCGAGGGCCGCCACTAGAGGAGTTGCCGCCAGTCCGGGCGCCGCGCAAGGGAAAGCGGTCTTCGACTCCGATGCGGCGGTGACCCACGCCAGGGCAGGCGAAGACGTCATCCTGATCCGTCCGGAAACCACGCCGGATGACATACATGGAATGGCCGCCGCCCAGGGAATTCTTACCTCGCACGGCGGCAAGACCAGCCATGCCGCGGTTGTCGCTCGGGGCATGGGCAAACCGGCGGTCACAGGCGCCGCCGCCTTACGCGTCGATCCTTCATCCAAGCGGGCGACGATCAAGGGCCAAGAGGTCGCGGCGGGTGACCTGGTAACTATTGACGGGACCACCGGGGCCGTGTTCATCGAGCCGGTGACGCTGATTCCGCCACGCCCCCTTCCCGAACTCGATCAGCTCCTGGAGTGGGCCGACAAACACCGCACGCTCGGAGTCAGAGCCAATGCCGACACAGCAGTTGATGCCGCCGCCGCGAGGCGGGCGGGAGCCGAAGGAATCGGGTTGGCCCGCACCGAGCA
>DATFFB010000012.1:0-12090 GCA_035250485.1 Acidimicrobiia bacterium
AGTGGGGTCGCCGGAGCCGTGAGTCGCGCCTCAGCAGTGACGATGATGAAGGTCTTTCCACCGGCGACCTCCAAGGGACTGGCAGCGACCCTTTCTCCGAATCTATCTCTTCCCTTGGTTGTGCTTACTGCCTCGATCGGGGCAGTGGCCGCGGCATTCCTCGGCTGGCCCAACGCAGCCGCGGGCCTCTTCGGTTGGGCGAGCGGATTGCTAATTGCACTTTGGGCGTCGCGCCGGATCGGCGGATTGACCGGCGACACTCTCGGAGCCGTCGCCGTCATCTCTGAACTTGGGGTCCTGGCGTTCGGGTGACACAAGAGCTGTGGCTGGTTCGACACGGCCAAACCGATTGGAACCGTGACCGCCGTTTGCAGGGCCGGGCCGAAATTCCCCTCAACCAGCAAGGCCGGCAGGAGGCTGCAGCTCTCCGTTTGGTCCTAGGCGATCATTTGTTCGCCGGGGTCTGGGCCTCGTCGGCAACGCGGTCGGTGGTGACTGCCCAGCTGGCTTACGGTGAAGCGATCGTCGATGCCCGACTGGATGAATTCGACTTCGGGCGTCTCGAAGGGATGACTTGGAGCGAACTCCCCTCCGAAGTGCAGCAGGCGCTTTTGGCGTTCGACGGTTTCGCCGCTCCCGGCGGTGAATCAGTCGCCGATTTTCGGTACCGGGTAGAGGAGTTCGTCAACGGTCTCCCCGAGGGGCGGCATTTGATCTTCAGTCATGGTGGGGTGATTCGAGTTCTCGCCGGCACGACGCCTGACCCCGGCCAGTATTTGGTTGTGGTCCGCTAGCGGCGAATGGGGACGACTCCGGTGATACGTCCGTTGTCGTGGAGAATGTCAACTTCTGCCCCGAAGTGAGTTCGAACCATGTCTTCGGTCAAGACCTGGGTCGATCTGCCTCTCGCCACGATTCGGCCTTTGTCGAGCACCAATAGCTCATCGCAAAATTGAGCGGCCAACGTCAAGTCGTGCAGCGAGCTGATGACGGTAAGTGCTCTGCTCAGATGAATCGCTTCCACCAATTCGAGCACCGACTGCTGGGCTCCAATATCAAGTGAAGTGGTGGGCTCATCGAGAAGCATCAGCGGCGCTTCCTGTGCCAATGCTCGAGCGAGGATTGCTCGCTGCGTCTCGCCACCTGACAGGGTGCCAAGCCGGCGCCGCTCGAATCCCACTAGTTCCAGGGCGGTGACAGCTGCCGCGGCGGCGGCGTAATCGTTTCCTGTCTCCGAGCCCAAATAGTCGATGTGGGGCGTGCGCCCCAGCAGGACGTAATCGCCCACAGTCATCTCGGAGGGGATGACTGGCCGTTGGGGCACCGACGCAATGAGTTGAGCCCGTCTGCGAACGGAGAGACCTGCAAGGGGCGTGCCGTCCCAACTAATCGACCCTCGCGACGCGACGAGACCATTCAGCGAGGAGAGCAGCGTGGTTTTACCTGCCCCGTTGGGTCCGACGAGCCCGAGCCAAGTCCCTTTGGGGACGGAGAGATCGATCCGATCCAGGATCAATCGACCACCGAGGGAGACCGAGAGTCCGCTGACCACGAGATCCCCCGAGTCTCGCGTTTGTTTCACTGCGATCTCCGAGCTCGACGGAGGACAAACAGAAAGAAAGGAGCCCCCAGAAAAGCGGTGACAACGCCGACCGGCAACTCAGCCGGGGCGCTGATGGTCCGGGCCGCGAGGTCGGTAACGATGAGGAACGATGCCCCGAAGAGCAATGACAAGGGCAGTAACGAGCGAAAGCTCTCTCCAGTCAAGAGCCGAACCGTATGGGGAACGATGATGCCGACGAATCCGATCAGGCCCGAGACCGCCACGACGGCTGCCGAAGCCAGAGTCGCAGCCGCCACTACCAGCAGGCGAACTCTTCTGACTGGAACTCCCAAAGACTGCGCCTCGACCTCGCCCACGGACAAGGTGTCGAGCAGTCGGCGGTGAGCGAGGATGACCAATGCGGCCACTGCGATGTATGGAAGTACCAGCTTGACCTCGGCCCAGCCATTGGTGGCAAGCCTTCCCAAGATCCATGAATAAACCGCTCGGAGTTCCTGGGTGTGTCGTTGCTGGACATAGGTTTGGGCGGCGGTAAAGAAGGAGGCCACAGCCACTCCCGCCAGCACCAGGCTGGTAACTGCGCGGTCACCGGCCCTCCCAAGGAGATAGGTGGCCGCTACCGCCAAAACGCCACCGGCGAAAGCTGCAATGGGAAGAGCCGCCCCCGGGCTTCCACTGGCGATCGCGATGGTTGCCCCTAGTCCCGCCCCCGCCGCCACTCCCAGCAGATAAGGGTCAGCCAGAGGGTTTCGAAAAACTCCTTGGTAAGCCGCCCCGGCCAAGGCCAGGACCGCCCCGACGCATCCTCCGAGCACCACTCGCGGCAGGCGCAATTGAAAGAGGATTGCCGATTCGCGATCGCTCAAGCCCGAGACCACGTCGATGAACGGGAGCCGGTCGACGAGGGCCCTGAGCACCTCCGCGGTAGTCAATTCGATCGGCCCCAAGACGATACCGGTGATAGAAGCGCCGACGAGAGTTACTACGCCGAGCAAGATTGGCCCCAGCCACAGACGGCTCCGCAGCGGCAGCGATTTCTCGGCGACCGTGGTGATGGTCACTCCACCGCCTGCAAGGCCAAGGCGTTTGCGACGACGCGGACGAACTCGACTACCCGCGGCCCCCACCGCGAGGCGACGTCGTCGTTCAACTCGATGACCCGACCGTTTTCGACCGCCGTCAGTTCGGCCCAGCCGGGCCGTGACGCCACTACTTCTGCCGACTGGCCGCCGGGTCCAGTGTCGGCCAAGAAGATGAAGTCGGGATCCGAGGAGAGGATGTACTCAGCCGAGAGCTGCGGATAACCAAAACCATCAGGGTCCGCGGCATCGGCGATGTTCTCAAGTCCAAACAAGGAATACACAGAACCGATAAAGGTCGCGGAAGTAACGGAGAACAGGCCCGGGTCAAGTTCGTGGTAGTAGGTCGGTGGATCGGCTGGGGGCTGGTAGGCGGAGACGAGCTCGTCGATCTCGGCCCGCATACTTCCCACCAACTCCTCTGCCTCAGCGAGATGTCCGGTAGCGGATCCCAGCTGTTCGATCTGGAAAAAGACGTCGTCGAAGGAGTTGGCGGGCGGAAGCAGAAGGACCGGGATTTCGAGGCTCTCGAGGGCTCCGACCAATCCGTCGATGTCGGCTGACACCACAACCAAGTCTGGTTCATATGAGGCGATGGCCTCGATGTTGGGGGTGAAACCCGAGAGATCCGTGACCGGCACCCCCGGGGGAAAATCCGATTGGTCATCGACTGCCACCATCTGGCTGACGGCTCCGATTGCGGCGAGCATCTCGGTGGCGGTCGGGGAAAGAGAAATAATCGCCGTCGGTCCTTCGACAGCGGCAGTAGTGGACGGAGGGACCGCGGTCGTGGTTGGCGTCGAAACCGGGGTGGTCTCGACCGCCGCCGGTCCACCGCAGGCGGCGAGGAGGAAGGCCAAAAGCCAAACCTTGCTTCTCATAACAAAACATCCTCCAATCGCTGGAGGATGAAGGGGCCCGATGCGGCGTACCCTGCGCCGCCCGAACATGACCTTCATCCGAGGCTACGTTCGACACGGGCAAGCAGGCGACCTGGCTTAGAGCCATCCTTAGCGGTAGGGCTCATCACAGTTGCGGGACACCACCGGATTCACACCGGATTTCGCTGCCGGACCGTGGCCGTTTCGGCACCCCCGACACTAGCCGTGTAGCAACATGTCGGGATATGGAGGAAAGTCCGAGCGAACCGGCTCCGAAGTCGAAGACAGGATTGATCGTCGCCGTCGTCGCAATCGCTTTAGTCCTCCTCGGAGTAGGACTCTGGTTGGCGCTGGGATCGCTTGGGCGTTCTTCCTTCGAGTCTTTGGTGACCTTGACTCGAGAGGCTGAGGGCGATCAGATTTGGCTCGATTACTTCATTGCCCAGGACTGTCTCGTCGACGCCGTGGTGGAGACCGGTGATCTCGAGCTCGGCTTCACCGAATCGCAGGATCTTTTGGAGCAGACGGACGCCTTATCGCGGCACGTCGATGCCTCACTCGATCGTTTCGCCCAACTGGGAATTCAGCCGTGGCAGGGTCCGGTGCTCGCGGCCCGCGAGGCCATTGTCGCCCACTACGGGGTGTGGGAGAACCACCTGGCTGAATCGGCGACGGTGTTGCAAGGAATCAATTCCGAGCCGTCCTCGATCCTCCAGGGAGTGCAGACTTGGATCAACTTGGTAGTGGAGGCGACTGAGCCGATCGAACAGACCTTCAACGACGCCGGAGCTGCTTTCGAGGAGGCGGCAGCCAGCGAAGAACAACTGGCTTCGATCGAGTCCCTATTCGTCCCTGCCGACGTCACCTGTACTCGCACTGCTGTCTAGTTCTTCTCGGTAGAGGCCGCCGAATCGGCCTATGGTGGCCACGGGACAGCGCCCGCACCGGGCCCGAGTGGAGGAGATGCGATGCGATCGAAGACCTTTGTCATTGTCCTGGCATTGCTGGCGGTTTGGTTTGCCGTGCCTGCGGGGGCGGCCGGCCCGCCACCAGTCGAATTGCAGATTCTGGCGATCAACGACTTTCACGGAGCCATCGCTCCGGTCCCCGATCAGATGTGGCTGGGCCAGCCGGTCGGGCGCGCCGACTTTTTCGCCTCCCATATAAGGGAAGCTGAGGAGGGAGTACGCAACTCGGTGGTCGTGTCGGCCGGCGACCTCATTGGCGCCTCACCCCTCATCTCGGCTCTCTTCCACGATGAGCCGACCATCGAGGCGATGAACCTGATCGGCCTCGACATCGCCGGGGTGGGAAACCACGAGTTCGACGAAGGGCCAGCTGAATTGCTCCGGATGCAAGAGGGAGGCTGTCACCCCATCGACGGCTGCCTCGACGGCGACGGCTTTGCGGGCGCCGACTTCCAGTATCTGTCGGCCAATGTCACGGTCGATGCCACCGGGGAAACTCTCTTCCCTCCCTACGTGATCGAGAATTATCAGGGAGTGAAGGTCGCCTTCATCGGCATGACCCTTGAAGGTACCCCCACGATCGTCACGCCTACGGCTGTGGCCGGGCTCACGTTCGAAGACGAGGTCGAAACGGTGAACGCCTTGATTCCCGAGCTCCAGAAGAGACAAGTCGAGGCAATCGTGGTCCTGCTGCACGAGGGCGGCTTTTCCGAAGGCGGCCCCGAGGGGGATGAGTGCGGCGGCGGTTTGAGCGATCCTTTGGCCTCCATCGTGACCGGCTTCGACGATGCAGTCGATCTGGTGATTGCCGGACATGTGAACGACGAGTTCGTCTGCGAAGTCGACGGCAAGTGGGTGACCATGGCCGACAACAACGGCCGGCTCTACACCGACATCGACGTCACCCTTGACCGTCGCACCAAAGAGATGACGGTCGTGAACATCGACAACGTGCCGACCTTCCAGAGTGCGGTCGATCCGGCGCCCGCTCTCACGGCGCTGATTGACAAATACGACGAGCTTTCGGCACCTCTGGCCAACGCGGTGATTGGTTCGATCACGGCCGACATTCCCGAGATCTACAACGCCGCCGGCGAGGCGGCGGTTGGCGACGTGATCGCCGATGCCCAGCTCGCCGCGACCGCGAGTGCAGAAACCGGAGGGGCGGTGGTCGCTTTTATGAACCCAGGAGGTATCCGTACCTCCGATGGATTCCTCTTCGCCAGCAGTCCAGTGGGAGAAGGCGACGGGAACGTCACCTTCGGCGAAGCGTTTGCCGTGCAGCCTTTTGGCAACAGTCTGGTCACCATGACCTTGACCGGGGCCCAAATCGAGGCACTGCTCGAGCAACAGTTCCGGGCAGACGGCAACACCATCCTCCAGGTGTCCGAGGGCTTCACCTACAGCTGGAGCCTGTCGGCGCCGGTGGGATCCAAGGTTGATCCCGCCTCGATCATGATCGGCGGGACGCCCATCGATCTCGGCGCCTCCTACCGGGTAACGGTGAATAGCTTCTTGGCTGACGGCGGAGATGGCTTCAGCGTTCTCGTCGGGGGCACGGATCGGTTGGGCGGCGACGTCGACCTCGATGCTCTGGTCGATTACTTCGAAGCCAATTCACCGGTACCACCCGGTCCTCAGAATCGAATTACCCAGGTCGCCTAAAGAGCGATTTGATCCAGTGAGAGAAGCCCCGCTCTGGCGGGGCTTCTTTCTATTCCTCGTAGTACTCGGTGCCGAGGTGGGTGATCAGCTCTTCGCCCATGAGGGCGCGGAGGTTGTTCTTGAGCTTGGTCGACTGGATGAAGAGATCGTTCTCCGGATACAGCCCGGGGGCGGTTTGGGGGCTCTTGAAATAAAACGAGAGCCACTCCTGGACGCCGCTCTTGCCGGCCCGGGTGGCGAGATCGAGGAAAAGCGCCAGGTCCAAGACGATGGGTGCCGCCAGGATCGAGTCCTTGCAGAGGAAGTCGATCTTGATCTGCATTGGATATCCCATCCATCCGACGATGTCGATGTTGTCCCACCCCTCTTTGTCATCCCCCCGCGGCGGGTAGTAGTTGATGCGGACCACGTGATAGAGGTCGGCATAGAGGTCGGGATACACCTCGGGTTGGAGGATCGTTTCCAGCACCCCGAGCTTGGAGACCTCCTTGGACTTGAAGCTCTCGGGGTCGTCGAGCACCTCCCCGTCGCGGTTTCCGAGGATGTTGGTTGAGAACCAGCCCCTGATTCCCAACATCCTGGACTTGAGACCGGGGGCAATCATGGTTTTCATCAGTGTCTGTCCGGTCTTGAAGTCCTTGCCGCAGACCGGGAGGCCGCGGAGATCGGCGAGCTCCATCATCGCCGGAAAGTCGACCGTGAGATTGGGAGCCCCATTGGCAAAAGGCACTCCAGCCTGGAGGGCCGCGTAAGCGTAAATCTGAGAGGGGGCGATATTGGGGTCGGAGATCTTGAGCCCCTTCTCGAACGCCTCCAGGTCTTGGTGAACAGCCGCAGGTTCGCGGTAGACCTCGGTCGATCCGCACCAAATCATCACCAGCCGCTCGCACTGGTGCTGAGATCGAAAACGTTCGATGTCCTCCATCAGCAACTCGGCCAGATCCATCTTGGTGCGAGCGTCCTTGACCTGGTCGTATCCCTCCAATCGTTTGACCCAATCGGGTGAGAACACTGCCGGCATCGGCTGGATCATTCGCAATTCCTCACCGATCGCTTCCAGGTGCGCCGGCTGAAGAACGCCTGCCTTCATCGCCGAGGTATAGGCGTCATCCGAATAGGGATCCCAGCCTCCGAACTCGAGGTCCTCGAGACGAGCCAGCGGAACGAAATCCTTGATCATGGGATTGCGCTTCTCGGTGCGCTTGCCCAGACGGATGTGACCCATCTGGGTGAGCGAGCCGATGGGTTGCGAATAGCCCTTTCTGATGGAGAGCGTGCCCGCGTAGAAAGTGGTGGCCACCGCGCCCATCCCCGGGGTGAGGATTCCAAGCTTGCCGCTCGCGGGTGCGACCTCAGGGACCGTCTCGGCCATATTGCTCTCCTATCGGGGGGTACCGAAGTTAGACATGCGAGGGCTTGCCTGGGCAATTTCGTAGACTCGAACGCGGTGGAAAACGAGCCCGAGGCGATCTCGCCAGCGGTGGACTTCGCATTGCTAGCGGACTCAGTTCAGGCCGTAGGAGGAAAGCTCTACGTCCTCGGTGGGGGCTGGGACACCCTTTTTGTTTCGGGTTTCCCGGCTCGGCACCACTCCATGGCGATCGGTCTGCGAGTGCGGGTTCCGTGGAGCTCGTCCTCGCACCAGATTCGGGTGGGGGTCGATCTGGTCGATGCCGACGGCCGTCGATTGCTACCGAATGACGTCAGCCACGTCGTCAACGTCGGACGCAGAGATGCCATGGATCGTCCCGACCTCGGGATCTTGCGCTCGTTCACGTTCAACAACCTCACCTTTGAGGCGGCCGGGGATTATTCGTTCGTCATCACCCTTGACAACGAGGTGGTTGACCGCCTTCGTTTCACGGTAAGGAAGCGGCGATGAGGCTCCCTATGTTCCCCCTCAACTCGGTGGTATTTCCCAGTACCGCCGTGCCGTTGAGGATATTTGAGACGCGCTACCAACGACTCCTCGACCGGGTCATGCGGGCGGACGGTCAGTTCGGGATCGTACTGATCGAACGCGGACACGAGGTTGGAGGCGACGATGTCCGCTTTGACGTGGGGAGCAGAGTGAAGGTGGTGGCGATGTCCCCGATTGGCACCTCACAAGACCGCGCGATCGTGGTGGTCGGGATGAACCGAATTCGAGTCCAGGAGTGGTTGCCCGACGATCCGCACCCCGAGGCAGATGTCGAGGAGTTACCCGAGCAGGTTTGCGATTCATCGCAAGAATTGGAGGATGCGCTGACCTCCCTGCGAACGGTGCTCGCTCTCGCCTCCGAGATCGGTGCAAATGTCGCCGCCCTGAAACTCGACTTCGCCGAGGATCCGATCGCCGCCTCGTTCCAACTTTCCTCTCTCAGTCCGCTGGCGGCCATCGACCAGCAAAAATTGCTCGAGGCTCCCGATTCCCGGACACGTTTGACGGTCGCCAAGCAGATGCTCGACGAACAGGCCGATTTGCTCCGTTATCGACTCAGCCTGTCGTGACCCTGCGGGCAGTGATTTTCGATCTGGGCGGAGTCGTGCTCGAGTCACCACTGGAGGTCATCGCCGCCTACGAGAGAGAGAACCAGATCCCGCTCGGCACCATCAATCGACACGTTTCCACTTTGGGGGATAGCGGCGCCTGGGGCAAGCATGAACGAGGCGAGATTGACTTCGTGGGCTTCTGCGATCTCTTCGAAGCCGAGTTGGCAACGGAAGGCATAGTTGTCGATGCCGCCGTCCTTCTCGCCCAGATTGGAGCATTTGCCCGGGCGCGTCCAGCGGTGCTTGAGGAGGTGGAGCGACTTCGCACAGCCGGCCACAAGGTCGCCGCCCTCACCAATAGCTGGGAGAGCATGCCGGATGCTGATCTGCACGGGTACTTCGACCTGGTGGTCGAATCTTGGCGGGAAGGAGTTCGCAAACCGGATCGGGAGATCTTCGTTCGGACCCTGAAGCGACTCGATGTCGACGCCCCCGAGACCTTGATGATCGATGACCTCGGTCCCAATCTCAAGGCCGCCCGCGAGCTGGGAATGGACACGTTCAAGGCGGTCGACGAGGCCAGCCTGATCGAATTCTTAAGGACTCTCGGTTAGAGAATCTCCTCGAGCCCGGGTCGCGCCCGGCGAACGAAGACAAAGTCGCTCGGACACATTTGGAGATCGACTCCGGGATTGGCCTCCCGGTAGCGGCAGAGCTCCTCGACGGCCGCCTGCACCCTCTGCGCATCAATCCTCTCCAAGGCCGCGCGCCGCCCATCGATGAGGTAGGGGTAAGGATTTACGGTCCGTGAGCCGAGGTGGAGCTCAAAGTGGGTGTGAGAGAGCGTTCCCTCGGCGTTGCCTGAATCGCCGACAAAAGCGATCTGGGTACCGCCGACGACAGCTGAGCCTTCGTCGATCCCATCAGCCACGGTCCATCCCCATCCTGCCTTGCCGTTGTCGCGGCGAGAATCATTGTTGAGATGGAGGTACCAGCTCTGCCATCCGTCGTTGTGATCCACGATCAGATATCGGCCGGCCCGCGGACTCTGGGCGATCCGGTTGACCACACCGTCGGCGATGGCGTAAACGGGAGTGAGCTTGGGGGCCATCAAATCGATACCGAGATGTACGCGACCGTCGGGCTTCTTCGCCCCGTAGGTGGGCTCGAACCAGGTGACCAATGGATCCTGGGGGAAGACCAGTTGCAAGGGCGGGCGGGCCGCCCAGGCGACGCCCGGGATCTGGCTCACCAGGGCTGATCCCGCTAGGACCTTGAGAAAATCGCGTCGTCTGACCAGCGCCGGCATCGACAAGACCTCTTTGCTAGGAAATTCTTTGCAATTCAGCCCTCCCGACGCACCGGCCCGGAAGGCGGCGAAAAGCTACCCCGGACTCGGGGGAGGAGCAAGCCCGGACTAGCCCCAGGGCTGGCCATTCAAGGAAAAACCATGCGAGGCCGATACACAAGGCCACGCCTACAGCCTGTAGCCAGGGAGTGACCTCTAGGTCGTGGGGGTACGGGTGCTGATGAAGCGGGCGGGGCCTCAGTGGCTAACACGGGGCCAACAACAAGAGATCCCGGGTGCTCAACACCCGGGATCTCTGGTTTTCCTGCGACCCAGGGTCGCTAGGGCTGCTGTACAGCCCCACCGGCCCACAGAAAGTCAGAGACTGGCGCGATCCTCGAGGGCCGCCACCTCCGCCGCAATTTCGCCTGGGTCTCGACCGGTCACCCTGACGCTTGCCACTTCGGCGATTCCCACCTGCGGCCCCTCGGCGCCGACCCAGATCACCCTCTTGACTCCTGCCGACTTAGCGGCCGCCGCCCACGACCCCGGCACGGCCTCTAGGGAGGCGAACGAGAGTTCCCGGCCGTCGCCGATGGCATCGAGCACGAAAGCGATGGCGAAACAGCGGGTCGCCGCAGCGGCGATATGGCCCTCATCGCTGAGGTCGCCGATCGCCACCTTGGCCCCCAGAGCCCTGAGCTCAGTCGCCCTGACCGGATCGGTGACGAAGGCCCTCACCTCGCGGTCGGGGGCCACGGTCAGGCGGACGATCGCCTCGCCGATGGGGTGGTCGGCTCCGACCACCAGGAGAGGCATGGTTTAGAGCTTGCGGAAAACCACGCCGATTATCAGCAGAGCGGCGCCGCCCGCCAAGAGTGCGAACTCGTAAGGCTCGAGGACGCTGATGTAGCCGTAATGGGTGGCGATCCCAGCCACGATGGCCAGGACCGAGAGGGTGAAGGTTCCGGTGCTGGGAGGGGTCAGACGCACAGCGGCACGCTAGCGCCGGACTTGGTTCATAGACTGCCTCGCTTCCATGTGGAAGCCGCCTCTCTATGACCCTCGCTTCGAGCACGACGCCTGTGGCGTTGGATTCGTCGCCGCCAGGGACCTGCGGCCCTCGTATCGCCTGACCAAGCTGGCGGTCGAATGCCTCGGGCGGCTCGAGCACCGGGGAGCGATCGCCGCCGACGGCACCGGTGATGGCTGTGGGCTTCTCACTCAGGTCCCACATCGGCTGTTGGCCCGCGAACTCGAAACCCGCCGGATCGATCCACCACCCCCGGGGCGGCTCGGTGTCCTCTCGCTATTTCTCTCCCCGACCGAATCCGATCTCTCGCGGAGGGTCATCGGTGAAGCCATCGAAAGCGAAGGGCTCGATCTTCTCGCCTTCCGCCCGGTGCCGATTCACCCTGGAGTCCTGTCGAGGCGGGCCCTCGAGCTCCTGCCTGTGGTCGAGCAGGCCCTGGTGGCGGCACCCGACGATGTCGACGGCACCGATTTCGAAAGACGTCTCTTTCTGGCTCGCAAGACGGCGGAGCGCAAGCTGCCGGAGGGCACGAGCGTCGTCTCCTCCTCGGCCCGCACGGTTGTCTACAAGGGTCTCTTTCTTCCCCGGCACATCGCAGACTTCTATTGGGACCTGGCCGATGTCGACTTCGAGACCGCCTTCGCCATCTTTCACCAGCGCTATTCCACCAACACTTTCCCGTCGTGGGAGATCGCCCAGCCATTTCGGGTGCTGGCCCACAACGGCGAGATCAACACCATTAACTCCAACCGCTCGTGGAGCCGAGCGCGCGAGCGGGTGGCGACCTCGACCACCTGGGGTGATCGTCTCGAGGATCTGACTCCCTTCCTCCAGCCAGATCAATCTGATTCCGGTTCGCTCGACAACCTTTTCGAGTTGATGCTGCTCACCGGCCGCACCCTCCCCCACGTGAAGGAACTTCTCATCCCGGCGGCGTGGGAGAACGTCGTCGACCTCTCGCCGGCCCGGCGCGCCTTCTCCGAATATCACGCGTTTCTTACCGAGCCCTGGGACGGACCGGCGGGAGTCGCAGCCACCGACGGCATCAATCTCGCCGCGTTCATGGATCGGAACGGCCTGCGCCCGGCGCGGTGGACCATCACTCCCAACGTGGTCCTCGTTTCATCCGAGGCGGGGGTC
>DATFFB010000013.1:0-6076 GCA_035250485.1 Acidimicrobiia bacterium
CGCCAACGCAGCCTCGAAGAGAAGCTGTCGCCGATGGAGGTCAGGAGGTGGAATCGACAGCGAGCGGGGGAGCAACGGACTCGAGGCGATGGCAGGATCGAGCGCTGCTCGCGAGGAACAGCCGATCACACAGGCGCGACCGGGTTTGGCTGCCAAGGAGTCGAGAAACCAACGAAGGACTGCTGCCATCTGGGTTCGGAAAGGAGCCATCCCCTCGTCCCCGGAGACCAATTCGAGGCGATCGACAAAGATCACGGCAGGAGCATTGGTGGTGCGGATCGCCGTCTCGAGCACGTCGAGCAACTTCTCGGGCTTGAAAACCTGGTCGAGTGAGACCTCGTGGACGATCGCCCCGGCCTCATCCGCGGCGGCGGCGACCAACTCGGATTTTCCGCAGCCCTGCGGGCCTTCGAGGAGGACGCCCGCCACGCGGGGCAAGCCCCAGGCGGCGGGGAGGTCCGAGCTCGACGTGAGAAGCGAGAGCCAGCCGGTGAGGAGATCCTTTTGGTCATCGAGGCCAGCCAGAAGGGCTTCCGAGCGGCTCGGCCCCGCTGGGGGAGCAGACGTGTTTGGCTCCCGATTCTCGGCTGGGTGCTTCGCCACCGGCTCCGGGGCCTCATCGTCTCGGAAGACAAACCGCGTTCCGGGACCAACCAGGCCGGCTTCTCCGGGCTCGACCTGAACGATCGTGACGGCGACGGTCTCCGCGGTGCCGGTTTGGGCGGCCGGTACCGAAACCTGGTCGCCGTCCGATAGAGGCCGCCCTTGCCAGTATTGCTGCAATACCTTGGCATCGACTGAGTTATCGCCGCTCAGTCGAACGAGGGCGGCATGGCTGAGGACCGCTCTAACCGCGTCGACCGATTGCCCATCGGCGACACCGGCATTCGACATCGCCTGAGCGCCCAGATGGAGGGCAGTGCTGTCTTTCGTATCGCCAGCTTTGACCAACACATGGGTCTTCCCAACCTTCAAAACCCCCCCGTAGGGAAGACCCAGCGCCTTCAAAAGCGTGGCATCGGCCCGAGCGACCGGGTCGACGCCCTGGCGAACGATGAATCGCATCAAGAGCGATGGTAGGGAGAGGTCAGGCCGCGCTCAGATGGGGAATTGCCGCCACCGGGAGAACAAGAGGGCCGCTCGATTCGATCACCCGCACCCGGCCCGCGGTCATCCATTGCCAGATCAGATGGGCCTCCTCGGCAGCATCGATGGTGGGCGGCACCGGATAAGTGGCGGAGGGGGCGTCGTCTGCCTCGAGGGCCCCTGCCAGCAATGGCGGAGCTTGTCCGGTCCGCCAGGCCGCCACCAGCCGTCCCTGATCGACCACTACCCGCTCACCGAGGTTGCTCTCCAATTCGATCCTGCCGGCGGCGGCCAACGCCTGCCAGGCGCGGGCCCGTTCCAGTGCCCTGGCGAGAGCCCGATGGCGATCGCGCATCTGTGCGGCCTCCTCGAACCTGCGCTCGGCCGCCAGACGCCGCATCTTGTGGGCGATGGGGTCGAGGACCAGCCCGGGATCCTGATCGAGGGCCCCGACGATCGTGTCTATCACTTGCGCGTAGAGATCTGCACTGAGCCCGCCGGCACAGGGACAAAGCGCCACCCCCATTTGCCCGGGAGCGCACAAGCCCTGGCGACTCCCAGCCCGCCCCGTACAACGCCGGAGTTGGGTCGACGCCCAGAAGGCTTCCACCACCAGATCGGCGGTCCGTTTGGAGCGGAAGGGCCCGAGCCACATCCGCCCCTGGCTTGCCAGTTTGTGAGCGACGGAGAGCCGGGGGAACTGTTCCTCGGTGAGGCGGACGAAGAGAGTGCGTCGGGGAGGGCGGGAGCGCTGGTTGAAGCGAGGTCGATGAGCATGGATCAGACGCAGCTCCGTGATTTCTGACTCGAGACTGTGAGCGCAGACTCGGTACTCGACTCGGTGCAATTGACGAAGGAGATCGGTGATGCGACGCCTTTCGTCTCCGTAGAAATAGCTGCGGACCCGGGTGCGAAGGTTGTCGGCCTTGCCCACGTAAATGAGCTCTCCGTTCCGGTCGAAGAACATGTAGACGCCGGGCTGACGGGGAAGACCCTCGGTGAGATGGAGCTTTTGGTAGAAACTGGATCCCCGAGCGGTGGGAAGGATCAGAAGCTCGTCAAGACCGGTGACGCCCAGCGATCCGGCCCGTTCGAGTAAAGCGTGGAAGACGTGGGCAGTGGCTCGCGCATCCTCGAGCGCACGATGGATGGGCGGAAAGGGAGAACGGAAGTGGCGGGCGAGGGTAGCCAGGGTGAGGTCACGAACCTCGGGGCGGATCAGCCTCCTTGCCAGGCCGACGGTGTCGACGTGTCTGCGCCCGCCGGGCTCGGAGCCGACGAGGGGATAGTCGAGACGCCGGCAGGCCGAGTCGAGAAAGGAAAGGTCGAAACGGACATTGTGACCAACGATGACGCTGTCTCGACAAAACTCGAGAAAGGGCGGGAGGGCGGATTCGATCGGGGGAGCGGCTACCACCATCTGCTGGGTGATTCCGGTGAGGATGGTGATGAAGGGAGGAATGCCAGTGCCAGGATTGACGAGGGTGGCAAATGAGCCCACCAGCTCCCCTCCGCGGTACTTCACCGCTCCGATCTCGGTGATCGAGCAGGTGAGGGGCGAACCTCCGGTGGTTTCAAGGTCGAGGATGCAGAAAGTTACGTCGTAAAGCGGGGTCCCCAGATCGTCGAGGGTGAGCTGACGCACGGTCGCACCTTAAATCGAACAACTGTTCGAAGGCAAGGACTCCGACTAGGGGTGTGACCGGTCGGCCTCGTCGCGTTGGTAGATCTCTTCCAGTCTTCGCCGGGCGCGGTGAATGGCCACCCGCACCGTGCCAATGGCGCTTCCCAAGCGGCCACCGATTTCCTCGTAGTCGAGGCCCTCGACCTCCCGTAGCCATAGAAGTTCGCGGTCGCGCGGTGAGAGCTGTGCGAGGGCGGACAGGATCCGCCGGTGCTCCTCCTTTTCGATCGACAGTTCCTCGGGAGTCGCCGGGGAAATCATGGCGTCGGTCGGCCGGGCGCTCCGGCGTCGCCGATAGAAGTTGCGCAAGCGGTTGCGGGCGATCGACCAGAACCAGGCTTCGAACGCTTGCGGCTCCCGCAGTCGCGAAATCCCCTTCACAATCGCCTCCGCCGTCTCGGCGGCGAGGTCGTCGGCGCTGTGCAAATCGAGTCCGAGCCCGAGAAAGAAGGCGACTATCCGCGGGTGGCCGAGGGTGAGGAGTTCAGTCAGCGCCCTCGAGTCGCCGGCGATCGCCTGTCGGACCGTGTCGGCGTACGGAGGCCACACCTAAATGAGGAGGGCCCGGTCCACCGCGCCCAGATCTCTAGCCATCATCACAGACTATTGCCTGCGATTTGCCCCCCTCTTAGGGCTTGGAATTTCCCTGCCCCCGGCCGCTGCCCTGGCTACTGCTGGCGCCCGGATCCCGCCCGGGGGCTGTGGCCGCCGGGCTATTGGTCTGTCCAGGGGCGGTCACTCCGGGGTTCTCGCCATCTCCGTCACCAGCTGCATTTCCCCGGCTGGCCGTCTCGGCCACGTCCTGGGCTTCCTCCTTGACGTTGTCGATGGCATCGGCGAGCGCATCCGCATCACCACTTTGGGCAGCTTCGCGTACCGAGGAAGCAGCACCTACCAGGTCTTTCACCTCGTCGCGCACGGCGGGGGAGCTGCCGCTTCCAGAAAGTCCGCCGACCTCCGCCTGCAGGCTCTCGTCGTCCCCCAGGATCTCCGTCACAACCAGGAGCGCCCGATCGGTCTGACCGCCGTCGGCCAGCTCGAGCGCTTCCGCCACCCTCTCGGGAACACGGTCGTGCGGTACGAATCGATCCGATAACCATTCGTAGGCCCGATCGAGCGGATACAGGATCTGGCCGGGCACGGCGGGATCGGAAGCTTGGGCCAGGGCCACGTTGGCGAGGGCGAACAAAGCGGTGCCGGCCACGATCGCGACGAAGGCCCGGGACCTTTGCGGGCGACGCCGTCCCACGGCCGCGGCTGCCACCCGACGGGAATCGTCGTCGGCGACCCGGTTGCGGAGGAACTCCCCTAGGGAGCGGAGGTCCTCGAAAGGACGGTTTCTAGACATCACCACGACTCGCAGGTAGCTCATCCTCCGCTTTCGTTACAGATTTGCTATGAGCCTCCTGACCGTAACTAGCGCCTCCTTGAGGCTTCCACCGCTCGTAATGAACTACTTGCTCCTGGGCTTTCCAGCCGCGCTCGAGAGATCCCGAGCGCCGATCGGGGAGAGGAAAGCCCAGAGTGACGATCCCCAAAGGAGTGACGGTTTCGGGGATCTCGAGCAATTCACGGAGGCCGGGGAGGGAACCAACCCCCAGAAACCCAGCCGCCATGCCCTCGTCTACCGCTCCCAGCAGCACCAGCATCAGTGCGGCTCCGGCGTCAACCCACCAGTACGGGATCGGCCATTCGATCTCAGATCCATCCGGTTTCAGCTTGTCGGGTTCCTGATAGCGCTCGTGGTATGCCTGCTCGGATGTGGCCACCACGATGTGAACCGGAGCGCCCGAAATCCAGGGGTCGAAGCCGGCGGCGACGTAGCTCGACTCCTCGGCGAGGTCGGCGATTGCTCGTCGGGTCGCCTCCTCGGTGACGACGATGAAGCTCACTCCCTGGCTGAAGCCGGCCGAGGGCGCCTTGCGAGCGGCGCTGAGGATTCGCTCGATGGACTCCGCCGGTACCGGATCGGGTCGGTAGTTGCGGACCATTCGTCGCTTCCGGAGGACATCGACGAAGTCCATGGCTATCCGCCGGCTACCAGTTCCCGGATGCGGGGGTGCCGGACCTCGCCACCGTAGGTCACGGTGACCTGGTCCAAGATGTCATCGGAGAGATCGAGAAACCCGTCGTATCCGATGATCTCGATCAGGGCGACGACGTTGCGCGCGTACATCTGGCTGGCGTCGTAAGGTTTGCGCGAGGGGAGATCGGTAAAGCCGATCACCTGTACGCCCCTATGCCGGATGGCCTCGCCGGGACTCGTGAGCTCGCAGTTCCCGCCAGTGACGGCGGCGACGTCCACGATCACCGATCCCGGTCGCATCGACTCCACCATGGCGGTGGTGACGAGGAGCGGCGCCGCTTGGCCGGGAATGGCGGCCGTCGCGATCACGACATCAGCCATGGCGACCGGGCCGGCCAGGCTGGCGCGGACCCTTTCGGTGGCATCGGTCTCGAGCTGGCGGGCATAGCCGCCGTTGCTGGTGGCATCCTGGGGCTCCAGGTCACCTTCGAGAAAGCTTGCGCCCAAACTCCGCACCTGCTCTGCGGCCGCGGCCCGCACGTCGAAGGCCGAAACCACCGCCCCCAGCCGGCGGCTGGTGGCGATCGCCTGCAGACCGGCCACTCCGGCTCCGAGAACGAGCACCCGGGCGGGGGGAATAGTGCCGGCAGCGGTGGTCAGCATCGGAAAGAATCGATCGCAGGCCTTGGCTCCTTCGAGGGCCGCCTGATATCCCGAAACCGTGGCTTGCGACGAAAGGGCGTCCATTGCCTGCGCCCGGGTGGTGCGGGGCACGAGCTCGAAAGCCAGGCCGGTAATCCCGCGGCTGGCGTAGGAGGTCATCTGCGAAGGGTCCTCGAAGGGGCGCAGCAAGCCGAGAACCATGGTGTCGACCAGGTTCTCGTCCGTAGGAGCATTGACCGTCGCGATCAGCTCCGATGAGAAGACATCCGCTCGGCCGACGATGGTTGCTCCCTCGGCTTGGTAGGCGTCGTCTGCAAGCCCGGCCCCGGCACCCGCTTGCCCCTCGATCATGACCGAGTGACCGGTCTGGGTGAGCCTCTTGACGATGTGAGGCGTGATCGCCACCCGTCGTTCACCGGCCAGGGTCTCCCGGACGACGCCGATCTTCATGGAAAAAGACTAAAGACAAGTGTGGGAAGACCAAAGACCGTCAGACAAGAAGACAAGAAGACAAAATTCAAAAGACGAAAGACAAGAAGTTCAGGATGTCTCTTGTCTGTGGGGCTCGGCAGGCCGAGCCCCACATATCTTGATCGCTCGGTTTTCCGAGCGATCTG
>DATFFB010000014.1:0-7130 GCA_035250485.1 Acidimicrobiia bacterium
CCATCCATCCCTGGATGCAGGGAAGCATCGAGGTCTCGGGCTAGCGGTTTGTCCGATTTCCGCGCGTAGACCGCTCGGAATCCGAGCGGTCTACCTGATAAAAACGATCTAGGTGAGGTAAGGGGTGAGGTAGAGGACGCCAAAGCCGATCGCCCAGACCACCACGGCCGTGAGCCAGAAGCGGACCACGTTGTCGACCGGGGCGTGGCGGCGAGCGGTGTACTCACCTCGCCAGGTCCAGTAGACGGTGAGGAGGCCCATGATCACCGCCGCTCCCGCCACCACAAGGATGAACCCGGCCAGGGTGTAAAAGATCGAGCCGTAGGCGTCGGTCTTTGAATCGAAGGGGAGAGTACCGAGTTGGGAGGATTGGACTACCCCGGCGCCGACCAGGAGCAAGGAGGCCCCGACGGCACCAAACAAAAGCCCGGCGCGGCTGCCTCCCCGCATCGCCGCGCGGGCCCGGGTGATCGCTAGCCCGCTGATCACGACCAGAGCCACCGCCAACGATGGCAGAGCGAGACGCGGGAGGACCATTCCGGCGGGAGGCCAGTCGGGGTTTTCGATCATCAGATAGAAGTAGGAGAGGAGGAGGCTGGCGAAGGCAATGGCCACGAATAAGACGATGAGTCCCATCCCCCACTTCGCCACCTGCAGACTCCCACCCACCCGAACCGGAATGCCGTGCCTTTCCTCGAATTCGACCTCTTCTTGCTCGGTGATGGGAGCGGTTTGGGGACGATTCCAGAGCACCACTCCCACAATCACGATCGCCGCCCCCACGAAGGCCCCCCAGCGGACCTTGAAGAGCTCGGCGGCGAAGATGACCACGGTCCCGACGGCGGCGACGAAGGGCCAGATCGAAGGATCGGCCACCCGAAAGATCTCCTCGGGCCGCCCGGTGGCGGTTCCCGTTACGAGGGCCGCCCGCCAGCGCAGGGGCCACTCCGATAGTGCCCGCACCAGCCGCTCGTCCTCCCCCCGGTGGAGCTCGGTTTGATCCCAGAGCGGGTGGCGGCTCTCAACGATCGGCGGGACCGACCAGCTGTGTTGGAGCGGGGGAGAGCTCACCGCCCATTCCAGAGTGTCTCCCCCCCAGGGGTTGTTTCCTGCCACCTCTCCTTGGCGCAGGCTGTAGACCAGGTTCCAGATGAACACCGCGATCCCGGCGACGATGATGAAGACCCCGATGGTGGAGATGAGGTTGTACATCTCCCAACCCAGCCCCTCGGGATAGGTATAGATCCGCCGGGGCATCCCCATCAGACCGACGATGTGCATCGGAAAGAAGGTCACGTTGACTCCGATGAAGAGCAGCCAGAAATTCCACTTCCCGAGCCGTTCGTTCAAGAGCTTTCCGGTGTATTTCGGCAACCAGTGATAGACGCCGGCAAAGATCGGAAAGGCCACCCCGCCGATGAGGACATAGTGAAGGTGAGCGACGACGAAGTAGGAGTCGTGAGCCTGGAGGTCGAAGGGGACCGAGGCCACCATCACGCCGGTGATCCCTCCGAGCACGAACAGGAACAGGAAGCCGAGCACAAACAAGAAGGGTGTCTTCCACACCGGCTTCCCCTCCCAGATGGTGGCCACCCAGGCGAAGATCTGGATTCCGGCGGGAATGGCAATCGCCATGGAGGCGGCGGCGAAGAATCCAAGGACAATGGGGGCGAGCCCGGCGGCGAACATGTGGTGGGCCCAGAGCCCGAAGGAGAGAAAGCCGATCGCCACCAGCGAGGCAACGATCCACGGGTAGCCGACCATCTTTCTTCGCACGAATACCGGAATGACCATCGAGACGATGCCGGTAGCGGGGAGAAACTGGATATAGACCTCGGGATGTCCGAAGATCCAGAAGAGGTGCTGCCAGAGGAGCGAGCTCCCACCCGCCTCGGGGTTGAAGAACTGGGTGCCAAAGCCGCGATCGAGCTCGAGGAGCAGGCTGCCAATGATCAGCGGCGTGAAGGCGAAGAGGATCATGAAGGCGGTGACCAGCATCGCCCAGGCGAAGAGCGGCACCCGGGCGAGGGTCATCCCCGGGGCTCGGACCTTCATGATCCCGATGATGATTTCGATGGCGGCGGCGATCGCACCCACCTCCGCCACCCCCAAGCCCAGCACCCAAACGTCGATGGCCAGGTCGGGGGAGAAATTCGGTCCCGAAAGCGGGGTGTAGGCGAACCACCCCGCGTCGGGGACGGCGGAAAAAAGGGTGCCCGAGTAATAGAGCAGTCCACCCATCAGGAAGGTGAAGTACGAGTAGGCGCCCAGGCGAGGGAAGGGCATCTCGCGGGCGCCGAGGAGGAGGGGGAGCATGAGAATGGCAAAGCCTTCGAAGATGGGGAGGATGACCAAGAACATGGTGACCGACCCGTGATTGGTGAAGAGCTCGCTATAGGTCTGGGCGCTGACCAGGGTGTTGTTGGGGAAGGCCAGCTGCATCCTCATAACCACGGAGTCGACCGACCCTCCGAGGATGAGGAAGAAGAAGCCGGTGAGAATGAGACGCTTGCCGATGGCGTCGTTCTGGACCGCCTTCAGCTTTCCCCACAGGCCCGGCGGGTCGTCCCAGAGGTCGTCGAGGATGGGGTCGGTGACAACCGTGGCCGCGGTCGGGTAGTGATCGTCCAACTCGGGAATGCGATCGCTCACTGCAGGCTCTCGAGATAGGCAACGAGATCAGCGAGATCGGCATCGCTTAGTTCGGCGGCCTCCATCTCGACCCCTTCTTTGAACTCGTGGGGATTGCGGACCCATGCCGAAAGGTCCTCGGTGCTGTTGGGAAGTGTTCCCGCAGCCAAGGTCGTGCGGGAGGCGAGGTGGGTCAGGTCGGGGCCGTTGCTGCCATCGGCCGGGGTACCACGCACTGTGTGGCAGTCGGGGCATTCGGCTGAGAGGAACAACGCCTGCCCACGGGATGCCTCGACAGTCGCCGGCTGCGCCTGCTGGCGCGCCCACTCGTCGAACTCCTCCTCGGAGGTGACGAAGGCAGTGAGCCTCATCTTGGCGTGTTGAAGGCCACAGAACTCGGCGCAGACTCCGCGGTAAGCCCCGGGCTCGCTGGCGGAAAACGACATGGTGTTGGTTTTGTCGGGAAGCAGATCGATCTTCCCGGCCAACGACGGGATCCAGAAGCTGTGGATCACATCAACCGACCGCACCCGCAGGAGAATTGGCCGCTCCACCGGAAGGTGGATCTCATTGGCAGTTACAACTCCCAGATCCGGATAGCGCACCTCCCACCACCACTGATGGCCATCGACCTCGACGATCAGCTGGTCCTCCGTCGGTGCGTTGGCGAGGCGGGCCATCGCCACCAGGGTGAAGCCCAGCACGACCGTGATCACTATCAGTGGCATCACCAGCCCTCCGCCCACCAGCCAATTGCGCTCACTGGCCCGACCGGCTGGGCCGCGGGCGAGGCCCCGGAGGAGGAGACCGAGGAAAAGCAGGAAGACCGCGCCGCCGAGGGCGAGCATCAGCCACCAGAGCATCTCCATCTCGGCGGCCACCGGGCCCTGCGGATCGAGACTCGGGACTAGGGCGGTTTTTATCAGCTAGACCCCTTACGAACGAGCTGTTTGGGCGCGTAGAAGCTTCGATACCCTGCGGCGGCCATGAACCCCGAAGCCGCCCAGGTCAGGCGCACGTATCTCCTCCTCATCCTGCTCTCGACGCTGGCCTCGTCCTTTATCTGGGGCATCAACACCCTATTCCTGCTCTCGGCGGGCCTCACCAACACCCAGGCGTTCTTGGTCAACGCCTTCTACACCGCGGGGGCCTTCTTTTTCGAGGTACCCACCGGGGTCGTGGCCGACACCAGGGGCCGGCGCACTTCCTACCTATGGGGAACGATCACCTTGCTCTTCTCGACGCTGCTCTATCTGTTGATGTGGCAGACCCAAGCTCCGGTATGGGGCTGGGCGATTGCCTCGATCCTGCTCGGACTCGGGTTCACCTTCTTCTCCGGCGCCACCGAGGCATGGCTGGTCGACGCCCTCGATTCGACCGGCTACGACGGCCCCCTCGAAGAAGTCCTCGCCCGGGGGCAGGTGGTGTCGGGGTCGGCGATGCTGGTGGGAGCGGTCGCCGGGGGCGTGGTAGCCCAGTTCAGCTCGCTCGCCGTCCCCTACATCATCCGGGCGGTTCTCCTGGGTCTCACTTTCGTCGTCGCACTGCGCTTTATGCACGATCTCGGTTTCACTCGCATGGACCAGGCCAACCTGGTGGCCGAAGTAAAGAGCGTGCTTACTGAGTCGGTGCGCACCGGTCTTGGTAACCCCAACCTGAGGTGGCTGATCCTGTCGTCGTTCTTCCTCTCCGGGGTTGCCTTCTATGGCTTTTACGCCATGCAGCCTTACCTTCTTCAGCTCTACGGCGACGAATCCGCCTTCGGGCTTGCGGGGCTGGCAGCGGCGGTATTTGCGGGAGCGCAGATTCTCGGCGGTCTCGTCGTGCCCTGGATCCAGAAGATCTTTTCGCGCCGCACCACCGCCATCCTGGTGGGGACGACCCTTTCCACTGTCTCGCTGGTCATGATCGGTCTTGGTCGAAGCTTCTGGTTGGTAGCGGCGGCATTGGTGGCCTGGGCCTTCTTCTATTCGGCCGTGTTTCCGGTCCGGCAAGCTTTTCTCAACGGCTGCATCCCCTCCTCCCAACGCGCCACGGTCTTGTCTCTCGATGCACTGGTCGGCTCGGCCGGGGGGGCTGTCACGCAGCCCTTCCTGGGCCGGGTGGCCGACGGCAGTGGCTACGGCCCTTCCTACCTGGTGGCGGCCGCAATCCACGCCATCGCCCTTCCTTTCATCTTCCTGGCCCGGCGCCAGGACTCCGAGGGCGAGCACGCCGAGGCAGCACGCCGGGCCGACCTGATCGAAGCGTCAGTGCCGCACCGCTGCTAGGGCTCAGACCATCGTCAAGCCGCCCGAGACCGACAGCACTTGTCCGGTGATGTGACCGGCGGCCGGGGAGGCGAGAAAGGAGATAGCGGTGGCCACGTCTTCGGGAGTGGCCAGCTTGCGAAGCGGGGTTTGGCGGATCATCGCCTCGGCCAGCTTTCCCGAGTCATCGAACCCCGCCAAGAAAGGGGTATCGGTGGGTCCCGGGGCCACGGCGTTGACCCTGATCCCTCGCTTTGCCACCTCCCGCGCCAAGGCTTTGGTGAAGGCGATCACCCCGCCCTTGGCGGCCGAGTAGACCACTTCGCCCGACGAACCCACCCGGCCGGCGTCGGAGGCGACGTTGACGATCGCACCGCCGTCTTCGAAATGAAGAAGGGCCGCGTGGGTGACCGCCATCGGGCCCAAGAGGTTGATGTCGATCACCTTTCTCCAAAAGGCATCGTCGGTGTCGATGAAGGGCATGGCCTGGTCCCAGCCGGCGCAGTTGACCAAGACCTGGATGGTCCCCAGCTCCTCGGTGGCAGCGGCAACTACGTGCCGGACATCATCTCGATCGCGTAGGTCGACCCGAAACGGAATGGCATCGGCGTGTTCGATGTGGTGGAGGGAGATGTCCAACAACCCCACCCGATATGAAGAGTCGAGCAACTGCTTGGCGGTGGCGAGACCGATTCCCGACGATGAGCCCGTAACCAGCGCGGTTGGCTTGCCGTCTCCCATTTGGTCATTATTGCCCTCGTGATCGAGGACTATCAGACCCTGCAAATCGACCGTCAGCCCTCGGGCGTCACCGAGGTGGTGCTGAACAACCCCGAGCGACTCAACTCGGTCGACGTTGCCGGCCATCGCGAACTCACTCGGATTTGGTTGGATCTAGATGCCGATCCCGAGACCAAGGTGATCCTGCTTCGGGCCGAAGGCCGGGCCTTTTCCGCCGGCGGCGACTTCACCCTCATCGAGGCGATGATGAACGATGCCGCGGTCCATCGCCGGACCTTGCGAGAGGCGCGGGATTTGGTCCGCAATCTCATCGAGTGTTCAAAACCGATCGTCTCCGTTATCAACGGTGTGGCGGTCGGAGCGGGCCTGGCGGCCGCCCTCCTCGCCGACATTCCGATCGCCGGGCGCTCCGCTCGCATTCTCGACGGTCACACCACTCTCGGCGTCGCCGCCGGCGACCATGCGGTGCTGATCTGGCCCCTTCTGGTGGGAATGGCCAAGGCCAAGTATCACCTGCTGACCAACGAACCCATCGATGGCACCGAGGCCGAAAGACTCGGGTTGGTGGCGAAGGTGGTCGACGACGATCAGCTACTTGAGGAGGCCCGCCGCATCGCCGCACGCCTTGCCGCCGGTTCGGCCGAAGCATTGTCGTGGACTAAGCACACCCTCAATCATTGGCTCCGCGCGGCCTATCCAGCCTTTGACGCCTCAGTGGCTTATGAGTTCCTGGGCTTTCTCGGACCTGATCCAAAAGAGGGCCTCGCCGCGGTCAAGGAGAAGCGCCCTCCTCGGTTCTGACAATCGCACCGCAGCACTAATGCGCTCCGCGTCAAGCGGTGAAAGTACCGGGCCGGGGTTGCCGGCCAGGGTCTGCAAAGCCGCTATCCCAAGGAAAGAGACCCGCCTGGTCGTAGCTGAGTTGGAGCACCGGCACCGATGCAGTATCTGGACGTCGGTAGAAGTCGTTGGCCGTGAACACGATGTCTCCGGGGTTGGGAACCTCTTCAGGAACGATCTGAGAAGGAAAACCATCGACCTCGATCATTTGTCCCGCGACAAGGTTCTCGCCCCCACGTATCCGGCGGGATAGCTCGTTGAGCAAATGTGCAGCTGTGTGCGAATCGACCCCAAAGATCAGCAGCTCGGGGTGACCGAGGCCGAAGAGGCCGACGGTGTAGGCGAATGAGGGCGAATCGTCCTCTACGTCTTCGCAGCCCCCGCAACTGCATTCGCCTTCACCTCCGACATATTGAATGAAGGTGCCAAAACGTCGGATGGTGTTGGCGACATGCGCGTCGTACTGATCGACCCAGGCCTGGGTGTCCATCGAAGCCTCCTTTGTTTCGAATAACTCGAAGGTATCGGCAGGCACCGACAGAATTGAGGTCAGGCTTGGAGGTGGGCGTAGCTTTCCGGGTTGGCGGCGAGAAAGTCCTTCACCGAGAGCGGCCGGTGGAAGGTCAAAGTCTCGACCGAGTTCGACACGGTCTCCATCTCCTCGTTGGC
>DATFFB010000015.1:0-25283 GCA_035250485.1 Acidimicrobiia bacterium
GCATCGCGCAGGGCCCGGGCAATGACCTTCGCCCCGCGGTCGTGACCGTCGAGTCCTGGCTTGGCAATCAGGATCCGAGTCGGCACGGAGCCGGAGGTTACCGGGCCCGATTTGTCCCCTTCTCTGGACTGTTATCCGGCCTGTACGCGGATAGCAACCCAGGGTTCGCAAATAGCTAGGTTTGGGTACGACCTAGAGGAGTTGCGAATGCCCAAATCACGTCTTCATGGACTGGCCGCGGCCGGTCAAAGCATCTGGTCGGACGAGCTCAGTCGAGAGATGATCGACGGCGGCGAGCTGGAACGCCGGATCTCAGAGGACGCGGTCAGCGGCGTTACCTCTAATCCCACGATATTTGCCGGAGCCATCACCAAAGGTGCCGCCTATGACCGACCCTTGCAGGAGTTAGCCAAGTCCGGACACACGGCCGAAGAGATCGTCGTCAAGTTGATGACGGCTGACATCGCCGATGCCTGTGACGTGCTGCGTTCGACCTGGGAATGGAGCGAGGGCGGGGACGGCTTTGTCTCGGTCGAGGTAAGCCCGCTGGTCGCTCACGAGACTGACGCCACCGTGGCCGAGGCTCGGGAATGGGTGAAGCGGATCGATCGCCCCAATCTTCTGGTCAAGGTGCCCGCCACGGCGGCTGGGGTCGAGGCCATTCGCCGCCTGACGGCCGAGGGCATCTCGATCAACGTCACCCTCGTCTTCTCCCTCCCCCGCTATGCCGCGGTGATGGAGGCTTATCAGAACGGCCTAGCGGAATACGCCGAGGCAGGCGGAAAGCTGAAGCTGGTCAACTCGGTGGGTTCGTTCTTCGTCTCACGAGTCGATACCGAGGTCGACAAGCGACTCGAAGGCGTCGAAGGCGGAGAGCGCTTGCTGGGAAAGATCGCCATCGCCCAGGCGAGAGTTGCCTACGGCATGTTCCTCGAGCGATTTCGGACCCAGGAGTGGATGGCGCTCGAGCGCAAAGGCGGTCGCGTTCAGAGACCGTTGTGGGCCTCCACTTCAACCAAGAATCCGGCCTACCCCGACGTCATGTACGTGGAAAAGCTGGTGGCGCCGCACACGATCAACACCATGCCGCTCGCGACGATGGACGCCTTCCAGGACCATGGCACCCCGCTCGCCCAACCCTTTGGCGAAGGGGATGTGGCCGAGGCCCAGGCCGATCTCGATCGCCTGGCCGAGCTGGGCATCGATCTCGATGACGTCTCGCAGTTGCTCGAGGACCAGGGAGTCGACAAGTTTGCCAAGTCCTGGCACGAGCTCCTGGCAGATGTCGAGGGGGAACGGGCGGCCGCAACCTCCTAGGAGGTGCCCGCCACCTTCTCCAGTGGGGCCCAAGCGAGCAGCAACCGCTTGGCTCCCTCGTTGTCGAAGAGCACATCCACCTCGGCCCGCTCGCCCTCACCGATGACCTCTCGCACCGAGCCCAACCCCCACTTGTCGTGACGAACCCGATCACCCTGCACCAGGCTGTCGGGACTGAGGGTGCTCCTCCCTGACCACGCCGCTTCGGCGTTGGTGGTGCGCTTGCGCTTGCCAGCCTTTTCGAGCAAGTGGGAGGGAACTTCCTTGAGAAACCGGGAAGGCGTGTTGTAGTTGCTGGCTCCAAAGAGCATCCGCTTCCAGGCTGAGGTGAGATAAAGGCGGTCGCGGGCGCGGGTCATGCCCACATAAGCGAGACGTCTCTCCTCCTCGAGCTCGGCTGGATCGGAGAGGGTGCGGGCATGGGGAAAGACCCCGTCCTCCATTCCCACCAAGAAAACGGCCGGGTATTCGAGACCCTTGGCGTTGTGAATGGTCATCAGGGTGACCGCCCCGGCGCCCTCTTCGAGTTCGTCGGTTTCGTTCTGGAGAGACACCGTTTCCAGGAACAGCTCGAGTCGGGCCAGATTGGAGAGCGAATCCCACTCGACGCCATCGACCACCGCCCCCTCCGTGGAGATGCGGAATTCGGTTGCTGCCGAGCCCAGTTCCCTCAGGTTTTCAATCCGACCCAGGGCTTCGATGGAGCGTTCAGCTTCGAGCGCAGCCAGATAGCCGGTGTCGTGTAAGACCGCTTCCACCGCGGCCCCGATGCCCCCGGTATCGGCTTTCATCCGGATGAGGTCGAGCATCCCCGCAAACTCGAGGATCTGTCGCTGGGCCCGTCCGGTGAGTTGGGGTATCTCGGCGGCCTGGTGCAGAGCTTCGCCGAATCCAATCCGATGGTCCTGGGCGAATCGGTCGAGGTGGGCGACGCTGGTGGTGCCGATCCCCCGTTTGGGCTCGTTGATGATCCGCTTCAGAGCCACGGCGTCGTCGGGATTGACTATCGCCCGCAAGTAAGCGAGGGCGTCCCTGATCTCCTTGCGCTCGTAGAACTTGACCGAGCCGATCACCCGATAGGGCACTCCCCGACGGACGAGGACCTCCTCAATCACACGCGATTGGGCGTTGGTGCGGTAGAACACGGCCACGTCCGACTGGTTGAACCCGCCCTCGACCAATCGCTCCACTTCGTCGGCGACGAACCCCGCCTCGTCGTGCTCATCCTCTCCTTCGAAGCGGATGACAAGATCTCCGGTGCCGCGGTCGCTCCAGAGATGCTTGGGCGTGCGCCGAGGGTTGTTGGAGATGACGGCGTTGGCCGCGTCGAGGATGCGTGAGGTCGACCGGTAGTTCTGGTCGAGGACGACGATCCGAGCATCGGGGTAGTCCTTCTCGAAGTCCTCGATGTTGCGGATGTCGGCTCCCCGCCAGCGGTAGATGCTCTGGTCGCCGTCGCCCACCACGCAGAGGTTGCGATGCTGGGCCGCCAGGATCTTTACCAGCGCGTACTGGGCGCGGTTGGTGTCCTGGTATTCGTCAACCAGGATGTATCGAAATCGCTCCTGGTAATGCTCGGCCACCTCGGAGAAGGCACCTAGCAATTCGACGGTGATCATGAGCAGATCGTCGAAGTCCATCGCCGAGGCCTCGAGCAGCCTCTGCTGGTACAGCCGGTAGATGTCGGAGACCTGCTCGTGATAGAAGCCCTGGTTGCTCGTGGCGTAGGACTCGAAGTCGATCAACTCGTTCTTGGCCCGGGAAATGGCCTCCTTGATCCCCTTGGGGGGGAATCGCTTCAGGTCGAGGTCGAGATCCTTGATGCACATCGTGACCAGGCGGACCGAGTCGTCCTCGTCATAGATGGAAAAGCCCGAGCGATATCCCAGCCGCGGCGCCTCGCGACGGAGGATGCGGACGCATGCGGAGTGGAAGGTCGACACCCACATGGCCCTGGTGGCCCGCCCCACCAGGCGGGCGACCCGGCTTCGCATTTCCTCAGCTGCCTTGTTGGTGAAGGTGATGGCGAGGATCGAATCCGGGGCGACACCGAGGTCACGGATCAGATGGGCGATCCGATAGGTCAGAACCCGGGTTTTGCCCGACCCGGCCCCCGCCACCACCAGGACCGGGCCCTCGGTGGCCGCGACCGCTTCTCTCTGCGCGGGATTGAGCTCAGCTAGTAAGGGCGAATCGACCAAGAGGTCGTTCTGAAACCACTCCGCGTGCACTTCCACATCGTACCGGGAGGATGGGTCAGAATCACAAAGGCGTTATTCAGGCCGACATTGTGTATCGCTTAGTAGTACGGCCGGGTCGGTTGCTTCAGATCAACCGATCAGGGCAGCGACCACAGCCGCTACCACGTATTCAGGTGCGGCAAAAACATCCCAGGCCGTGAAGCGTAGAACTCGATAGCCCTCGAGCACCAGATCGTTCTGCTGACGTCGGTCACTGCGGAAGGTCAGCGGATCGGCGTGATACGCCAGACCATCGAGGGCGACAATCAGCTTGATCGATTCGAAAACGAAGTCGACCCGCGCGATAAGGCGTCCGCCGCGTTTGCGAATCCTGACCTGGGGCTCCGGGAGATCGATACCAGCCGCCTTCATTATGCGGAGGAATTCAGACTCAATCTGACTCTCAGTGAGGGACGACCATCCCAGACGATCGGCGAGAACCGATCGCATCGGTCCCACTCCATTCCGACCCCTGCGCGCAACGCGATGGAGTTCTCTAGCTACCGCCTGATCGGTAACCAACCTTCGTCGCACCGCTTCGTCCAGGCAACGCCTCGCAATCCCTTCACCCCACGGGACGCCGATGTCCACCAACAAGCGCACAACCGTCGTACAAGGGATTCCATCGATCTCGGACACGTTCTGCGGAATCAGATCAGTCGAGCGATGAATGACGTACGGGCGGTCAGGCCGACCTTTCAAAGGTGACGTCACCTCGATCACCTTTGGCCGCTTCCCGAGACTCCAGATGTGAGCCGCGGTGGCGTGGGATGCAACTGCCCCTTCGCCCGAGGCGTAGACGGCCAACGCCACCGCTCGTTTCCAGGTGGCAGGCGATCCGGCCACTAAGTAGGTGGAGGGATAAGGACGCTGCCACAGCCCTCTAGACACCTGCCTGCTGATTTGAAGGCTGGTCGCACCCGCCGCCAAGGCTGCTTTCCGGGGAATCGCTCCATGGTGCCTAGATGCTTCCGCGGTCACCCTGAGCAAAACATCCTTGTCCATCGAGCGGTCATACCTATGGGGCGAAGCTCTTTCAACCCCCTTGTCCGTACTGAAATCTGGCAAACACGATTCAGCTCAGACGGAATTTGGCGAGCGAGTTTCAAATGTGAACTCGGCGGGCCAAATTTGCTCAGAAGTGATGCTGGTACGCCAGATTTGGGCTTTCCCTTAAGAAGCGGTGGGGGCGGGTGTGGCCTGAGTGGCGACAGCCGGAGACTCAGCATCTTCGGCCATGAGGGCGTCGGCGGGCAAGGAGAAGCAGAAGCGACTTCCGGTGGGGAAGCGGCGCTCGTACCAGACGTCGCCGCCCATCGCGCGGGCGAGACTGCGAGCGATGGGAAGGCCGAGGCCGATTCCCGACGAAGAGCGGGAGTCGCCCTTCGAGATCTGCTCGAAGTGCTCGAAGATGGTGTTGGTGGCCCCGTCCGGCACACCGGGACCGTTGTCGGATACAACCACCACGTATTGCTCCCCGTGGGTGAGTCCTTCCACCAGCACCTGATCGCCCCCGTATTTACGAGCATTCTCGAGCAGGTTGCGGATCACCTGTTGCACCCGTTTGGCATCGGCCTGCACCCTGACTCCGTGCGGGATCGATACGGCCGCCTCGCCGCCACCGGAGGTCGAAAAGAGCATCTGGGCGACCTCGCCGATCATCTCCCCGAGATCGAACACCTCCGACTTGAACCGGAGCCGACCTGCCTCGAGGCGAGGAATGACCAGCACGTCTTCCACCAGGTCCCCCAGATAATTGGCTTGTTTGGCGATATAGCCGAGAAATTCCTCGATCTCGGGTTGGGAGAGACGGGGCCAGTCCGAGGAAAGGGTCTCTGCGAAGCCGGCGATCGAGGTAAGCGGGGTGCGGAGCTCGTGGCTCACCATCGAGACGAAATCGTTCTTGATGTGCCGCGCATCGTCGGCCTCCTGACGGGCCAATCGTTCCTTGGCGCGGGCGGTGGTGGCCAACCGCAGACACCAGACGACGATCGCAACGGATACCGCCGCTATTCCCCCAGCCACCCACAGGGTGAGGTCAGGACTCACGCTTCGTCCTTCGGGAGCCTTTCGTCGAGGAGCGTCCGAATCGTTGCCGCCAGCGAACCGAGCCGGAGGTCGCCCTTCTCCAAGTACGCGTCTACACCCGCATCCCAGGCCGCTTGCTGCTCTTCGGCGTTCGCCACGCCGGAAACCATAACCATCGGAATGGAAACCCCTCCAGCCCGAAGAGTTCGAACCAGGTCGACACCGCTCGAACGGGGCATGGCAAAGTCAACTACGAGACAATCAAACCGCCCCGACGACAAGGCCAGGATCGCCTCGCGGGCTCCCTCAGCCACTTCGACATCAAAGCCGCGCCCGGCGAGCGCGGCCGAGATCAGCTGGCGGACCCCCGCCGAGTCGTCTACCACCAGGATTCGATAAAGAGCTTCACCGCGGGGCTGTGACTCCCGGCTGTACTCGCCGAGATAATTGGGGTCGACCACCACCAGGGCTTCGCCCCCGCCGAGCAAAGCCGCCCCGGTGATGTTGCGAGAACCGCCGAGGATCGGTCCGAGGCCCTTCACTGCCACCCGCCGTTTGCCGAGGATCTCCGCCACTGCCACCGCCACGGGGCCGCTGCGAGTGGAGACGATCAGAAGCTCGGATTCGGGTCCGGCCGCCTCCTTCCCCATCGCCGCCGCCATTGAAACCACAGGCAATTCCTGGGATTGAAAGCGCGCCCGCCGAACTCCCTCGTTATCGACCACGTCGGCGCCGGAGGGGATGATCGTGGCCTGTACCGCGGCCTCGGGAATCCCCCAGAAGTTGGAGCCGTCGGCGAGCACAACCACGTTCTGGAGGACGAGGGATACGGGGAGGATGATGGTGACCGAGGTTCCCAGACCGGGCACCGATTCGAGCTGGATCATGCCGTTGACACGCTCGAGCACATCGGAGACAGTGGAAAGCCCCTCTCCCGTGCCTGAGAAGTCGTGAGAGACGGTGGTAGTGGAGAAGCCAGGAAGGAAAAGGAGCGAGGAGAGATCGGACTTGTCGGCGGGAAGTCCCCGCCGAATGGCCGCGTCCTGGACGGCTTTCCAGTCGATCCCCCTCCCATCGTCGGAAATCACCACCACCACCTTCTCGCCCTCGCGACGAGCGCTCAGAGAAACGATGCCGGTGGCCGCCTTGCCGAGCGATACCCGCTCCGCCGGCGTCTCGAGGCCATGATCGATGGCGTTGACGAGAAGGTGGCGAAGCGGCTCGCGCATGAGCTCGACGATTTGTCGATCGAGCTGGATGTCCTCGCCGCTGGCGTCGAATTGCACTTCCTTTCCGAGCTTGCGCCCGACGTAGCGGACGAACTGCGGGAACGTGTCGGTGACTGAGCTCAATGGTGCGTTGGCCAGTGCTACCGCGAGCGATTGCAGGTTGCCGACCGCCAGCGCCATGCGGCGCAATTGACCGCGCCAAGCCGCCATCAGCTTGGCGGGGTCGGCCCCGTCGAGCTGGACCAGGGCCAAGTCTGAGAGCCCTTCGGCGTCGAGGGAGACCTCGACCGCCTGATTGATGAGCTGGTAGAGGTCCATGGTGTCGACCCGCGACACCCCCGATCGCATCGCCAACTCCATTTCGGCGAGGAGACCGCCCAGTGAGCTCGTTCCCGTCTCAATCGACACCTCACTGGTGGTCGGCGGGGTGGGTCCCAAGGTCGTTCCAGTGACCGCCGCCTCGGCTGCGGCCACGAGGGCCCGGAGACGGGAAGTGACCCCGGCCGCTTCTTGCTGAGCTCCATCGGGCAAGAACGTGCAAAGCTTCTCCAGCTCCTCACTCATCCGAACCGTGGGCAGCAGGTCTCCGCTCTCGAGCCGTTTCCAGACGTGTTCGACGAAGGCGGCGGCATGGCCCATCTCCGGCAGCCCCACCACCCGCGACGAGCCTTTAATGGTGTGGGCGTCGCGGATCAGCTCGCTGATCTCCGTTCGCGGGGGAAGGGAATCCGACAGGGTCCGGGCTCCCTGGGTGAGCCGGCGCGAGCGCTCCGCGATCTCGTCGCGATAAATGTCGATTAATTCGGTCGAAAGGGAGATATCCACGGATTTCCCAGCTCAGAATGGGTTGTTATCCAACATCGGCCCCAGGGGCTTGTGAGTTGAGCCGGACCCCGACCCGGACGGCCTATTCGCCGCTATTCCCATTCAATCGTGGCCGGGGGTTTAGAGGAAATGTCATAAGCCACCCGGTTGATGCCACCGACTTCGGCGATGACCCGTGAACTGATCGATTCGAGGAGGTCGTAGGGGAGCCGGGCCCAGTCGGCGGTCATGGCGTCCTCGCTTTTCACCGCCCTCACCACCAAAGGATGGGCATAGGAGCGGCCATCGCCCTGGACTCCCACCGTCCGCACCCCGAGCAGCACCCCGAAGACCTGCCAGAGCTCCCGGGCTAGCCCGGCCCGAGCGATCTCCTCGGTGACAATGGCGTCGGCCGCCCGCAGGATCTCGAGTCGCTCCAGGGTGACTTCGCCGATAATTCGTACAGCCAGGCCCGGACCAGGGAAAGGCTGGCGCCAGACGATGTCTTCTGGCAGACCCATTTCGGCGCCGATCGCCCGCACCTCGTCCTTGAACAGATCCCGCAACGGCTCGACGAGGTGAAACCGCATGTCGGCGGGTAGTCCTCCGACGTTGTGATGAGTCTTGATGGTGGCAGCACTAGTCCCGCCTGACTCGATGACGTCGGGATAGAGAGTTCCCTGTACCAGAAACCGGGCATCCGGTATCGCAGAGGACGCCTCTTCGAACACTCGGACGAAGAGTTCCCCAATCACCTTCCGCTTCTGCTCGGGATCGGTGACTCCCGAAAGACGCTCGAGGAAGAGATCGGCCGCCTTAACCGTGATCAAATCGACTTTGAAATGCTGGCGAAAGGTCTCCTCGACCTGCTCGGCCTCGCCGGCCCGAAGAAGACCGTGATCGACAAAGATGCAAGTGAGCTGATCTCCGACCGCGCGATGAACAATGGCCGCGGCAACGGCCGAGTCCACTCCTCCCGAGAGGCCGCAGATGACTTGAGCCGATCCCACCTGTCGACGGACCCCCTCGATGGCTCCCTCGATGATCGAATGTGAGGTCCACGAGGGAGAGAGCCCGCAAATGTCATAGAGGAAGCGCTTGAAGATGTCCTGGCCCCGCTCGGTGTGAGAGACCTCAGGGTGGAATTGGACCCCGAAGAGTCCCCGCTCGGGGTCCTCCATCGCCGCCACCAGCGACCCCCGTGACCGCGCCACCGCCCGAAACCCCGGTGGAGGATCGGCCACGGCATCGCGGTGGCTCATCCAGGTCGACATCTCCGACGGCAGGCCCGCAAGCAGATGCGAACCCGGGGAGATCTCGATCTCGGTTCGACCAAATTCGGCCAGATCGGTGCGGGCCACCGATCCCCCGGCGAGGTCGGCCAGCAGTTGGTGGCCGTAACAGATGCCGAGGATCGGTATCCCGAGGTCGAGGATGGCGGGGTCCATCCGGTAGCCGTCGTCGGCGTATACCGAAGCCGGCCCCCCGGACAGAATCAAGGCTTCGGCTTTCTTCTCCCGAATCTGTTCGGCGGTGATCTGGCGGGAAACGATCTCCGAGTGAACGTGGGCTTCGCGGACTCGGCGAGCGATCAGTTGGGCGTACTGGGCACCGAAGTCGACGACGAGAACCGTCATCCCATGCCGACTCGTTGCGCCTTTTGCAGGGCCTTGCCCTCGGTCTGCACCGAGGGGGCGAGCATGATCTCAGCCTTTTGGAACGCCTTTACATCCGAGTAGCCACAGGTGGCCATCGACACCCGCAGAGCGCCAAAGAGGTTGCGGCGGCCGTCGTTCTCGTGGGCCGGCCCGACGAGGATCTCGGCTAGCGAACCCAGCCTCCCCACCTGCACGCGGGCACCGCGGGGCAAGGTGGGATGGAAGGTTGCCATCCCCCAGTGATAGCCGCGACCAGGCGCCTCTTCGGCACTCGCCAGGGGCGAACCGATCATGACCGCGTCGGCACCGCAGGCAATGGCCTTGGCAACGTCCCCTCCGGTGCGCATGCCGCCGTCGGCAATCACCTGGACATAACGACCGGTCTCGTCGAGATGACGAATCCGAGCACCGGCGGCGTCGGCAATGGCGGTGGCTTGCGGGACCCCCACCCCTAACACTCCTCGAGTGGTGCAGGCTGCTCCCGGGCCCACGCCCACCAACACCCCGGCAGCTCCCGTGCGCATGAGATGGAGGGCGGTGCTGTAGGAGGCACAGCCGCCGACTATCACGGGCAAGTCGCAATCGGCGATGTACTCGGCCAGGTTGAGCGGTTCGGTCCGGGTGGAGACGTGCTCGGCCGACACGACCGTCCCCTGGATAACCAGAACGTCCAACCCACCAGACATGGCGGAGGCACCGAACTCCCGAACTTTCTGGGGAGTGAGGCTGCCGGCGGTGACGACGCCCGAGGCCTTGATCTCCTCGACCCGGGCCTTGACGAGCTGTTCCTTCACCGGTTCGAGGTAGATCTCCTGCATCCGCTGGGTCGCCTTCTCGGCCGGGAGCTCGGCGATCTCGTCGAAATAGGGCTCGGGGTCCTCGTAGCGGGTCCAGAGACCCTCAAGGTTGAGAACACCGAGCCCGCCCAAGCGGCCGATCGCGATTGCCGTCTCTGGACTGATGGCTCCGTCCATCGCCGACCCCAACATCGGCAGGTCGAAGCGGAAGCCCTCGAGCTGCCAGGAGATGTCGATGTCGTCGGGGTCACGGGTTCGACGAGAGGGAACGATGGCGATGTCATCAAACCCGTAGGCCTGACGGGCCGATTTTCCGATGCCGATATCGATCTCCACACACACTCCTTGGCCAGCGCAAACCTTGTCCGACGAAGTGTAGGAAGGTCGTCCCTGCTCGCCGGTACCGTGGCTTGGTGGAGGTGTTGACGTGGCGAACCCGCGACTTTTGGCTGGCCATGTTCGCTGGCCTCGTCGGGGCCGGCATCGCCACCATCGCGGTTCTGGCCGCCGAAGGCAGCTTGTCTGCCCTCCTGGTGACGGCCGCCCTTGCCCAGTACGTCGGCCATCTCGGCACGCTCTGGCTGCTGGCCCGGCAGAGGGGAGGACTCGAGGCTCTCGGGCTATCCATCGAGGGGAGCGACCTTCGCTACATATTTCTCGGCCTGCTACTGCAAATAACCGTTCCGATCATCTTCTTCCCGCTCGCCAACCTCGTCAGCGAGGGAGAGGGAGGCCAGATCATCAGCGATCAGCTCCGGGCCCTCGACACCACCTACGCCAAAGTGATCATGGCAGCGGTCGTGACCGTGCTCGCCCCGCTCACGGAGGAGCTGCTCTTCCGCGGAGTGCTGCAACGTTCCATCGGCACCGGACGCCGGGCGATCTGGATCACCGCTCTGGTTTTCGCGGTATTCCATCTGGTCGGTCTCAGCGGCGACTTCTTTCGCAGCCTCGTTCTGACGATGCCGACCTTCCTCATCGTCGGCCTGGTGCTCTCCTACGTCACGGTGAGGCAGAAACGTCTCGGGCCTGCCATTTTCATCCACTCCGGCTTCAATCTGCTCGCCCTGGTCGTCCTCTTCCTCCCGACCGAGCTCGTCGAAGAGATCATCTCCCGGCAAACTTAAGGTAGGGTTAGGTGGCGCCGAGACCCACCGCCTTACGCACGAGTCGCATCGTCGCCTCAGCCCGGCTGCGAGCATCGAGGGCGGCCTTCTGCATCAGGCGAGCCACTTCGGCGTCATCGGTCCGCTTAAAGCGACCTCGAATCGGGGCCAGCCGTTCGACCACCGCCTCGGCGACCGCTTTTTTGAAGGGCCCGTAACCGGCGTCGCCAAACTCCGACTCCAGTTCCGGAATCGGGCGTCCCGAAGAAAAGGACATCAGCTCCAGCAGATTGGATATGCCGGGCTTCTCGTCCCAGTCGTAACGCACCTTGCGATCGGAGTCGGTGACGGCGCCCATGATCTTCCGCCGGGTGCCCTCGGGATCTTCGGTGAGACTGAGATACGAGTCCGGATCGGGGTCCGTCTTCGACATCTTGACCAGGGGATTCTGCAGAGACATGACCCGGGCCCCAAGTTCAGGCGTGATCCGTTCCGGCAACGGGAAGAGTTCGCCAAAACGGCCGTTGAAGCGGACCACGAGATCGCGGGTGAGCTCGAGGTGCTGGGTTTGATCATCCCCCACCGGGACTGCGTTTACACGGTGGATGAGGATGTCGGCGGCCATCAACACCGGATAGGAGAGAAGTCCTAAGTTCTGACCGGAACGATCGGATTTCTCCTTGTACTGGGTCATGCGCTCGAGCTGGCCGATTCCGGCGATGGTGCCAAGGATCCAGGCCAATTCGGCATGCTGGGGAACCTGACTTTGCAGGTAGAAGAGAGATCGCTTGGGATCGACCCCGGTGGCCAGCACCACCTTGGCGGTGTTCAGGCGGCTGCGTTCGAACTCGGCTGGGTCATACGGCACCGACATGGCATGGAGGTCCACCACGCAATAGAACGTCTCGTAGGTGTCCTGCATCTTCACCCAGTTGTCGAGGGCTCCGATCAGGTTGCCGATGTGCAGGTCCCCTGATGGTTGGATGCCCGAGAACACCCGGGGTCGGTCGCTCATCTCGCTCCTTTTGCATTCTGTGGGCTGTCAAGGGGGGTGGAGCCGCCCTAACAACCCAGGGTTTGCTAAAAGGTATCAGGAGGCGAGGTGGCCTTCGACCGTGCGAATCGCGACCGGGCTCGAGCTTGGTTGGCTACGAAGTCGATCGGGCAGGACCATGCGGAAGCAGGCGCCGCCGAGCAGCTTCGAGCGCTCGTAAGTGGCAGTGCCACCGTGGCGGCGCACGACCAGATCGACCACCGACAGCCCGATGCCGGAACCGGGGGTGGAGGCGTTGAGGCGGTTCGCTCCCCGTTCAAACTGCTCCCAAATCGCCAGCTCGTACTTGCGGGGAACGCCGGGTCCATCGTCGTGGACCTCGATTACCAGATCTGCCCCTTCGGAACGACCGGTGACCAGAACCTTGCCACCCCCATAACGGAAGGCGTTGACGATTAGGTTGTCCAGGGCCTGGCGGATCCGGTCAGAGTCGGCGAAAGCGATCAGGTCGGGCTGGAGTTGGACTTCGAGATCCCGATCCTGGCGTGCGAGCCGCCGCGCCGATTCGTCCACGAGCTGGTTCACGGAAACTTCTGCCTCCTGGAGCTGCATGGTGTTCGACTCACGGGCCAGTAGCAGGAGGTCGGCCACGATCCTCGACATGTAGAGCGATTGCTGACGCACGATCGCGATCAGCTCTTTGCGCTCCTTCGCCCCCAGTTCAATCGTCGTGTCATCGAGCACCTCTAGAAATCCGACCATGGCCGTCAGAGGGGTGCGCAGCTCATGCGAAACGGAGGACACGAGACCGCGCCGCTGCTCGCTCACCAGGCTCCGGTAATCGCGCAGAGCAACCAACTGCCGAACTACCACCAACGCCACCACACCCAGGCCCATCGCCAGGAGCAAGGTGAGATTGGAATTCATCTCACTCCGCCACACCTCCCTCACGACTACGACGAGCGCCACCACCATTGCGCTATAGGGAGCCACCATCGCCCAGATTGGCTGACGTCGATCTGCATATTCCTTTGGTTTCACCCGTCGCCGAATCTGACTGGCGCAGACAAGCTGGAGCAAAACCGCAGCGAGGAAGAAGCGGAAGTCGGGTTGAGCGGCGGTGAGCGATTCGCCTATGCCTGAGCTCAGGAGTCGGAGGTCAGCTAAAGCTTGGACGCTCATCGCCCCGCCGAGGGCGGCAATCCTTACGTCGAACCGCCAGGCCGATCGGCGAATAGTGACGATCATCGCCACCACCACCATCAACGAGTCGAGCAAGGGATATCCGATCCCAGCAAATTGCTCCCAAAACGTGGCGCTGGCCAAGTGTGCACTGATCCCGGGAAGAAAGAACACCATGAGCAGGACCGCCACCGAGATAGCGCCGATGGCCCCGTCGAGGAAGATGCGAACTCGGCTCTGAGTCCCTCCGACATGGGGCATCGCCAGGAAGCCGATGATGACCAGGGTGTAGGCGGTGAGGAAGACGATGTCGTGCGGACCGAAGGCCGGGAGGGCATCGATAGAGGCGAGAAGGCCGGTCGTGGCCACCCCCGATACGGCGATCAGAAGGCCGATACCAACTAGACGCCAGGCCAACGCCTCGCGGTCGGGGTGGATCTTGGCACCGCTGACGATAAGGATTCCGGCCGTACTGGTTCCAAGCACCATCCCCAGCAAGCCAATTTCAAAGAACCGGGTTTGATCGAAGAATGACAACACCCAGCCAATGCCGGCGGGCGCCGCTCCTACTAATAGGACCAGCCGACGCCAAACACCGCGATTTGTGCCTTCACTACCCACAAAGTGGGTTATCGGATGGGTTTTAGGCTAGGAAAAGGGTCGATCCGCACCACTGGTGGCGGTGAGATCGATCTCGATTTCGGTCTCTCCGGTGACGAATGCCAGCTCGCTCCGGAGAGCGTCGATCATTTCCAGGATCTGGTCGTCGGAATGGTTGAGGGTATTGGTGAAACGCACTCCGCTCTGCCTCATGGGAACCGCTGGGAACCCGGCGATGTTGAGGTAGAAGCCACGATCCATCATCCGCCGGCAGAGTTCGGTGGCGCGGGTGAAGCTCCCGACTTTGACAAACCAGAGCGGGGTCGCATCGGTGGGCATCACCGGCAGACCGGAGGAATCGAGGGCGCTCTGGACCAGCTCGATTTGCTTGCCGAGCGCCTCCTGCCGCTCTCGTTGCTCATCGGAGAGGTGAATGTCGGCGGCCGCCACCGAGGCTCCCAGCTCGGCCGGATGGAGGGGGCCGCTGAAAGTCAGGGTGCTACCGACTGAGAGCACCCGGGCAGCCATCTGGTCGTTCGGGAAGGCCAGGGCGGCGCCACCGCTCCCCCACGACTTCGCCAGAGAGTACGAAAGCACCAATCGCGGATGCCAGGGCATCTGCCCGAGGATCCAGCCGCGACCGTGCTCTCCCTTCCAGCCGAATCCGTGGGCGTCGTCGAAATACATGTAGAGGTTCTTGTACTGATCGAGGATGCGCGCATAGTCGGCCACCGGGGCGGCATCACCGAACATCGAGTAGATCCCATCGGCCAGGAACCAAATGTGGCGATAGCGAGATGCCTCCACAGAAAGGGTCTCCTCGAGGGCGGCGACATCGTTGTGCGGCACCGCCAGCACCGGGATCCCCACCGAGCCCACCACCTTGGCGGCCAGATGCAAGGAGGCATGGGCCTGGGTGTCGACCAAAAGCGCGTCCTCCTCGCCAACCAGGGTGGGGATGGCGGCTAGATGGGCGAGAGTGGTAGTCGAAACGATGATCACTGGCGCCCCGATGATCTGGCGCAATCGCTTCTCAAGATCGGTGTAGAGGTCGACCGAGGTGTAGACCGCGGAGGACGAGTACACCGTTCCAAAGCGATCGATCGCCATCTTGGCGCCTTCCTTTAAGCGCGGGTCCGTGTTGAGGCCGAGATAGGCGCACGATCCGAAGTTGAGGAGCTTCCGCCCTCCCACCGTGATGTAGGCGGCGTCGAGGTTGTGGTCTTCGATCCGGACGCGCACCAGGCCCGCATCACGCGCGGCGAGCGCGTAGCGCTCAAAGAGGGATAAGAAACGCTCCTGGGCGGACGCGTCGGTTGTTCTCACGGCAATCTCCTCGGTTGCTCCGCCCGACGAGTCGCCTCCAAGCCCAACGTGGCTCTAAACGAGGACTCGACGATAAAGGGAATTTCGCGATCTGCCAACAATTAGATCAAACGACCGCGACGGCGATTGCGCGACGACGGTCGCTTTCTCGGCTCGGGCAGCTCTCCCGGATGAAAGGAAACGAGGTCGTCGAGGCGGTCGTCGTTTGAGAACATCCTCACTACCGGCATCCGCAGTCCCGCTTCCTTCATGATCCAACCGGCGGTCTCCAGTTGTTCGTTGCTGACCAATGTGACCACGAGACCGGCTACCCCGGCCCGGGCGGTGCGACCCGAGCGATGAACGTAGGTAGTCGAGTCTTCGGGAAGGTCGTAGTGAATGACAACGTCGACGCCTTCGATATCGAGCCCGCGGGCGGCGACGTTGGTGGCTACCAGGACGGGCAGTTTTCCGCTACGGAACTGCCGCAGCGCCTTCTCCCGCTGAGTTTGATCGAGGTCGCCGTGAATTGCTTTGGCGCTGATATCGAGACGGCGGAGGTCGGCGGCTACCCGGTCGCAGCCCCGCTTGGTCCGGACGAAGACGAGAGTACGGGCGACGGACCGGGTGATGCGAGCGGTCACCCGCGCCTTATCCGTCGACTGCACTTCAAGAAAGCGGTGAACCGACGAGTCGACCGTGACTCGGGCCGAGGTGACCTCGTGAAAGATCGGATCATTCATGTAGTTCCGGACGAGGACCTGAACTCGATGATCGAGCGTGGCGGAAAAGAGCATCGTTTGATGAACGCCCGAGACCTGGCGCATGATCGTCTGCACCTGGGGGAGAAAACCGAGATCGGCCATTTCGTCGGCCTCGTCGATGACCAGGATCTCGAGGCGATCAAGGTGCACCGTCCCCCGCTCGAGCAAGTCGATCAAACGGGCGGGAGTAGCGACGATCATCTCAACCCCGGTCGCCAGCGTGTTCACTTGGTCCCGCACGGAAGTCCCTCCATAGACCGCCAGCACCCGCTTTCCCTTAACCCGAGCCAGTGGTTCCAGGGTCTGAGCCACCTGGGCCGCCAGCTCACGAGTGGGCACCACCACCAATCCCCGCGGGCGCCGGGGCTCAGCGGATCCGATCATCTCCAACATCGGCAGCCCGAAGGCGAGAGTCTTGCCGGAGCCGGTTTTGGCCTTTCCGCAGATATCGCGGCCAGCCAGCGCATCGGGAACCACCAACGTCTGAATAGGAAAGGCCGTGGTTATTCCCTCCGCTCGCAGCACCTCTATCAACTCGGGGGATACTCCCAAGCCCGAAAAGGAGGGCGCTAGCTCTGTTCGCTCGACCGCGGAAACCACAAAAACACCTCATTGGATCGAACAGCCGCTGGCGATCGGCTGTTGACTCGCGCCCCGATCGGGACGATACTTCGGGCAGATGACCGCCCGTTACGACATCATCATTATCGCATAGGCACGCGCCATAACCTGGCGTGTGCCTTCAACCCTTCGCCTGGCGAAGGGTTTTTTGTTGCCCTCATCGAAAAGAGACCCCATGCCCGACCTGAATCTGGAGATCTACGACACCACCCTGCGCGACGGCTCGCAACAGGAGGGAATCTCTCTGACCGTCGGAGACAAGCTTCGGATCGCCGGCCTGCTCGATGAATTGGGGGTGGATTATGTGGAAGGGGGTTGGCCGGGGGCGCTGCCGAAAGACGATGCCTTTTTCGCCCGGGCCCAAAAGGAGCTCGACTTCCGGCATGCCACCCTGGTCGCCTTTGGCTCCACCCGCCGTCCTCAGATGGCGAGCGGTCACGATCAGCAGCTGCAGGCCCTGATCGCGGCGGGCACGTCGACTATCTGCATAGTCGGAAAGGCGTGGGACTACCACGTCAAGGAAGCTCTGCGCACCGATCTCGACGAAGGCGTGCGGATGGTCTCGGACTCGATCTCCTACCTCCGCCATCACGACCGTCGGGTCTTCTTCGATGCCGAGCACTTCTTTGACGGCTACCACGCCAACTCCGATTACGCCTTGCGGGTGCTGAGGGCAGCGCTCGAAGCGGGAGCTGAACGGTTGGTGCTGTGCGATACCAACGGCGGCACGCTCCCGCACCAAATCACCGAAGTGATCGGCAAGGTATCGGCCGAGCTTCCCGAGGCCGAGATTGGAGTGCATTTCCACAATGACGCCGGCTGTGCGGTCGCATCGTCGCTCGCCGCGGTGCAGGCGGGGGCACGTCAGATCCAGGGCTGCATCAACGGCTACGGCGAACGCACCGGCAATGCCGACCTGTGCTCGATCATCCCCGACCTCGTCCTCAAGATGGGAATTCCGGTCTTGAGCCGCGACCGTTTAGCCGCATTGGCGCCGACTTCTCATCACGTGGCCGAGATCGTCAACATATCGCTCGACCCCCATCGGCCCTACGTGGGCTCTTCGGCCTTCACTCACAAGGCCGGTCTTCATACTTCTGCTCTCGCCCGGCGCCCCGATGCCTACGAGCACACTCCCCCGGGAGGAGTCGGGAATTTCACCCGCATGGTGGTCTCTGAGCAAGCCGGACGAGCGGCGGTGATGCGCAAAGCTGCCGAGCTCGGCCTGGAGCTGTCTGAGGAGGATGCTCGTCTGGTTCTCGCCCGGGTGAAGGAACTGGAGCATCGCGGCTACCAGTTCGAGGCGGCGGACGGCTCCTTCGAACTACTGATCAGAAGGACGCTCGGTTGGGAGCAGGACTACTTCGAGCTCGAATCCTTCCGGACCTTCGTCGAACGCTCCGCCTCGGGAAATGTCGTGGCCGAGGCCACGGTCAAACTCAAGGTCGGTGACGAGCGTCTGGTCACGACGGGTGAGGGCAATGGACCTGTCAACGCCCTCGACCAGGCGCTACGGGCGGCTTTGCGAGGCCATTACCCGGCCCTCGACGGCCTGCGTCTGACCGATTACCGAGTGCGGGTCCTTGACTCCTCGGACGGGACCGGGGCGACGGTGCGGGTGCTGCTGGAGACTTCGGACGGAGACTGGTCGTGGACCACTCTGGGCGTTCACGAGAACGTGATCGAGGCGTCGTGGGAGGCACTAGTCGATGGGATCGTTGTTGGGCTCGTGCGGCATTCCCCGGTAGCGAACTAGCCACCCCGGGCTAGAGTCGAGTGGAGGTCTGGGAGGCAGTTAGATAGACAACGTTTCAATACTCGGGGTATTGACATTGGGCTTGATCGGGGGCGGACTCCTGGGCTATCTGGTCGGCGGGCTGCGAAGGGAGCTTTTCGACCGCAATCTCCGACACGCCAACACCAGGTTGCGTTCGCTCGAGCTCGACCGGGATCTTCTCGCCGAGACCCTCGACATCACCCGCCGCGAACTCGACGACCTCCGCGCCCAGACCTCTACTGTGCGAGCGTCCCGTCCTCCCAGCTACGCCGGTGCCTCGCCAGCCATCGCCGCCCGGATGCAAACCCTCGAGATCACCCGCCGCCAGCTCGAAGAGATCCAGGCCGCGAAGAATATCGACGTGACCATCGACGATACCGACGCCAGCCGCGCGGCCAAGACATCTCCCAAAGTCGAGGTCCGACCGAGTTCACGGGAGAGCGTCAAGACCAACCAGCCAGCGAAGAATTCTCGCCGTCGCTCCCCAAAGAGGCTCCCCGCCGAGGTCGAAGAACCAGACCCGTCGGCCCTGCCAGACCTCGAATACCCAAAGGTCCGGTTCGGCTAGCTGGCGGAGGGTGGGTGTGAAGATGCCCGCCACCTCGCGGGGGCTGGGAATCAATTCGATCTTGCGATCGAACAGGCCGACTACCGGAATGACCATCAGGCTGAATTCGACGGTGTGGATGGCCGGGAGATAGCCCTCCACCTTGACCATGTCCTGGGGGATACCTACCTCTTCCTCAGCCTCGCGCAGGGCGGTGTGGACCGGATCATGGTCTCCCGGAGAAGGGCGACCTCCCGGAAGGGCGATATGACCGGCGTGGGTGGGCATCGTGTCGGGGCGTTTGATGAGGACCACGCGCAGATCGCCAGCCTCGTCTTCGAACAGCGGCACGAGGACCGAGGCGGTGGGCTTGCCTTCGTCAGCGGGAAGATCGGCGAGGATGCGGAGGCGGTCCGTCACCGAGCCACGTTATAGGCTCGGCCCCAATGCCTAGCGACCGCATCCAGACCGAGCGGCTGATCCTGCGTCGATTCTCGCGACGCGATATCTCGGCTCTCACCGAGGCGGTACAGGCATCGCTTCCCGCCCTCAACGAGTGGCTGCCGTGGGCGCACCCCGGTTATCGAAAGGAAGACGCCGCTATTTACATCCGCGATTCCATCGAGGCTTGGAAGGAGGGCAAGGCCTACGACTGGGCGATACGAAGAAAGGGAGATCCCCGCCGCCACATCGGCAACCTCTCCACTTGGGGCGTCTCACGTCTCACTCGAACCGGGGAAATCGGCTACTGGATTCGGACCGACCAGACCGGCCAGGGACTGGCTGGGGAAGCCACCAAAGCGATCATGCGAGTCGGCTTTCAGGAACTCGGGTTTCACAAGATCGTCTTGCGGATCGCGGTCGGCAACGACGCTTCCGAGCAGGTGGCGAAAAAGCTCGGCTTCGCCAAAGAGGGGGTGCTGCGGGAGGAGCTATTGATCCGGGGACGCTGGATCGACCACAACCTCTACTCGATGCTGGAGCAAGAGTTCGAGGACTGATCCGGCAAACCTTCGGTTCAGCTAGTTGCTATGCAACCAGCTGAACCGAAGGTTTGGGGTTAACCGGCGGCGAGGACTCGGGAAGCGTCGCCAAAGACCGAGGCCAAGGTGGGGTAGATCCCGACTAGCACCGTCAGCACCCCGGCGATGACGAGAGCGAGGCGGAGGGAGCCGGCGGGCGTGTCGGACCGGTCCCCCATAGCGATAGCGGGGACGCCATCGAGCCAAATCGATTTCACCACCCGGGCGTAGTAATAGAAGGCGATGACGCTGTTGACGGCAGCGATCACCGCCAGGGCCACCGTCGAAACTCCCCCGGCGATCATCACCGAGCGGAACATGACGAACTTGGCGAACCATCCCGCCAAGGGCGGGATCCCGGCCAGCGAGAAGAAGAAGACCGCCGCCAGCACCCCGAGTCGGGCGTCGTAGGACCCGAGCCCGGCCCAGCCATCGATGTCGCCGGTCCCGGTCTTGCGGGCGCCGGCGATCACCACCGCAAATGCCCCGAGGTTCATGATCGAATAGATCACCAGATAGACGACTGTGGCCGAGAAGGCTTCGGAAAGATCGGTCCCGCTCACGGCGGCGGCCGCGAAAGGCACCAGCATGAAACCAGCCTGGGCGATCGAGGAGTAGGCCAGGAGCCGCACGATGTTCTGTTGCCGCAGCGCCGCCAGGTTGCCGATGGTCATCGAGGCCGCCGACATGATCCAGAGGGCGGGGGCCCAGTAATTGGAGGCACCGGGCAGCGCCAGGTACATCAGGATCAGCATCCCGACGAACCCCGCCGCTTTGGAGTTGACCGAGAGATAGGCCGTAACTGGAGTCGGCGCTCCCTCGTAGGTGTCGGGGGCCCAAAAATGGAACGGCACCGCCGAGACCTTGAATCCGAAGCCGACGATGATCAGCACCACGGCCAGTCCCAGAGCGGCGGAGGCTTCTCCAGTGGCGGCGCCGATCCCATCTCGGATCCCAGCAAACGACACCTCACCCGTGAGCCCAAACACGAGTGACATTCCAAAGAGCATCAAGGCGGTCGAGAGCACACCGAGGATGAAGTATTTGAGCGAGGCCTCGTTCGATTTCATGTCGCCCTTGCGCCAACCCGCCAGCATGAAGAGCGGAGCCGTGGTCAACTCCAATCCGATGAAGAGCACGATCAGATCGCGCGCGGAGGCCATGACCAGGGATCCGAGAATCGAACAAAGGATGAGGAAGTAGTACTCGCCTTGGTAGTAGCGGTCGCCCTCGATATAAGCGACCGACATCAAGAGGACGAGATAGCCCGCCACAATGAAGAGCCCCTTCAAAACCAGCGCGAAGGTGTCGACGGTGTAGGAGCCGTCGAACATTTCCCGGCTCCCACCGTCAACCGCCAGCACCAGCAAGGGCAGGGCGGCGAATGACACGCCCAGGACCGAGGCGATGGCGGTCAAGTACTTTGCCGACCGCGGCAGCAGGAGATCGAGCGCCAGCACTATGACGATGGTCGCCACCAGGATCAGCTCCGGGGCTATCGCCAGGTAGTCGATCTCAAAGCCCATTAGCTCAGCCGCCGCCGAGGGACGCAGTCACGCTGGGGCCGAAGGCCGTCTCCACCATGCTCACCACCGAGTCGTTGGTGGCACCCAAGACCAGCCGGGGATAAATGCCAACCAAAACGATGAGGATGATGAGCGGCACCCAGGCGGCGATCTCGAAGCGATCGACGTCGTGGAATTCGTGTTGGTCCCATTCGGCCGAGGGTTCACCCAGGTTCACCTTCTGCAGCATCCATAACATGTAGCCAGCGGTCAGCACGGTCCCAATCGCCCCCAGCACCATCGCCGTTCGGAATACGGTGAGGGAGAGCCCCTCGGCCGGGTTGTAGGCCCCGAGGAGGGACATGAACTCGCCCCAAAAGCCGGCCAGCCCGGGCAGGCCGAGGGAAGCGAAGGCGGTGAAAGCGAGGATCCCACCGAGGATCGGCATCAGCTTCATGTTGCCCCCGAGACGCGCCATTTCCCGGGTGTGGTATCGGTGGCTAATCGAGCCGGCAAGGAAGAAGAGCAGGCCGGTGATGAGACCGTGGGCGACCATCCCGATGATCGCGGCATTGATGCCGACGTCGGTAAGGCTGGCGATACCGAGCATGACGAAGCCCATGTGCCCCACCGAGGAGAAAGCGATCAGGCGTTTGAGGTCGGTTTGGGCCAGACAGGCCAGCGAGCCGTAGATGATGCCGATCACGGCCAGGATGGCGATGGCTGGCGCCCATTCCCGGGACGCCTCGGGCAGGATCGGGAGCGAGATCCGGATGAATCCGTAGGAGCCGAGCTTCAGCATGATGGCCGCCAACAGAACCGAGCCGACGGTGGGGGCGGCGGTGTGGGCGTCGGGGAGCCAGGTGTGCAGGGGCCACATCGGCACCTTGACGGCAAAACCCAGGAACATTGCCCCAAACACGAGCCAGCCGAAGCGTCCGGCGAAGACCTCCGGGGTGTTGGAGGCGATCGCCACCAGCTCGGGGATGTCGAAGGTGCGCTCGCCGGCCACATCCGAGCGGAAGTAGAGGGCCAAGAAGCCGAGGAGCATGAAGGCCGAGCCAAACAGCGTGAAGAGGAAGAATTTGATGGCCGCATAGAGCCGGGTCTCGGTCTCGCGGGCGAAGCCGGGAATCTTGCGCACGGTCTTGTCGCCCCAGATCCCGATCATGAAGTACATGGGCAGCAATACGACTTCGAAGAAGATGAAGAAGAGAACCAGATCCAAAGCCGAGAACGTGCCGTTGAGCCCGGTGGCCAGGATCAACATGAGGATCAGGAATCCCTTGGGGTTGCGGGGCTCCTCCCAGTGATTCCAGGAATAGATCACCGACAGCACCATCACGAAGGTGGAGAGGACGAGCAGTGGAAGGCTGATCCCGTCGATTCCGATGTGGTAGTTGGCGTTTATGGCGCTGATCCAGGGAACGTTGATTTCGAACTGGTAGCCGGGGGAACCGAAGTCGAAGCTGACCAGCAGGGCGAGCGAGACGAGGAAAGTGACCACGGTCACCGCCAGACCGAGGCGTTTGATCATCTCCTCCTGGGCCCGGGGGATGGCGGCCATGAGCAGCGCCCCGACGATGGGCAGCATCACCACCACCGTCAAGCCCCAGTCGTTCAACAGATCCATCTGAGTCCCTCTCCTATCTGAAAACCACGATCGAAAGCACCAAGATCAACGTTCCCAGCACGAACCCGGTGGCGTATTGCTGGAGACGGCCGCTCTGCAGCTTGCGAAGCGACGTCCCCGCCGAGTCAGCTGCGGCCGACACCCCCCCGATCAAACCGTCGATTCCGCGCTGATCGAGACCGCCATAGACGAACCGGGAGAGGGCCAGGGAGAGCCCGGCGACGCCATTGACCACGCCGTCTATCACATACGTGTTGGTCCAATTGACCGCCCGGGCGAAGGGCCCCTTGATAGGGGCGACGATGCCGTACCAATAAAGGTCATCGAGGAAATACTTCCGGCGCAGGAGCGGATAGAGAAGCGGGATCTCGAGGCGATCACGTTCGGGCTGGGTGTTGCGTTCGGGGTAGAAGATGAGATACGCGAGAAGGATCCCGAGCAACCCGGCGACCACGCCTGGAATGAGGGCACCGAAGTCAAACGACGTTGGCGATGCAACCGGATGGAAGATCTCACGATTCTCCACCCAGTGATGGAAACCGGTGAAGACCCCCGGAATGTTGACCCAACCCGCCGCCACCGCTCCGATTGCCAGGGCGACGAGTGGCACGGTCATCACCCGCGGAGACTCGTGCGGGTGGCCGTGGCCGAGATAGTGACCGTGGAAGGTGAGAAAGACCATCCGGAACGTGTAAAAGGCGGTGATAAAGGCGGCGACAATCCCGAGCCACATCACCACCGTGTAACCCTCGTGGTTGAAGGTGGCGAGGATTTCATCTTTGGAGAAGAAGCCGGCCAGTGGGGGAATCCCCGAGAGGGCGAGTGCTCCCACGAGGAAGGTCCGGTAGGTCACCGGCATGTGCTTTCGCAACCCGCCCATATCGCTCATGTAGTTGGAATGGACGGCGTGGATCACCGAGCCTGCTCCGAGGAAGAGCAGGGCCTTGAAGAAGGCGTGGGTCCAGAGGTGGAAGAGACCGGCGGTGTAACCACCCGCCCCCAGCGCGGCAACCATGTAGCCGAGCTGACTGACCGTTGAATAGGCGAGCACGCGCTTGATGTCGTCCTGCACCAGGGCCAGTAACCCGGTGATGAAGAGAGTGGCGGCACCGATCCCCAGGATCCAGATCCTTACCTGCGAGCCCATCCCCTCATAGAAGGGAAACATGCGAGCGATGAGGTAGACCCCGGCGGTGACCATGGTGGCGGCATGCATCAGTGCCGAGACGGGCGTGGGTCCGGCCATGGCGTCCGGCAGCCACACATGAAGCGGGAACTGCGCCGACTTGCCCATCGCTCCGAAGAAGATCAGGAGCCCGGCCACTACCGCCACTCCCCCCAGCGCCGCTAGTCCCTCATCGGCCGCGGCCAAAATCTCGGTGAACCGGAACGTGCCCACTGTCAGTCCGAGAATGACTGTGCCGATCATCAAGCCGAGGTCGGCCACCCGATTGACATAGAAGGCCTTCATAGCCGCTGACGAGTTCTCCTTCTGCTCCCAGTAATGGCCGATCAGGAGGTAGGAGGCCAGCCCAACGCCCTCCCAGCCGATGATGAGCTGCACCAGGTTGGGTGCCGCCACCAACACCAACATCGCTCCGGCGAAAAGCGAGAGGTTGGCGAAGAAGGTCGGGACCCGGACGTCGCCGTGCATGTACCCGACGGCGTAGATGAACACCAGCAGGGCCACCGTGGTGACAACGACAAACATCATCGTGGAGAGGCCGTCCACAACCCAGCCGAGCTCGAAGACGAGGGGCTGGCCATTGCGGACCCCGATTCGGGCGATTTCGAACTGGACCTCGCGGGCGACCCCCTGGGTGATGTTCAGGACGAAGAGGGCGATGGCGTATATCCAATTGATGGCCATGGCTCCGATGGCGAATTCGGCTCCGTGACGGGGCATCCGCCGGCCGAAGAAAAAGCAGAGAAGCATGGCGATGAAGGGAAGAACCAGGAGGATCCCGGCGTACTGGGCCAGCGCCCCTCCGTCGGATAGGTGGTGGCCCTCTTCGGCCACGGAGGCGACCAGGGCGCCTATGAACAAGAACGGGGTCCGTGCGTCACCGGCTGGCGAGTATAAAGAGGCGCCCTGGGAGGCAAGCCTTTGACCAAAAACCGACTCGAAACCATCACCGACGGGGTGCTAGCGAT
>DATFFB010000016.1:0-52250 GCA_035250485.1 Acidimicrobiia bacterium
TGAAGTCTTAGCCGGCGCGGCGTCGGCGTTCGGCCAGCCAACGCTTGCGAAGACGCCGGCGCTCGTCTTCGGCGAAACCGCCCCAGACTCCCGACTCTTGATTGGATTCGAGGGCGTATTGGAGACAGTCCTCCTGCACCGTGCAAACGGCGCAGATCTGTTTCGCGGCGGCGATTTGTTCGATGGCTGGTCCGGTGCTGCCGATGGGGAAGAACAGACTCGGCTCCGAGTCCCGGCAGGCGGCGAGATCCCTCCATTCGGTGGTGATGGTGAGAGTGGGGGTGGTCATCATCGGAGTTCCTTTGTGAACGCTTTCACAAGTTCGACCAGAACTAGTGAATAAGGGTTTTGTGATTGATCAGTTTGCACGGTACTCACGGCACGGGTAACCCGCAATCGATTTCGCCTTCGGATTTCTAGAGATGACCTCCAGAAATCAGGGGATGGTGGTAATCGGCCACAGAGGCTGGCCGACCCGGTTTCCCGACAATTCCCTCGAGGGAATCAAAGCGGCGGCGGAGGTGGCGGCCATGGTGGAGGTCGACGTTCGGCGCCACCCGTCGGGCGCCTTGGTTTTATCCCATGACCCGGTCACGGGGGAGAGTCAGGCACCCACGCTGGACCAGGTTTTGGCGACGGTGTCCTCACCGCTCAACCTCGAGATCAAGAATTTCCCCGGCGACTACGGATTCGAAGGCGATCACCGACTGGCCCTGGAAACCGCCAGCCGGGCTCGACCGGGGGACTTGCTGACCTGCTTTTTCTGGCCCACGGTCGACGAGGTTCGGCTCCGCCACCCGACGGTGGCCACGGGTCTGTTGATCGATGTCGGCGCCAGCGTCGCCGATGCCACCGCCCACGCGCAACACCTTGGCCACGGGACTCTGGCCCCGAACTGGGAATTGGCGCTATCGCAGCCTGATGAGATCAGAGCGGCCGTCGCCGCCGGCTTCGCCGTGGCCGTGTGGACCGTAAATGACCCCACGACCATCCCGGCATTGGCCAAACTCGGGGTGGGAGCCATCATTACCGATCACCCTGGCCTGATGGCCGCCGCCCTCGCTGACAGGATGCTGACATGACAATCAAGGAAGAACTCAACGCCGAACTGAAGGACGCCATGAAGGCCGGCGACGCCCGACGACGTGATGTCATCCGCATGATCGACACCGAGGTGACGCTGGCTCGCTCCGCCCCGGGCTTCAAGGGTGAGGTTGATGACGCTCTCTACCGAAAGGTCATCGCCGCCTACGCCAAGAAGATGGAAAAAGCCAAAGGTGAGTTCGAGCAAGCCGGCGATCGGGGGGCGCCGATGGCCGAGAAACTGGGGTGGGAGGTCGAGTATTTGAGCCGTTGGCTACCAAAGAAACTCGACGAGGCGTCGACGGCTGCGCTGGTTCGATCAGCGATCGCCGAGCTCGGCGCGTCCGGGGATCCCAAGGCCTCAGGTCGTGTGATTGGCCAGATCATGAGGGATCACAAGGATGAGGTCGATGGGGCTCTCGTCAATCGCCTGGTGGCAGAGGCACTAAACGAAGGCTGACCGCATCGAGAAAGCAATGACCGCCGTGTACCAGCCGATGCTGGCCACCGCCTGGCCGAAAGCATTCGACTCCGACGACTGGTGGTTCGATCTCAAATGGGATGGCTTCCGCTGCCTGGCCTATACCGACGAGAAGCGAGTGCTGCTACGTTCCCGAAACGGCAAGGACCTGGGTGGCCGCTACCCCGCCCTGCTCGGTCTGCGAACCTCGGTTCCGGCGGTCATCGATGGAGAGATTGTCGCCGTTGGTCCGGACGGCAAGCCATCGTTCTTCCAGCTCGGGATGGCACCACCGCAGCTGGTCGTCTTCGACCTGCTGTATCTCGGGAAGGACGTGACGTCGCTTGCCCTCGAAGATCGCTGGGGCCTGCTCGGGGAGCTTGACATTGAGGGACCGATCATCCGCGTCGACCCCACTCGGGGTGAGGGCGTGGCGCTCTTCGAGGCAGTGAAGGACGCCGGCCTCGAAGGCATCGTTGGCAAGAAGTCGGGTTCTCGTTATCAGCCGGGTCGGCGGTCGGCTGACTGGCGCAAAGTCGTCGCCCGGTCACAACTGCGAGCGGTGGTGGGCGGCTATATGCGGGGCGAAGGGGGACGGGCGGGGTCGTTCGGATCGCTGATCGTCGGCCTCTATCAGGGGGACCAGTTGCTGGTGGCCGGAGCGGCAGGGTCGGGGCTCGACGAGCGGTCGCTGCGAACGCTGTTGCCCATCCTCAGAGCGAGCGAGCGGCCGAAATCGCCGTTTGCAGAAAGAGTTGACCTTCCCGGAGAGCCCGTCTGGGTCGAACCGACGTTGGTTGCCCGAATCGAATATCGAGAATGGACGCCTTATCGACGACTGCGAGCCCCGGTATACAAAGGCCTCGTCAACGACCTTGATCCTCGGGAAGTCACTTGGGAATCAGAGGCCCCTGACTTCGATCTGAAGTCTTAAATCTCGTGTTTCGTCTTTTGCTCTTGACTAGCCGGCTTTGCGCTTCTTGGTGGCTTCGACGCTGGCCTTGAGCGCCTCGAGGAGGTCGACCACCTTGGTCGGCTCGGGTGCCTCGGGAGCGACGATTTCTTCGCCTTCGATTTTCTTCTGGGCCGCTTCCTCAATCGCCTGCCGGGTCAGATCCTGATACTCGGTGACCTCGAAGGGAGCAGTGAGGCCATCGATCAGCATCTCGGCCATCTTCACCTCTTCAGGGCGGACATCGGCGTCGCCGTCTAGCTCCTCGAACTCGGCCTCGCGAATCTCGTCCGGCCAGTACATCGTCTCCATCACCAGAACACCGTCCTTGGCGCGGATCGTGGCGAGCTGCTGCTTGTCGCGGATCGAAACCTTGCAGAGACCGACGCGCTGCTTGGAGACCAAGGCATCGAGCAGGATCCGGTAGGCCTTGGCCCCCGTCTTTTCCGGCGCCAGGTAGTAGGAAGACTTGTAATAGATCGGGTCGATCTCGTCCTCGTCGACGAACTGGACCACGTCGACCAGGCGATTGCGATCACCGGCGGCGGCAGCCTCTAACTCCTCGTCGGTAAAGACGACGTACTTCCCCTTCTCGACTTCGTAGCCCTTGACGATGTCTTCCCAGGCGACCTCCTCGCCATCGGACTCGGCCACGCGCTTGTAGCGAATCGGCGAATGATCCTTCTCTCGCAGCATTTTGAACTTGGGGGTCTTTGATTCCGTGGCGGTGTACATGCCGACTGGAATCGTCACCAGACCGAAGGAAACGGCACCCTTCCACATTGCTCGCGGCATGGTGGGAATGATACCGAGGGCGAAGGGGAAGCCAGAGGGCGAGCCACCGGTGACCGGTACAATTCGGGCATCCCGCCCTCGTAGCTCAGGGGATAGAGCGCTGGCCTCCGGAGCCAGGTGCGTGGGTTCGAATCCCGCCGAGGGCGCCGTTTCCTCCCCCAGCGAACGAAGTGAGTGTTGGGGGAGGTGTCGCCGAAGGCGACGGAGGGGGCTACACCATGCGTACCCAGCCGAAGGGATCGTCCACCACCCCGGAGTGGATGTCGGTCAATGCCTTTCGAAGCCGCATGGTGTTGGCACCGACTTCGCCGCCACCGATGGTGATCTCCTCGCCCCGGTGAATGAAAGTCCCCACGCCGGAGAGAACGGCGGCGGTGCCGGAGAGGGCCGCCTCACCCTCCCACTCGAGCACCTCCTGCACCGGCAATGGGCGTTCCTCCACCCGGTATCCGAGCCTTTCGGCCAGACGGAGCGTGGAGTCTCGGGTCACCCCGTGGAGGAACGATCCACTCAGGGGGGCGGTGACGACTACGTCATCTGAGATGAGGAGAAAGTTCGACGCCCCGGTTTCCTCGACCAAGCCGTTGGGGGCGAAAAGGACCTGGTCCGCCCCGAGGTCATTCCTCGCCGCGACCACAGTCCGCAAAGCAGCCGCGTAGTTGCCTCCGGTCTTAGCCATCCCGAACCCTTCAGTGGAGCGACGAGCTTCCTCCTCGATCAGGATCCGCAGCGGCCTGATTCCACCCGAGAAATAATCGCCAACGGGCGAGGCGATGACGAAGTAAAGACCAGACACGGGCGGGTGGGCTGCAGCTCCGATGTTGGCCTCGGTCCCGACGAGCGTTGGGCGCAGATAGAGGCTTCCGGGTGGTTCGGGGATCTCGTCTCGATTCGTCCGGACCACTTCTTCGACCATTGCCATCGTCATTTCCACGGGCGGGGGCGGCAGGCAAAGAAGCTCTGCGCTTTGAACCAGGCGGGCGGCATGAGCATCGATCCGAAAGATTCGAGCCGAGCCATCGACGCCGCGATGCGCTTTCAGGCCCTCAAAGCAGGCGCTCCCGTAATGAAAAACGTGAGCGGCGGGATGGAGCGAGAAGTCGGCCGTTTTCTCGATCTCCCAGGCGCCAAAGGCACCTTCCTCGAAACTGGCGATTGCCATCTGGGGTGCGAAGACGGTGCCGAAGGGAGGGAGCTTCGCCATCGCGAGGAAGGCTAACGGACTCCGAACAGGGCATACCATCGCCCCGCAGATGGCTGTCGGAATCGGAATCCTGGGCGGGGGAGTGGTCGGTGGCTCGCTGGCGCGTCGCCTCCTCTCCGATCGCCAGGCGATCCTGCAGAAGACGGGCCTCGACCTCGAGCTCGTCAAGATCGCCATCCGCGACACCGAGCGCTCACGGCTTTTCCCAGCCTCCTACGCCACCACCCGGACAGAGGACGTGGTCGATGATCCCGAAGTCGATCTAGTGGTCGAGCTCTTGGGCGGACGACGACCCGCCGGATCCCTCGTCCGACGGGCCCTGCAGGCCGGCAAGCCAGTTGTCACCGCCAACAAGGAGCTGCTTGCCGCCGAAGGCCCCGAGCTCTTCGATATCGCCGCCGGAAAGGGCGTCTCTCTTCTCTTCGAGGCGGCGGTGGGGGGCGGCATCCCCCTCATCAGGCCTCTGACCGAGTCTCTGGCCGGGGAAAAGCTCACCAGGGTGATCGGGATTGTCAACGGGACGACCAATTACATCCTGTCGGCGATGGCCGAAGCCGGGACATCGTACGAAGACGCCTTATCGGAAGCCCAACGATTGGGCTTCGCCGAGGCCGATCCGACCGCCGATGTCGGAGGAGCAGATGCGGCCGCCAAAGCAGTCATTCTCGGGGGTTTGGCGTTCGGGGTCTGGGCGGACGCCGAGGCGGTCTACCGGAGGGGGATCGATGATCTCCAAATTGCCGAGATCGCGTTTGCCCGCGAGCTGGGCTACGTGGTCAAGCTGCTGGCTACCGCCGAGTCGTTGCCCGCGGGGATATCGGTTCGAGTCCATCCCGCCCTCGTCCCCCTCTCCCACCCCCTGGCCTCGATTCGCGGCGCCACCAACGCCGTTTTTGTAGAGGGCCCCGCCATCGGCCAGCTCCTCTTCTCCGGACCGGGCGCTGGGGGCGAGCCCACCGCCACCGCTGTGCTCGGGGATGTCATCGATGCTTCGCGGGAATTACTCGCCGGAGCCCAAGTGACCCCGCGAGTGATCGTGGGAGCGGGGTCGGTGGCGGAGATGGCGAAAGTGGCGAGTCGCTACTACCTACGGCTCGAGGTTTCCGACAGTCCCGGTGTCCTGGCCGCAATCGCTTCGGCGTTCGGAGAGAACCAGGTGTCGATCGCCTCGGTCCGCCAGGATGGACGTGGCGACGAGGCGACCGTGATCCTGATCACTCACGAGGCCGCCGAACGCGACCACCAGGCGGCGGTCGACCAACTCCGGGCGCTCGCCGTCGTAAAGCAGGTGGCGGCCACTATCCGGGTGTTGGGGGTCGAGTAAGAAGCGATGAGGTTCGTTTCCACCCGGGGTGACCCAGGCCGGCCCAGCTTCTATGAGATCCTCCTCGGCGGCCTCGCACCCGACGGGGGCCTTTACGTGCCGGAGACCTGGCCTCGACTTGAGCTGGGGCCGACCTATCCCGAGACGGTGGCGAACGCGTTGGAGTCGTTCCTCGCTGACAGCCCGCTGGCGGGAATGGCGCTCGAGGTGGCTCAGGATGCATTTGCCGGCTTCCGCCACCCCGAGGTCGCACCGCTGAGCCAGCTTTCCGACGGCCGCTTCCTCCTCGAGCTCTTCTGGGGCCCGACCCTGGCCTTCAAGGATCATGCCCTCCAGGTGTTGGGTCGGCTCTTCGAACACGCCTTGGCGGTGCAGGAAAGGCGGGTGACGGTCCTGGTGGCCACCTCGGGAGATACCGGCTCGGCGGCGATCGCCGCCGGCCGGGGGGCGATGCGGATCGACGTGGTGGTCCTCTATCCGAAGGACCGGGTCTCCGAATTCCAGCGGCGGCAAATGACGACGGTGAACGACGCCAACGTCCGAGCGGTGGCGGTCGAAGGAACCTTCGACGACTGTCAGGGCCTGGTCAAACGAGCCTTCGCCGACGAGTCACTGCGGAGGAATCTGGTGGCCATGAACTCGATCAACTTTGCCCGGATCGTGGTCCAGGCGGCGTATTACGTCTGGATCGCCAGCCGGGTCCAGGGGGCCGACTTCGTCGTCCCCACGGGGAATTTCGGGAACGTCTTCTCCGGCTGGGCAGCGCGCCGAATGGGCGCCCCCATTGGCCGGCTGGTCATCGCCAACAACGCCAATCATGGGCTGTTTGACTGGGTTGAGCGGGGGGTTCTAGCAGTCGGCGAGGTGATGCCGACGCTGGCCCCGTCGATGGACATCCAGATTCCATCCAACCTCGAAAGGTATCTCTTCGAGCTTGCGGACCGGGATCCCGAACGGGTGTGGGCCTGGCAGCAGGAGCTTCGAGCCAGTGGCCGGATTGAGATTCCTGCTTCTCTGCACAGCGACGTTGCCGATGAGTTCGCGGCTTCCTGGTTCGATGACAGCCAGATCCTGGCGGCGATCAAGGCGGTCTGGGAAACCGAGCAGAGGCTCCTCGATCCCCATACCGCCTTGGCCTGGCTGGCCGGCAACGACCATCGACGCCTCGGAGTCGATCAGGTGTTGCTGGCGACCGCCGATCCAACCAAATTCGCTTCCGCCATCGCCGCGGCCACCGGGATCGAGCCCGTACCCGCGCCCGGCTTCGCGCATGTGCTCACCGATACCGAGCGCCTCTATTCGATTCCCAACGACTTCGCTTCCCTAGCCGCGATCTTGCGCGATCGAGAGAAAGGGTCGATCGAATGATTTGCGTATCGGAGTTCGCTGCTACTATTCAATTCACCGCCCGCCTTTGAAGAGCGGGCATGCCGTTGGTCAATCTCCCACTGGTCGTGGGTTCCTGTCTGGGTAAAGGGCTCGGTCAGATCGGCCGATTACCCGACTAACCAACTACCTGCGCTGGGAGTGGCCTTCCCCTCGACACGAGCGAGAAAATGAGCACACGAGCGCAACTGCAAAACAAGTCGATCAACGAATTGCGAGAGATCGCCGAGGCAGTCGGAGTCGAAGCCGACGGACTGCAAAAATCAAAGCTGATCAGCGCCCTGATGGCTGCCGGTGGCATCACCGAGGACGACGCTGACGCGGCCTCCGTCGATCTTCCCGCAGTCAGAACCCGCCCCGAGAACGGAGAGGCTCCCCGCCCTGACGATTCCGACGGGGAATCCGATGAGCCCGTCATCCAGGCTACGGGAATCGAGATCGACGAGCCCGATGGCGAGGGCTTCGACCGCGACGACTTTCGCGGCAATCGCCGGCGCCGGCGCCGCCGTGGGGGAGGCGGACAGGGCGGCGGCCAGGGAGGTCGCGAGCGTGGTGATTACCAGTACGAGCAAATTCCTGAAGGCGATCTCGAGGTTCGCGAGGGGTATCTCGACATCCTTCCCGAGGGATACGGTTTTCTCCGGGTCACGGGTTACCTCCCAGGCGATCGCGACGTCTATGTCTCGGCGGGCCAGGTGCGCAAGTTCGGCCTTCGCAAGGCCGATCTCGTGGCAGGTCCGATCCGACCGGCCCGGGCACAGGAAAAGTTCCCGGCGCTCATCCGGATCGACACCGTCAACGGGATGTCGAGTGAGGAAGCCGCCCGCCGGCCCCGCTTCGAGCAGCTCACCCCGCTCTTTCCGGACGAACGACTCCGGCTCGAGATCGACGGTAAGTCCAATGGAGTTCTGACCCGGATCATCGATCTCATCGCCCCGATCGGAAAGGGTCAACGGGGTCTAATCGTCTCCCCACCCAAGGCTGGCAAAACGACGGTGCTGAAGGAGATCGCGCAGTCGATCACCACCAACAATCCCGAGTGCCATCTCATGGTCGTCCTCGTCGACGAGCGTCCCGAAGAGGTGACCGACATGCAGCGCTCGGTCAAGGGCGAAGTGATCTATTCGACCTTCGATCGTCCGGCCGAGGAGCACACCCAGGTTTCCGACCTCGCCATCGAGCGCGCCAAGCGACTGGTGGAGACCGGAACCGACGTCGTGATCCTCCTCGACTCGATCACCCGATTGGCCAGGGCTCACAACCTCGCGACCCCGGCTTCGGGTCGGATTCTCTCCGGTGGTGTCGATTCGACCGCCCTCTATCCGCCCAAGCGCTTCTTCGGAGCGGCCCGCAACATCGAGGAGGGTGGGTCTTTGACCATCCTCGCCACAGCACTGGTGGAGACCGGTTCGAAGATGGACGAGGTGATCTTCGAGGAGTTCAAGGGCACCGGCAATATGGAGGTTCGCCTCGACCGCAAGCTGGCAGACAAGCGGATCTACCCGGCCCTCGACATCGAGGCCTCGGGGACGAGAAAAGAGGAGCTCCTCTTCGACCGCAAGGAATTGGCTCAGGTGTGGAAACTTCGCCGGGTCCTTCTCGCCCTGGAATCAGGGGCCGCCCTCGAGTTGTTGATAGATCGGCTGAAGAACTCGAAGTCGAACGAAGAGTTCCTGGCCGAAGTAGCCAAGTCGTCGGGCAGCTAATACTTCTTGCGTAGCAAAAGGCGCTACGGCGCTTTTTCTACGCAAGAATGAAGAGGAGATTTTCATGAGAGCCGATATTCACCCCACGTACGGCGAGACAACGGTGATCTGTTCCTGCGGGAACCGCTTCACCACCCGCTCGACCAAACCCGGTGAGATGCACGTAGAGCTTTGCAACGACTGCCACCCCTTCTTTACGGGTCGCCAGAAGCTGGTCGACTCCGGTGGTCGGGTGGAGAAGTTCCAGAAGCGCTACGGAACCACCGACTACCGCAAGAAGAAGGGCGAGGCCCGCAGCAACTGATGCCGGAATCGCCACTGGCGGCGCTGACGGTCGGTGGTCAGGCAGTCCTCGAAGGCGTGATGATGCGCGCCCCCACCGCCTGGGCAGTGGCGGTCCGCAAACCCGACGGCGCGATCGAGTCGATCCGTCACCACCTGCCTCGGCTGACTTCGCGCTCGGCGTGGGCCAAGGTGCCCTTCGTGCGCGGGATGCTGGTCCTGGGAGAGTCTCTCAGCATCGGCTTCAAAGCCTTGTCCTGGTCGGCGCAGAAGTCAGTCGGCGAGGACGAAAAGGAATTGACCAGGAGCCAGATCGCCGGCTCGATGACCCTGGCGCTTGCTTTCTTCGTCGGGCTGTTCGTGATCGTGCCAACGGTGGCTGCTCGCTTTCTCACCCAGGATCGCTCTTTCGTCTACGCCGCCATTGAGGGATTCATCCAATTGGGGATCTTCCTCGGATACCTGTGGTTGTTGGGCCGGTCAGAAGAGATTCGCCGGGTCTTTGCCTATCACGGTGCCGAGCACATGTCGATCCACGCCTATGAGGCCGGAGAGCCCCTCTCGATTGACCGGGTCAGCCGTTACCGGCCCGAGCACCCTCGCTGCGGAACCAGCTTTCTTTTGATCGTGATGATCCTGGCAATTGTCATCTTCGGCCTGCTGGGCAGATTGCCCTGGCCCCTCCTCATCTTGAGCCGGCTGGTTGGCATCCCTCTCATCGCCGGAATTTCTTATGAGATCCTCAAAGCCTCCGGCAAGCATCAGGAGACTCGCTGGGGTCGATTCCTGGCTGCGCCTGGGCTGTGGCTGCAACGGCTCACCACCCGCGTGCCGGAGCAGGATCAGATCGAAGTGGCGGTAGCGTCGCTTCTTTCCTCGCTCGAGGCCGAGCAGGTGGAGGAGATATTGCGTCGGGGACCGGTGCCGGAGGCTTCCCTGGCCGCTCGCGCCGTCCACTGATGGCCCCCGAACCCCTCGAGGCCGGGCTGTTCGACCGGCTGCTGGAGATGGAGAAGGCTTTGGCCGAGGTCGAGGCCGAGATGGCGGCCGGTGGCACTGACTATGCAGAGTTAGGTCGGCGCCACTCCGAACTCGTTCACCCCGTGGCCATGTTCCGTAGGTACCGGGCGGCTTTGGCCGACCTCGAGGAGGCCGAGGTTCTTTCCGGCTCCGAGCCCGAGTTCGCGGTGCTGGCGAAGGAAAAGCAGGAGGAGGCAATGGAATTGGCCTCGCTGATACGGGCCGAGCTCACCCCGGCCGATCCCGACGACCAGAAAGACGTCATCATCGAAGTCCGGGCCGCCGCCGGCGGGGACGAAGCAGCGATCTGGGCCGGCGATCTCCTCCGCATGTACGAGAAATACGCCGATCGTCATGGATTCCGAACCGAGCCCATGGAGAGCTCCGAATCGGAAGCTGGCGGCTTTTCACGGGTGACCGTGGCGGTCAAGGGCAAAGGGGCCTACTCGCGGTTCAAATTCGAGGGGGGAGTGCACAGGGTGCAGCGGGTTCCTAAGACCGAGGCCCAGGGTCGAATCCATACCTCGACTGCGACTGTGGCGGTCCTTCCGGAGGCGACCGAGGTGGAGGTCGAGGTCGATCCCAATGACGTCCGCGTCGACGTCTTTCGATCAACCGGGCCCGGCGGCCAGTCGGTCAACACGACCGATTCGGCGGTTCGTCTCACCCACGTGCCTACCGGGCTGGTGGTCTCCTGTCAGGACGAGAAGAGCCAGCTCCAGAACAAGGAGAAGGCGTTTCGCATCCTTCGGGCCCGCCTCTATCAGCTGAAGATGGAAGAGCAACAGGCCGAGCTCTCGGGGGCTCGTCGGGCCCAGGTAGGAACCGGCGGCCGTTCAGAGAAGATCAGGACCTACAACTTCCGTGAGTCACGGGTCACCGATCACCGTATCGGTCTCACTGTCCGCCGCCTCGACCAGGTCCTCGAAGGTGACCTCGACGAGCTGGTCGAAGCGATGCGAACCCAGGCTTCCTGACGCCCCTGAGGGGTGTCAGGGGCCCAGAGAACGGGCGGTTACTTGGTGGTGACCACCCTCGTCCCGCCGGCAAACGTGTCATGCCAGCCGACCTTGGCGACCGATTGGCTGATGGTGACGGCGATATAGATGATGATGGCGAGTTGGGCCAGGCCGCCAATGAACGGGATGATGGCCAGGGCATACCAGGCATTGCGCTTGAGGGCCTGCTCGAGGGTGGGCTTGCCGCCGGCCGGCCCTTCAGTGCGCAGGCTCAGCGCCATCTTCCCCACGGTTTGGCCCATGTTCGATTCCATCAGGGCGAAATAGCCGATGGTGATGATGGCGGTCACGATCGAGGCGATCAGGCTCCCAACCCCAAAGTCGAATCCAAAGCCAAAGGAGCTGCCCGTGCCGACCCCGCTGAAGGCGCTGGCGATGAGGAGCGGGACGATGATGATGCTGGTCACGATGCCCAGCAAAATGTGGTCGATGAGCCGCGCCAGGAAACGGGGTCCGACGTCGGCGGGTCGGCCGGCTCCGCTGGCTGCCGGCGCCGGCGGGGGCGGGGCAGGCATAGGTTCAACCGGTGGCATAGGGTCGGGCGGCGGCGTTACCGGATCGGTCATATTCCCTCCATGTGGTTCCGATGGCCGGGCGCAACGTTAACGACGAAGGCGTTTGCGCGCCGTGATTCCGGCCCACGAAATGCGTCGGCTGGCAGCAGTTGCCACTCCCGAGCGACCGTTGACGGAGCTCGTGAAATTGCGATCGAGCGGTCTGCCGCTTCAGTACCTCGAGGGCACGGCTGCATTTGGCCCCCTGACGCTGGCAGTGGACCATCGGGTCTTGATCCCGAGACCGGAGACCGAGTACCTGGCTGCTCTTTTGGTCCGCCGGCACTCCCATCCCCAGCTGGTGGTCGATCTCTGCACGGGCTCGGGAGCTGTGGCGCTATTTATGAAGTCGGTTTGGCCCCAATCGCGGGTGGTGGCGACCGACTCTTCCGCCGATGCCCTGGCCGTCGCCCGCCACAACGGCAACCGCCTCGGGCTCGACGTCGAGTGGTACTCGGGCGACCTCTTCGGGGCTTTGCCGGGCGAATTGCGGGCCCAAACCGACCTCTTGGTCGCCAACCCTCCTTACGTGTCGGAATCGGAGTGGGATGTACTCCCCGTCGATGTCAGGCACGAACCTCGGTCGGCGCTGGTGGCCGGGCCGATCGGGACGGAGATCGTCGATCGAATCCTCACCGGGGTCGGCGATTGGCTCGTTCCCGGGGGGGAAGCCTGGATCGAGATCGGGGAGACGCAAGGGGCCTACCTCAGCAGGCGTCACCGCGTTCGCATCCATCAAGATCAATATGGAAAAGACCGCTTTGCAATGGTGACGATTGATTGATCGGGCCCTCAGCCACCTCCGAGCCGGTCAGGTGATCGGACTCCCCACCGACACGGTGTATGGGATCGGGGCGGACCCTCTTCAGCCTCAGGCCGTCGCCCAGATCTTCGCTCTTAAAGGTCGCGGCCTCGATCAACCGATCGGCTTGCTCGTGGCAGACCTGGAGAGCGCACTGGAGGCGGTGGAGCTGCCCGAATACGCCCGCTTGTGGGCGAGCCTCCATTGGCCCGGTCCCTTGAATCTTGTCGCGCGCCCGAAGAAGACCTGGCCGCCGGGGGTGGGAGATGCCGAGTCGCTGGCAGTCCGTGTGCCAGATCATGAGACGGCCCTGGAATTGCTAACCGCGGCTGGGCCTTTGGCGGTTACCAGCGCCAACCGCTCCGGGGGCGACGAAGCTCTCAACGATGTCGAAGCCGCTTCGATATTTGGCATCGAGGTCCCCTTCTACCTGATGGGGGAGGCCCCCGGTGGCATCGCCTCAACCTCTGTCGACGTGCGCTTCGCCGAGCCTCTGCTCCTTCGCCAGGGCCCTCTCGACCTCGGAATCTGAAGTCTCAAATCTGATGTCTTTCCTGACCCCTATCCTCGCCACCGATGATTGACACCCGGCCGATCGAAGCGGTCGATCCCGAAATCGCCCGCCTGATCCGTCGGGATGTCGAGCGACAGAACACCCACATCCACCTCATCGCTTCGGAGAACTTCGCCTCGCCGGCGGTGATGGCCGCCTCCGGCTCCGTCTTCACCAACAAGTACGCCGAGGGATACCCCCATCGCCGCTACTACGAGGGCTGCGAGGTTGTCGACGAGATGGAGACCCTGGCCATCGAGCGGGCCAAGTCGCTCTTCGGCGCCGAGCACGCCAATGTCCAACCCCACTCGGGAGCCCAGGCCAACATGGGGGTCTATTTCTCCCTGATCAAACCCGGAGACACGGTGCTGGGGATGCGCCTCGACCAGGGTGGCCACCTCACCCACGGCTCACCGGTCAACTTCTCCGGCCTCTATTACAACTTTGTCGCCTATGGAGTCGATCCCGATACCGAGACCATCGATATGTCCGAGGTGGGACGATTAGCCAAAGAACACCGCCCCAAGATCGTCCTCGCCGGCTACTCCGCCTACTCCCGCAAGCTCGATTACGAAGGATTTAGGCGTATTGCCGACGACATCGACGCCGTCTTCGTGGTCGACGCCGCCCACTTCATCGGCCTGGTCGCCGGTGGGGCCTACCCCAACCCGGTCCCGCATGCCGATGTCGTCACGGCGACGACTCACAAGGCGTTGCGCGGCCCCCGCGGCGGCATGATCCTCGCCAAGTCGAAATTCGCAGCGGACATCGATAAGGCAGTCTTCCCCAATGCTCAGGGCGGTCCGATCATGAGCCAGATCGCCGCCAAGGCCGTCTGTTTCCAGGAAGCCTCCACCCCCGCCTTTGCTGAATACGCCCACCAAATCGTGCGCAACGCCCAGGCGATGGCGCGCCAGATGGAGGAAGAAGGGGTGAGGGTGGTGTCGGGAGGCACCGACAACCATCTCTTCCTGATCGACCTCCGCTCAGTCGACGAAGAGCTGACCGGAAAGGAGGCCGCCGGCCGGCTCAATCGGGTCGGCATCACCCTCAACTTCAACACCATTCCCAACGACCCTCGCCCCCCTTATCGGTCCTCGGGGCTGAGGATCGGAACCCCGGCGATGACCACGATGGGAATGGGAGAGGGGGAGGCGGAGGAGATCGCCAGCCTCATCGCTCAGGCCCTCCGGGCGGGCGAGGACGAGGCAGAGCTGTCGGTGGTGGAGAAGCGCGTCCGGGATTTGGCCCAAAGTTTTCCGCCTTACCCGGCCGACTTTTCGGGTCACGTTTGAGATCGCGCCGTCTGTGGGCCGGAACCGTTGCTGTACCACCGTTGGCACCCTGGGTCGGGGGAAGCTGCTAGAGTTTGTGAAAAGATTCACAAGATGAGCGACATGGACAGCCGCCCACCAACGAGGAAGCAGGAGAGCAACGACTCGGCCAACGGGTGGGCTCTGTCGGGATCCTTCTTGGGCTCGATTCTCTCCGGGACGCTGCTCGGCTATCTGGCCGACCTCTGGCTCGATACTCGCCCCTGGCTGGTGGTAGTGGGAATCGTCGCCGGCTCCTATGCCGGCTTCATGACGATGTGGAGGCAGTCAAAGACCATCGACTCCATCGAACGGCGGCGGCCGTGAAGCCAGCCCCACCCTCAGCGGCGATACCGGTGGAGGCGATCATGGCCCGCCACATGATCGGGCGAGCGGTCTTCCTGGTACTGCCGGTCGTCGTCCTGGGCTGGCTCCTGGCGGGAAGCGACGGAGCCATCGCCTCGATCCTCGGTCTGGCCGTTGTGGTCCTCAACTTCTACCTGGCCGGAAAGGTCCTCAGCCTGGCGATTCGCCACTCCCTCACTATGTATCATGCCGCCGCCCTGGTCGGCTTCGTTCTTCGTATGGCCCTCATCGCCGGAACGATGCTGTTGGTGGTGCGCTTTGTCGAGATCGACAGGGTGGCGTTCGGAATCTCGGCTGTGGTCTGCTACCTGGTGCTGGTCACGCTGGAAGCGATCGCGGTGATGCGGGGGCGAGAAAGGAACCTGGATTGGGCAGGCTGACGACACTGCTTTGGGCAGTCGAGCACCACGAGTGCGATGTCGAGAACGAGGTCATCTGCGCTCCGGAGAATGTCAACATTCTCTTCGAATACAAAGAGCCCTGGTTCAGCGTCGGCCCGGTGAACTTCACCCGCACCTCGTTCCTGATCTTCCTCGCCGCTGCTGTCGTTATCGGTCTGCTCTATTTCGGTCTGCGACGGAACCGGCTCGTACCCACCAAGTTCGAGGCAGCGATTCAGAGCCTGGTGGAATTCGTGCGGGATGGAATCGCCCGCGACATCATCGGTCCCGAAGGAGTCAGGTATACGCCCTACCTCCTCTCGATCTTTCTGCTGATCCTGGTTGGCAACCTCTTCGAGTTGGCACCCTTGATCAACTTCCCGATCACATCGCGGATGGCGCTTCCCGCGTTTCTCTCGCTCGTCACCTATGTGATCTTTGTCTTCGTCGGGTTCAAGAAGAATGGGCTTCACTATCTGACCGACATCGCCTGGCCGAAGGCGGTTCCCATCGGGCTGCGCTGGTTGGTCGGTCTGATCGAAATCGTCTCCACCTTCATCCTCCGACCGATCACGCTGGCGGTCCGGCTTTTCGCCAATCTGGTGGCCGGCCACCTGATGCTGTCGCTCCTGTTGGGTTCGGGAATCGCGTTTGTCTTGGCAGTGGGTGAGATCGGGCCCAAGGCAGGTATCGGCATTGTCTGGTTTGCCTTCGGCCTCTTGATGTTCCTATTCGAATTCCTGGTGGGCGTTCTCCAGGCATACATCTTCACGCTCCTCACTGCGGTCTACATCCAAACATCCATACATCCAGCGCACTAAGGAGGAATCGATGGAAGGCAATATCGAGCTACTCAAGGGAGCGATCGCCTTGATTGGCTATGGATTGGGGGCGGTGGGACCGGGCATCGGTATCGGCATCGTCGCCGGCAACGCCATAACCGCCATGGCGCGGCAGCCGGAGATGACGGGGACGATCCGGGCAACGATGTTCCTCGGCATCGCCCTTACCGAGGCGTTGGCTCTGATCGGTTTCGTTCTGTTCTTCATCGCCTAGGAGGTCGTCAGTGTCAACGCGTTTGTGGATGGACATCCTGGCCCAGGAAGAGGCCGAAGCCAGCTCCAACGTCTCCTTGGTGCTGCCCGAGACCAACGAGCTGATCGCCGGCATCGTCGCATTTCTCATCGTTTTCTTCTTTGTCTGGAAATGGGCCATACCTGCCATCAACCGCACCCTTGAGGCCCGGCAGAAGGCGATCACGGGGAAGCTGGAAGACGCCGAACGGGCCAAGAACGAGGCCGAAAACCTGCGGAAGGATTACGAGCAGCAAATTGCCGATGCCCGCAGCAAAGGCAACGACCTCATCGAGGAGGCTCGCAAGGCCGCCGAGGCGATGAAGGCTGACATGATTGCCCGCGCCCAGGCCGAAGCTGAAGGCATCGTCAGCAAGGCACGGGAGGAAGCCGCCCAAGAGAAGTCCCGCGCTATGGGCGAGGCCCGGCGCGAGGTGGCGAATCTCTCAATCGACCTGGCCGAGCGTGTAGTGGGAAAGAACCTCGACCGCGAGGCCCAGCTCGGTCTCGTCGATCAGTACATCGCCGAGTTGGAGCGCGGATAGGTGGCGAACCGAACCGAGGGATATGCGCAAGCGCTCTTCGAGCTGGCCTCCGCCGAGGCTGCACTGGAAGCGACCGAGCGCGACCTCTTCGCCATTTCCCGGGCGCTGACCGATTCGTCCGAACTGCGCGATGCTCTGACCAATCCCCAGCTGCCAATGGATCGCAAGCAGAGCATCATCGACGATCTACTTGGCGGCCGCGCTTCGGATCTCGTGAGAAATCTGGTCTCCTTCATCATCGGTCAGGGACGGGCTTCCGAATTCACGGACATTGTCGAAGCCTTTATCGAAAGAGCGGCTGCCTCCCGCTCCCGCGCGGTCGCCGAAATTCGGTCGGCGGTCCCACTTGATTCGTCCACGGTCGACAGGCTGGCCGCCGCTTTATCCAAAGCAACGGGGAAGAAGCTCGAGGTGAAGACGATCGTTGATCCCAGCCTGATTGGAGGAGTGGTGGCGCAGGTAGGAGACGTGGTGATCGACGGATCAGTGGCGAGACGGCTTTCTGCCCTCCGCCAGACGCTGAAAACTGGTTGAGGTGACGAAATGGCCGAACTGACAATCACTCCCGAAGACATCACCGCCTCGTTGCGACAGCGCCTGGCGGACTGGCAACCGAGCCTCGAGCAGGAAACCATCGGTTATGTGACTTCGATCGCCGACGGTGTCGCCCGGGTCAAAGGTCTGCCCAACGTGATGGCGTCGGAGTTGCTCGAATTTCCGGGCGGGCTGATCGGGGTGGCGCTCAACATCGACGAGGACGATCTCGGGGTGGTGCTGATGGGCGAGGCATCCCACATCGAAGAAGGGGCGAGCGTCAAGCAGACAGGAAACGTGTTGTCGATCCCGGTCGGCGATGCGTTGCTCGGACGGGTGATCGACCCGCTCGGCAACCCCATCGACGGCAAGGGCCCGATCGAAACGGAAGAGCGGCGCCTGCTCGAAGTGCAGGCGCCCTCGGTCGTCGAGCGCCAACCGGTCAAGGAACCGCTGCAAACCGGCATCAAGGCGATCGATTCGATGACCCCGATCGGTCGCGGCCAGCGCCAGTTGATCATCGGCGACCGGCAAACCGGCAAGACCGCGATCCTCGTCGACACCATCATCAACCAGCGCCACAACTGGGGGACCGACAAGGCCGTCAAGTGCGTCTACGTCGCCATCGGGCAAAAGGCATCGACGGTGGCAGAAGTAGTGGACGCGCTCTCGCGGGCGGGGGCGATGGAGTACACGGTGATCGTCCACGCCTCTGCCTCCGATGCCGCCGCCTTGCAAATGTACGCTCCCTATTCGGGATCGGCGATCGGCCAATACTGGATGTACCAGGGCGAGCACGCGCTGATCATGTTCGACGACCTCTCCAAGCAGGCCGTCGCCTACCGCGAGATCTCGCTTCTTCTCCGTCGGCCCCCGGGAAGGGAGGCCTACCCCGGAGATGTCTTTTACCTCCATAGCCGCTTGCTCGAACGCTGCGCCAAGCTCTCCGATGAGCTGGGTGGGGGATCGCTGACCGGGCTGCCGGTGATCGAGACCAAGGCGAACGATGTTTCGGCCTATATCCCCACCAACGTCATCTCCATCACCGATGGCCAATGCTTCCTCGAAACGGACCTCTTCTACCAAGGGATCCGGCCGGCCATCAATGCCGGCATCTCCGTCTCGCGGGTCGGAGGAAACGCCCAGGTGCGGGCCATGCGGCAGATTGCGGGCCCCCTCCGACTCAACCTCGCTCAGTTCCGGGAACTGGCAGCCTTCGCTGAATTTGGTTCCGAGCTCGACGCCACCTCATTGGCTCAGCTCGAGCGGGGCCGGCGAGTGGTCGAGGTGTTGAAACAGGGTCAGTTTGCTCCGGTGCCCGTGGCCCAGCAGATCCTGTCTATTTATGCCGTGACCAACGGATACATGGACAAGGTGCCAGTGGAGGAGGTTCGCAACTTCGAATCGGGACTGCGACTGTTCGTCGAAGAGCGTTATGGCGACCTGCTCGATCAGATCGATGCCACCGGAAATCTCGGAGACGAGGACCGTCTCAAGACGGCGATCTCTGAATTCGCCTCAGGGTTCCAGATCCGAAGCGGGGAATAGCCATTGGCGAGCGCTGAACTTCGTGACACGCGCAGGCGAATTCGCAGCGTCCAGGCGACGCAGAAGATCACCCGCGCCATGGAGCTGATTGCCGCTTCGCGGATCCCGAAAGCCAGCGCCCGGGTTCTGGCATCGAAGCCGTACACCGCCAAGCTGATCGAGGTGATTCAAAACCTGGGAGTGGCCCGGGCCGGAAGCGATCACCTGCTTCTCGCCCAGAGAGAAGTGAAGCGGGCGGGCGTCCTGGTCGTTTCCTCAGACCGGGGCCTGGCTGGCGCTTATTCCTCGACGATCATCCGCATGGCCGAGCAGCGCATCATCGACCTGCGCCGGGACGGCAAGGACATCCGCATCTTTGCCGTCGGCAAGAAAGCGCAGGGTTATTACCGCTATCGCGGTTACCGCCTCGAGCGCTCTTTCCTCGGCGTCACCGATACGCCTGGCTATGGAGATGCTCGGGCGATTGCCGATGCCGTCATGGGATCCTTTGCCTCCGGTGACATCGACGCGGTGGAGGCGTTCTATACGAGGTTCCAGTCGGCGATGACTCAGGTACCGACGCGTTACGACCTGCTCCCGATCGAGCCCCCGGAGGGGGCGCCGGTGACGAGTGCCTCTTACGAGTACGAGCCGGCGCCCGATGAGATCCTCGATCGATTGCTTCCCCGGTATGTCGAGGCGATAGTCTTCAACATGCTGCTCGAAGCCTCGGCTTCAGAGCATTCGGCCCGGAGGCGGGCGATGAAGGCAGCCACCGACAACGCCGACGAGTTGATCCGGATCCTGACCGTCTCGGCCAACCGGGCGAGGCAGGCTGAGATCACGACCGAGATCTCCGAGATCGTGGGCGGGGCAGAGGCCCAGGCGGCTTCGCGCGCTCGAATTGCCAGATAGGAGTTGGAAGTGGCTGAAGTTCGATCAGTTGGACGTATCGTCCGAGTGGCGGGACCGGTGGTTGACGTCGAATTTGCACCCGACGACCTGCCCGAGATTCTGCACGCCCTCGAGGTGGACCTGGAGGTCGCCGGGGAGAAGAAGACCGTAAAGGCTGAGACCGCCCAGCATCTGGGGCGCAACACGATTCGGGCCATCGCCATGGCACCGACAGACGGCCTCGTGCGAGGGGCCGAGGTGCGCAACCTCGGCGAGCCCATCACGGTTCCGGTGGGTGACCAAACTCTGGGCCACATCTTCAACATGTGGGGCGATGCTCTCGACGCTCCCGACCAGAAATTTGGCGAGCCGCGTTGGCCGATCCATCGTCAGGCGCCGCTGTTCGAGGATGTAGAGCCCCAGAAGGAGATCTTCGAGACTGGCATCAAGGTCCTCGATCTCATCTGCCCCTATCTGCAGGGGGGAAAGATCGGACTCTTCGGTGGGGCCGGAGTAGGAAAGACCGTCCTCATCCAGGAGATGATCAGGCGTGTTGCCCAGCAACACGGCGGCGTTTCGGTATTTGCCGGCGTCGGCGAGCGAACTCGCGAGGGCAACGACCTCTGGCTGGAGATGACGGAGTCGGGCGTGATCGAGAAGGCCGCTCTGGTGTTCGGTCAGATGGACGAACCTCCGGGAGTTCGGCTCCGAGTGGCGTTGTCGGCGTTGACCATCGCCGAGTACTTCCGCGACGAGCAACGCCAAGACGTGCTCTTGTTCATCGACAACATCTTCCGGTTTACGCAAGCAGGATCGGAGGTCTCGACGCTGCTGGGAAGGATGCCCTCGGCTGTGGGCTACCAACCCACTCTGGCGGGCGAGATGGGATTCCTCCAAGAGAGGATCACATCCCTGAAGGGGCGATCGATCACTTCCCTCCAGGCCATATATGTCCCCGCCGACGACATCACCGACCCGGCTCCGCACACGGCCTTCGCCCATCTCGATGCGACCACGGTCCTCTCCCGGCCTCTCACCGCTCTTGGCATCTATCCCGCCGTGGACCCCCTGGACTCGACCAGTCGCGCTCTCGACCCCCAAATCGTGGGCGACGAGCACTACGACACGGCGGTCGAAGTGCAGCGGGTGCTCCAGCGCTACAAGGACCTCACCGACATCATCGCCATCCTGGGAATGGACGAGCTATCGGAAGAGGACAAGCTCATAGTCAATCGGGCCCGCCGCATCCAGCGCTTCTTCGCTCAGCCCATGTTCGTGGCCGAGCAATTCACCGGCCAGGCCGGGGTCTACACCCCGCGGGAGCAGACCATCGCTTCGTTCAAGTCAATACTCGCCGGCGAAATGGACCAATACCCCGAGCAGGCCTTCTACATGGTGGGGGATGCCGACGACGTCGCCGCCAAGGCGAGGGACCTCGAGAAGAGCAGCTGATGGCCAAGCCCTTCCGCGTCGACGTCGTTTCACCCGAGGCCACGGTGTGGACGGGAGAGGCGAATTTCGTTCTCGCCCGCACTCCCGATGGTGAGATAGGCATCCTCGCCGACCACGAGCCATTGCTGGCGTCGCTGGTCACCTCGGCGGTGGAAGTGGAAGGGGTCGACGGCAGTAGGACCATCATCGGAGTCCATGGGGGCTTTCTCCAGGTGCTCGCCAATCAGGTGACCTTGCTCACCGATCGGGCGCAGATCACTCAGGGGACCAAGGAGGATGCGGTGCGAGTGGCGACGGAGTTGTCGGAAGAAGCGACCTAGTCCGGGTTCCAGGGCCGGATGTGAACTCCGGCACGCCGGCCACTCAGGGTTGTGCGTGGTGGGTTATCTGACATGCGTGCCCGCCCAGTCGCCAAGTAGGTCGAGGTAGCCGGGAACGAAGGTGCCACCGCTTTGTTGCACACGATGGTTTCCTCCGGGAAAGACCACCACCGCAGAATCTTGATTCCCCGCTTGTTGTAAGGCGACACCGGTGTCCTCTGCGCTTTGCCACGCGGGTAGGAGCACATCCTGGCCTCCAAAAACGGCGAGGTAGGGGCATCGAATCTGTTTGAGGGCTTCGAGTGGTTCATAACCCTCGGTGACGAATCTGGATACGAGCCTCCAGTCATCTTCGTCGTCGACTGTCAAATAGCCGTACCATGGCTGGACTCTCGCTGGTTCAAGAAGGCGAGTTTGGACGTCCTGGAAGGAGAGTCCTTGCCTGGCTGCTTCATGGATGTCGGCCACCAACCCAAGGGCGAGATCGATGTCAGCCTCAGGGTGTCCATCGGCTCGCATCGAGTGTTCACACCCGTACAGGTCCTGGGATGGAAGATCTATGGAGGGACCTGAGTTGGCGATTGCGAACGGCAGGGCATAAAGCCGAGCGGCCAGCATCTGTACCAGCCATCCACCCTGACTGTGCCCCCACACGCCAATGGAGTCAGTCTTCACCATTGGGTGTTGACGAAGAGAGGTCAGGGCCGCAATCACCTGGTCGGCGCGGTCGTTCAGACCGTGGTCCCGCCAATCACCCGAAGAGTCCCCACAACCTGGCTTGTCGAAAGCGAATGTGCCGATTCCCCTGGCCAAGAAAGCTTCCCGGATAGGAGGGAAGTAGCCATCGGCCGACCGGTCTGATGCTCCGGAACCCTGAAGCATCACCACAATTGGATGAGGGGGATTCGAATCAGGCGAGTGGAGCGTCCCCACCAGTGTCAGGCCCATCCAATCGAAGCAAAAGGTCTCCTCAACCATCCCAACTGACGCTAGACGCGCGACTGCCGTGCACATCGATGCGCTTCTCGCTCGCCGGGTGAGTCTGGATCTTGACCTCAGATCACACCTTCCTACTTGCCGCAGAGCGGCAAATCAGAAAATGGGAATTACGACGCAGGCTGGAGGATCACAGGTAAGGGCGGTTGGCTCGGCCTCGAAATGCGGTGCCAGCGCCATGTCGACGACAACCACCACCAGCAGGGAAATCGCGAAAACCAGAAGGTCGGCCAAGCGCGGGGGGCCAGGGCGGAAGGCGTCGAGATCGTCGGTGGCTTTCTTGGCCGCGAGAACACCGGCGATGAGCATCAATCCGGATCCGACGACAAAGCCCAACCAAGCCTCCCTTTGACCGAATGTACCCCATTTCGAGCGCCTACAAAACGGATTGATCAGGCGACGGTGACGATGACGGTGGCCGTATCGCAGCTTCCGCTTGCAGTGCAGATTCGGTAGGTAAAGGTGACGGTGCCGGCGAAGTCAGCGTCAGCTGAATAATGGATTCTGCCGCTGCCCTTCACTTCGGCACTTCCAGACAACGGGCCCTGCACCAATTGCAGCGTCGATCGATCGTAAGTGCCCGAGTCGTTGTCGAGCACGCCGATGTTGATCTTTTCGCTCGGCCTGGTGGCCGCCTGATCGTCATTGGCCACCACCGCTCCCGCGGCTGTGGTGGTGGTGGAGGCGACGGTAGTTGTGGTTGTTGGGGTGGTCACGGTGGTCGAGGGCGTGGTGGCGACCGAAGTGGTTGTCGGTGGCGGCGGTGAAGCCGTGGTTGTCGGTGCGGCTGTGGTCGAGGTCGTCACAGAAGTGGTCGGCGGGGAGGCCCCGGGTCCCTGCGCGGTTGGGCCTCCGGTACCGGCTCCTGCGCCTTCATCTCCGGAGTCGAGATCCACGGTGTGATTTACCGGCGGACCCAGTTGATCCGGGATGAGGGCGAGGCCAGAGACCGGGAACAACCCTGAACCGGCGGCAATGGTGACGGCACCGGCCGTGACCACCGTCGCGACGTCCCTACCCAGCGCTTGCAGCGGTCGAATGAACGGGAGGTCCGCCAGACCTCCGAGCGGGCCGGTGATCCAGCGGAGCCTGCCAATCGACAGCTCCATCAACGCTCTGACCACTCGCGGGTCGAATTGGGTGCCGGAGTTCTGTGCCACCTCGGCTCGGGCTTCGGAGTGGGAGAGCCGCTGCTGGTAGGAGCGTCCGCTGACCATCACGTCGTACGCATCGGCCACTGACACGATCCGCGCTCCGAGCGAGATGTCGGTTCCCGCCAGTCCGGCCGGGTACCCGGAGCCATCCCATCGCTCATGATGATGTTCGATTGTCAGCGCCCATGGTCCGAGCCAATCACGAATCGGGGAGATGAGGCGCATCCCTTCCACTGGATGCTGTTTGATCGTGGCGAATTCGTCCTCGGTCAACCGACTGGGCTTGTTGAGGATCTCCGCCGGCACCGAGAGCTTGCCGATGTCGTGCAGGAGCGCCGCCCAGCGAAGCTTGTCGCGATCGTCCGATGGAAGTGCCATTTCGGTGGCCAGTAGGTCGGTGTATGCCCGGGTGCGCTCGGCGTGACCCCGGGTTCGTCGGTCGTGTTGGGAGATGGCCGCCACCAGGGCCAGGATCACCTCAGTCGCTTCCGCCAGGTCAGCCTGGCCTTCCTGAGTCGCCTGCTCTAGCCGCCGCTTGAGCTGGGCGACGTTTCCGGAGCGGAGGGCGACGCCAAAGCGCGAGGGCGTCCGGTCCGGGAAAGCCAGGCTCAGGTTCAACAGCACCGAGAGCGGGAGGAGCCGGCGGCTGACCCGATCGGTGAGATGCGATGCCAACGTGGCTGCTCCGATCACCGCTCCCCACCATCCAACGACTCCCGAGACGCCTATCGGCGGCTCGAGAAGGGACCCAACCGTGCGAGCAGCCAGAAATCCCACCGCCAGGGGCGCCAGAAAGGCGACGGCCCGGACCCCGAAAGCGGCTAGGCGACGCGGCCGCCAGCGCTCCCCGGGCGCGTTTGAATCAAGGGTCATCCTGCAATGAATATCGGTCGGAAACGGCCGGCTTTGAGCCGCTAGCTAACGGTTCAGCGAATTCACGAACGCCGCGGCGGCGTCGTCGAAGCCTCCGGCCACTCCCTTCACGACCACCGGAAAGAGCATCGAGGAGAAAAGGCCCGTGCTGGCTATCGAGAGCGACAACTCCACCCAGGTGGCGCCACCAGCCGGCTTGAGCTGCACCGAAATCTCTCCCATCACTTGAGTCGAGGCGATCTCCATCACCATTTGCTTCTCTCGGATGGCAACGCTTCTGGTGGCGGTTCCTTGATACTCAGAACCTCCCACGATGATCACGAAGCGATAACCGAGCAGCTCTCCGTTCTGGTCGAATCGCTCTTCGCTCAGGCGCTCAACGCCACCGATTTGAGCCCAGGTCGACGGCTGCTGCAACTGCTTCCAAACATGTTCGATGTTGTTGGAGGCGCGCGCCCGATGGGAGAATCGTGCGCTCGCCATCGGGTCACGATAATTCGAGGCCGCTCGAGTCATTACGCTGGGTTCGTGACCCTCAGCGCTACTGACTTCCTTCGAGTAGCACTCGATCCTCACCGATTGGCCGTGTTGGGATTAGCCGCCTCCGGTCCCCTCGACATCGATGATGCCGCGTATCGATTGTCGATCACAGTCGGCCAGGTGCGGAGAGCAGTCAGCCGTCTCGTCGAAGCCGGTTTGCTCGATTCGAATCTGGCATTGAACCGGCAAGCCCTCCGGGATCTGGCCGAGACACTCCCCGCCGACGAAGCAGTATCACCTTTGGTGCTCGAGGGGCCGTGGTCTCAGGAAGAGAAAGACATCCTGGGTCGTTTTTTCGTCGGCACCCGGCTTAGTGAAATTCCGGCTCCGCATGCTCGGAGACGGGTCATCCTGGAAAGGTTGGCGCAGGAGTTCGAGGTGGGATTGCGGTATTCGGAGAAGGAAGTGAACTCCCTTCTGCAAACGTTTCACCCCGATTACGCCGCCCTGCGAAGGTTCATGGTGGACGAGGGATTCCTGTCTCGGGCCGACGGCAGCTACTGGCGGAGTGGGGGCAGGGTCGAGGTAGACATTGCCTGATCTGCGGTCGCTCCAGATGACGACCGAGCTCTTCGACTACATCGTCTCCCACAGCAGCACCGACCCCATTTACCGCCAGATCCACGAAGACACGCTGCGCTCGGCAGGATCCCAGGCGGGGATGCAAATCGGTGAGGATCAGTTCGCTTTGCTAACGCTTCTCACCCGCTTGGTGGGCGCTCACTTCGCCATCGAGGTCGGAACCTTTACCGGCACGTCCGCCGCTGCCATCGCCAAGGGCCTGGTTCCTGGCGGAAGGCTCCTCTGCTGCGACATCTCGGAGGAGTGGACCTCGGTCGCCCGCCGCCATTGGGAGGAAGCGGGCCTCTCGGACCGCATCGAAGTTCGCATCGCTCCCGCCATGGAGACGATCTCAGCCCTGCCGGCGGAGCCGCCTGCGGACCTGGTGTTCCTCGACGCCGACAAGGGGGGTTATGTCGATTACTACGAGGCCCTGATTCCGAAGGTGCGCTCCGGTGGCCTCCTGATAGCTGACAACACTCTGTGGAGTGGCAACGTTGTCGACCCCAGCATCAGCGACCAAAACATCGATGGGATCCGGCGGTTTAACGATCGAGTGGCAGCCGACGCCCGCTGCGATGTCGCCATGCTGGCGATCGGCGATGGCGTCACTCTCTGCCTGAAGCGGTAGGGTCCGGATCCATGGCAGATATCGATTCTTGGTTGAAGCGCATCGACGCGGTCGAGCGACGTCTGGCGGCGCAGGTCGATCGTTCGGGGGGCACGACGGGGGCCGACGAAAGAACCGGGGAGACGTGGGAACGGGGACAGGTCTGGGGTCATCTGGCGGAGTTCATCGCCTTCTGGACCGAGCAGGTCGGGGACGTCATCGATGATTATCAAGGCGAGCCGGTGGCATATGGACGCAAGGGCGACAACTCCGCCCGCAATGCCGCCATCGAGAGCGGATTGGAGGTGCCCATTGCGACCCTTTGGGAGGAAGTCAAGCTCGATCTGGCCGAGCTCCGGAAATTTCTGCTAGCGCTGCCCGAAGACTGGTCGTCGGCGGTTGGAAATCGGGATGGCCAAGAACTAAGCGCCGAGGACATCATCGAGCGAACGATTGTCGCCCATCTCGAGGAGCACGCCGCCCAACTCGAAGCGATCTAATGCCCGGTCTGCTCTGTTTCCACGCCCATCCCGACGACGAGGTCATCGGCACCGGGGGAATTCTCGCCCGCTACTCGCAAGCGGGCGAGCAGGTGGTAGTGGTGACTGCCACCGATGGTGCGGAAGGCGAGATCCATAACTACGAGGATCCCGACTCGATCAAGGATCGTTTGAGCGATGTGCGGGCCACAGAAATTCGGGATGCCCTCGCTCTCCTTGGGGTCAAGCACCACGAGTTCTTGGGATATCGCGACTCGGGAATGATGGGAACCGAAGCCAATCAACACGAAAATGCCTTTTGGAACGCGGATCTCTTCGAAGCCACGGGGAGGTTGGTGCGGCTCATTCGCCGCTATCAGCCCGAGGTGATGACGATCTATGACCCTTTTGGCAGCTACGGCCACCCCGATCACATCCAGGTCCATCGTGTCGGTCTGGCGGCCTTCTTCGGGTGTCGCGACTTGGGTTGGTACCCGCTCGAGGAGGGGGAGGAGCCGTGGGAGCCCCGCAAGCTCTACTGGGGAGCCTGGAGCCGCGGACGGATGAAGGCGTACTCGCAGTACTTCGAGGAGGCGGAGGAGGCAGATCCCGGAGCCCGGGCGTGGTGGGAAAACCGTGGAATCCCCGACAGTGAGATCTCGGCCACGATTGACGTGAGTGATTTCGCCAACCTCAAGATCGAGGCACTCAAGGCTCATCGCAGCCAGATCCCCGCCGACTGGATGATGCTGCGCGTGCCCGCGGAGGCGCGCTCAGAGGTCTTCGGCAACGAGCATTTTCAGCGGATCTTTTCAACCGTCGAGAGCCCATTGCCGGAGAGCGATCTCTTCGCCGGGCTCAGGTGAGCGCGGCCGATAGCTGGCGGCAACAGCTCGAAGACTGGAAGATTCCTGATGCCCTTCTGGCGGCGGTCGAGGAGTCGCCGTACGGCTGGTCTCAGAAGCTGTGGAAACGGCGGGCAGCCCGAGCCGTCGAGCTTGACAGGAGTTCGCCCACCCTCGACTTAGTCAGAGACTTGGCAGACGGAGGGTCGGTTCTCGATGTCGGTGCCGGGACCGGTCGGGCCTCCCTCCCCCTCGTTCGGGACGGCTATCGCGTGACGATGGTCGAGCCCAATCAAGCCATGCGCGCCGGGCTTGCCGAACTCAAGGCCGAATACGAATTTGAGGTTGTAGAGGGGCGATGGCCCGCGGTGGCAGGCGAGGTGGAGCTACACGCCGTCGCCCTTTCCGCTCACGTCGTTTACGACGTGGCCGAAGTCGCCCCATTTCTCGAGGCTCTCGACCAGACCTCCACGAGAGGGGTGGTGCTGGAAATGACGCCCGCCCATCCCTGGGTCAACCTTGGTCCTCTCTACCGAGAGCTCCACGGTCTCGATCGCCCTCTCGGCCCGACGGTCGATGACCTGGCTGCCGTCGTCAGGGAAGCGGTGGGGACCGAGCCGGTAATTCATCGTTGGAGCCGGCCCACCGACATGGTGTTCGACACCGTCGAGGAGGCGATCGAGTTCACTGCCCAGCGGCTGGTCCTCCCTCCTGGTAGGTGGCCAGAGCTCGAAGAGCGGTTGCTGCCCCGGCTGACGGGAAGGGCGGGGCACTGGCAGATCGAACCGACCGAACGCGAGCTGTGCACGCTTTGGTGGCGGTCTAATTCTCCTCAGGGCGGGGCAAGGTCGGAATAGCCTTCCCCAACATGCTGGTTGCCCGCGATGTCCGCCTCGAAGTTGGGACCCGCCTCCTGGTGGAGGGGGCCTCCTTCAGTCTGCAATCAGGAGACAAGGTGGGTTTGGTGGGCCGCAACGGCGCCGGCAAGACCACGCTCTTGCGGACCCTGGCGGGCTATCACCAACCAAGCTCCGGCTCGGTTCTTCGGTCGGGCAATCTCGGTTACTTCTCCCAGGAGGCGGTGCTCCCGGATCTGGAGCGACCGGATATGACGGCGCTCGAGCGCATCCTTTCGGCGCGCCAGATCGGTGCGCTGTTGCGCCGCATCGAGGAAACCCGAAAGAAGATGGAACGCCTCGACGGCGAGGCCCGTGATGAGGCCATACGCCGTCATGGGAGGCTGCAAGACGAGTTCGATACCAAAGGTGGATACGTGGCGGAAGCCGAAGCCAAACAGGTGGCCGCCAACCTCGGCATCGGCATGGCCGAGCTGGAACAGTCTGTGGCAACCATGTCGGGAGGGCAACGTCGCAGGGTCGAACTGGCTCGCATCCTCTTTGCCGAAACGGAGACGCTGCTGCTGGATGAACCCACGAACCACCTCGACCTCGACGCCAAGGCCTGGCTGGTGGAATATCTATCGGGCTACCGCGGCGGGATGCTCCTCGTGAGCCACGATCTCCCCCTTCTCGACACGGCGATCACTTCGGTGCTCGATCTCGACCATGCTCGCCTCGAGGCCTACCGGGGGAATTACTCGAGCTTTGTGGTCGAGCGAACGAAGCGCCGTCAACAGCGAGAGCGAGAACGCCGCCATCAGGACGAAGCAATCGAACGCCTCGAGGCGAATATTCGTCGATTCAAGGGCACCACCGAGAAGATGGCCAAGACCGCTCGGGCCTGGGAGACGCGGGTCGAGCGAATGAAGGCAGATCTGGTCGAGATCCAGAAGGGGGGCAAGAAGGTGGCGCTCCGGTTTCCGCAGCCGGATCCCTCGGGGGTGATTCCCCTTTCCGCTACCAACCTGGCGAAGTCGTTCGGTGACAATCTGGTGTTTCTCGACGTCGAGGTAACGGTGGAGCGCGGCGAGCGACTCATCATCATCGGGCTCAACGGCGCCGGGAAGACGACCCTCCTGCGAATCCTGGCCGGGGTGGAAACCCCGGACTTGGGCGAGGTCAAGCTGGGGCATAAGGCAAGCCTCGGCTACTACGCCCAGGAACACGAGCAGATCCGCCCTGGGCTGACGGTGCTCGACCACGTGAGGTCGGTTTCCGATCAAACCGATCTGGTGCTGCGCACGCTCCTCGGCCACTTCCTGCTGGCCGACAAGATCGACCAAGAGGCCTCGACATTGTCCGGAGGGGAGAAGACCAAGTTGGCCCTCGCCATGGTGGTGCTGGCTCGCCCGAATGTTCTGCTGCTGGACGAGCCCACCAACAATCTCGATCCTCAGGCCAAAGAAGCGTTGCTCACAGCCCTCGATCGCTACGAGGGAACGATCGTCCTCGTCAGCCACGACACGGACTTCGTCGCCTCGCTCGGGCCGGAACGGGCAATCCTGATGCCAGAGGGAAAGAGCCATTACTTCGACGACTCCCTCCTCGAGCTCGTGGCTCTGGCGTAGCTCTGCGCGGATTTTCAGCACCTATAGCGCGAAAAATCCGCGCAGAACCATTGTGTCGCTCATCCTGCGCGGATTTTCTTGACTTATGGCGCGAAAAATCCGCGCAGATCGTTTAGTTGTTGGAAGGGGCCTTCGAGATGTCCGCCAGGGCCGAGGAGGGATCCTTCTCGATCGCCAGGTCGCCGAGGGAGACGATGCCCACCAGGTTGTCGCCATCAACCACCGGCACGCGGCGGATGTTGTACTGGCGCATCGTCGATACTGCCTCTTCAACCGGTTGATCCGGAGCAAGGGTGACGGGATCGTGATTGCAGACCTCTTCCACTGTTGCTGAACGGGGGTCGAGGCCCTCGGCCAGGCCTCGCACGACCAAATCGCGATCGGTGACGAGACCGCAGAGGGTTCCGTCATCACGCATCACCAGCACGTCTCCAATCTCCTGATCACGCATCATTTGGGCAGCCTCGTTGAGCGTGGCCGTGGTCATCACCCCGTAGGGGTTCCTGGTCATTACTTGTGCGATCTGTTGTCCCATGACGTCTCCTTTTACGAGCGGGAGTCGACGGCCTTCTTCAACTCGGCCTTGCTCATCTTGGAGCGACCCCTGATGTTCTTGTCCTTGGCCTCCTCATAAAGCTGATCTCGAGTCCGGCCCCCGGGGCCGCTATGCGAGCGTTGTCCACCCCGCCGGCTCGGCGACATGTCCTCGCGCGACAGCCGAGAAGATTCTCTGGCCTCCCCCTCCTGGGCTCGGGTTTTGTTCACGGTCCGGGCAGCGATTTCTTCGGCCTTGCTCTTGGACTCCCCCCGATCCAGGAGGCCTTCCTTGATGTGCTCGTATTGCCGTTCCCGCTTTTTACTCCAGGCTTGCTGCGGCATAACTCTCCTTACCTCCGCTTCCTGGCGGTACCCGCCCGCGATTGCCACCAAACCCGCAAGGTTTGGTGGCAGCGGTACCTTCGGGGTCCATGACCGCTACCCAATCCCTCGTTGAGTTCGTGCAGGCCGAGCTGACGGCTCTGGCCGATCCAGCCCGAGCCGGACCAATGGCGGCCTATATGAAGACCGAGATGCCCTTCTACGGCGTTCCCAAGCCCGAGCGGGTCACGATGTCCCGAGAGATCAAACGACGCTTTCCCCCGGCCAATGCCAGCCAATATCGCCAGAACGTCCTCTCGTTGTGGAAGCTGCCGCACCGCGAGGAGAAGTACCTGGCAATTGGCTACGCCCGCCAGTTTCCCGCTTTCGTCGAATTCGCTCAGATCGATCTGTACGAGCGGTTGATCATCGAGGGCGCTTGGTGGGATTTGGTCGATGAGGTCGCGAGCCCGATCGTGAGCCGGGTGGTCCTCAACGATCGCCAGCAAATGCGGCCGTTGCTGGAGCGGTGGATCGACAGTCCGGTGATGTGGCTGCGGCGGGCCGCAATCATCTGTCACAACGGACACAAGCAGGCAACCGACTGGGCCCAGCTCTCCGACTTCTGCCTCCGGCGGGCAGAGGAGTCGGAGTTCTTCATCCGCAAGGCGATCGGTTGGGCGCTCCGCGAATACGCTCGAACCAACCCTGACGCCGTTCGCACCTTCCTTCGCAATCACGGCCCACAGCTATCAGGCCTTTCCTATCGGGAAGCTGCCAAGCATCTCTGATCAGTCAGCCGAAATTCATACCCGGGAACCCCACAGGTACCGACCGGCGTCGTAAAATTCTCGCAGGAGCGAGAACGGGCAGGAGGAGATGGATCACTCACCGGTGACGCCGACGATCAGATTCGTCGACTTGGACGAGGCGGTTGGCTTCTATCGCGATCGTCTCGGATTCAAAGTCGAACGGGGCGATGTCCAGCAGGGAAACATCGCCATCTCGTTCGAGGGCCTCGAGATCATGCTGGAGGGAACCCGCGACTTCTACGGCGAGACCTACAACACGGCCATCAAGAATCGCATCGGCCAGCAATCGCCCAACGCCCTCTACATCGAAACCGACGACGTGGATGGTCTCTACCGCCAGTATCAGGACGAGAACCTGCGCATCATCGATCCGATCGCAGATCGCCCCTGGGGCCAGCGCGAGTTCACCGTCGAGGACCACCTCGGCAACTGGCTGACCTTCTGGCAACTGCTCCCCGAATAGCCCCCGGCAGCTCCTTTTCTTCCTCGGTTCCCGGGATAAGGTGACGAGAATGTCCGTGTATCTCCGGCTGGGCGATGTCCCGCCCAAGCGCCACACCCAGATGTGGCGCCACGACCGCCTTCTTACCGAGCAGGTAATGGGTATGGAGGGGTTCTCGGGCAACTATTCGATCCTTTATCACCTGCAAACCCCCTGCCGGGTGATGGCATTGGGAGGCTTCGAGCCGATTTCGAAGAAGGAGTGGGTCCCCGACGAACACCAGCACATGCTCTTTACCACCGGCGACCTTCCCGCCGGCGGTGACCTCATCAGCGGGCGACAGCTATTGATGTGGAATACCGAGGTGGAAATCTGGTTCTGCCGCCCGGCGGCCGCTCAGGACGGCTATTACCGCAATGGCGAGGGTGACGAGGTGATCTTCGTCCATGAGGGGGGAGGGGTGGCGGAGACCATCTTCGGGGACCTGCCCTATCGACAGGGCGACTACATCGTCATCCCCCGGGGTACCACCTACAGGCTGGTGCCGGAAGGCGAGCAGAAGTACTTGATCTTCGTATCCCCGGGCCAGATAGAGATCCCGCGCCGGTACCGCAACGAATACGGCAACCTCCTCGAACACGCCCCCTATTACCACCGCGACCTCCATGGCCCGGCCGAGCTGGTGACGCACGAGGAGCAGGGCGAGTTCACAGTGACCGTTCGAGTACGAGGAGGCCTGCAGAGGTACGTCCTCGACTATCACCCCTTCAACGTCGTCGGCTGGGACGGCTTCGTTTATCCGTGGACGTTCAACGTGGCGGATTTCGAGCCCAAGTCGGGTCGCCTCCATCAGCCGCCACCGGCCCATCAAACCTTCGAGGGACCGGGCTTTGTCATCTGTTCTTTCTGCCCGCGCCGTCTGGAGTGGGATCCGGAGGCAGTCCCCATTCCCTACAACCACTCGAACCTGCAGTCAGACGAGATGATCTATTACGTATCGGGCAACTTCGAGAGCCGCAAGGGCATTGAGGTGGGATCGATCACGCTCCATCCCTACGGGATACCGCACGGACCTCAGCCCGGCCTGGCCGAGAAGGCGCTCGGCGCCGCCAGCACTCAGGAGCTGGCGGTCATGTGCGACACCTTTCGGCCGCTGCGACTCGCAACCTTCGCCAAGAAGATCGCCAATCCCGACTACATGTTCAGCTGGTACGAATCAGCCGGGGCGGCGCCGCCCGAACCCGGGACCATCGCCTGACCTCAGTATGAATCACATGCAGTTGGGAATGATCGGTCTGGGGCGGATGGGCGCCAACCTGGTTCGCCGGCTGATGGGCGGCGGCCACGACTGTGTGGTCTACGACGTCAATCCCGAGCCCGTGGCCGAACTGGTGGGCGAGGGGGCGAAGGGGGCTGACTCGTTGGCTCGATTTGTCGACCAGCTCAGCCCCCCACGCACGGTGTGGATCATGATTCCGGCCGCGTTTGTCGACTCGACGCTCGACGAGCTCGCCGCGCTGCTCGATCCCGCCGACGTCGTCATCGACGGCGGCAACAGCTTCTTCGAAGACGACATCGTCCGCCAGAAGCGTCTGGCCGAGCGAGAGATCGTTTACCTCGATATCGGAACGAGCGGAGGGGTCTACGGACTCGAGCGTGGTTTCTGCCTGATGATCGGTGGGGATAGCGAGACTGTTCACCGTCTCGAGCCGATTTGGAAGACCCTGTCCCCCGGAATCGACGCAGCCAGCCGCACGCCGGGCAAAAAGGGCGAGCCCGGCCCGGGAGAGATGGGCTATCTCCATTGCGGGCCCACTGGAGCCGGACACTTCGTCAAGATGATCCACAATGGGGTCGAGTACGGGATCATGGCTGCCTACGCCGAGGGGCTGGCGATTCTCGAGCGGGCCGACCTCGGCTCGGCGCATCGCCGTCAGGATGCCGAAACCGCGCCCCTCCGCCACGCCTGGAGATATCAGTACGAGATGGATCTGGCCGCGATCTCCGAGGTGTGGAGGCGGGGGAGCGTCGTCACGTCCTGGTTACTCGATCTCACCACCCAGGCCCTCGCCGCCGATCCCGACCTTTCCGATTTCACCGGCCACGTTTCCGACTCCGGCGAAGGGCGGTGGACGGTCCAGGCGGCTGTGGATCTGGGCGTGCCCGCCACCGTGATCGCCGCCGCCTTGCATCAACGCTTTGCCTCTCGCGACGAGGGGGACTTTGCCGACCGGGCCCTCTCGGCGATGCGCAAGCAGTTCGGGGGGCACGTTGAGGTTCCCGCCGGTGGGTGAAGCCGCCGATGCCCTCCTCCTCTTCGGCATTTCTGGGGATCTCGCCAAGAAGAAGCTTTTTCCGGCCCTCTACGACCTCCAGGCCTCCGGGCACCTCAAGATCCCAGTGGTCGGAGTGGCGGCGACGGACTGGACAGACGACGATCTCCGCCGGCGGGCTCGAGAGTCGCTCGAAAGTGCGGCGAAGAAGATCGATGAAGACGTCCTGGCCGACCTCTGCAACCGGCTCCACTACGTGGCGGGTCAGTACGAGGACCTCGAGATCTATGGGCGGGTGGCAGATTGTGTCGGCAAGACCGAGATGCCGGTGGCATACCTGGCGATCCCGCCCGCTCTCTTTCGGACTGTCATCCACGGCCTTACATCGGTCGGACTCAACCGGGGGCGGGTCGTAGTCGAGAAGCCCTTCGGGCGCGATCGCGCCTCCGCCCACGCCCTCAACCTTCTCCTCCACGAGTCCTACGACGAGAAATCCATCTACCGCATCGATCACTTTCTCGGCAAGGAACCCGTCCTCAACCTCCTCGTGTTTCGATTCGCCAACGCCCTGCTCGAGCCGGTTTGGAACCGCCACTACATCGACAACGTCCAGATCACCCTCGCCGAGTCCTTCGGCGTGGACGGCCGGGGATCTTTCTATGACGGGGTCGGAGCTCTGAAAGACGTCGTCCAAAACCATCTCCTGCAAGTCGTGAGCCTGCTCGCCATGGAACCGCCTATATCTGACGAGGCTGACGCACTGCGGGACGAGACCGTGAAGGTCCTCAAAACCGTCACCACCTTTCGCCCCGAACAAGTTATTCGCGGTCAATACCGCGGTTATCAGAACGAGCCGGGCGTCGCGCCCAACTCGACCACCGAGACCTTCGTCGCCCTTGAGCTCGAAATCGACTCCTGGCGATGGGCAGGTGTGCCCTTCTACGTTCGAGCCGGAAAGGGCCTGGCCACCACGCTGACTGAGGCCGTCGTCGAATTCAAGTCGCCACCTCACATGCTCTTCGCCGCCGACAATCGAATTCCCCACGCCAACACCCTCCATTTCCGGATGAATCCCGATTACCTCATCGGGCTCAGCCTTCAGGCCAAGCGTCCGGGAGAAAAGCTGGTGTCGCACGGCGTTGACCTCGACGTGCAGACCGAGCAGGAGATAGGAATCGAGGGTAAGGAGGCATACGAGCGGTTGCTGGGGGACGCTCTCGAAGGGGATCAACGCCTCTTCGCCCGGGAGGATTCGGTGGAGGAGGCGTGGCGCATCGTTGAAGCCGCGATCGAAAACCCGGGTCGACCCGAGGTTTACGACGTCGGCTCCTGGGGACCACCGGCGGCCACCTATCTCGTGGGACATAATCACCACTGGCACGCGGGCGAGAAGGTTTCCGACTGATGACGAGGATGGTGTTGGTCCGGCACGGTGAAACCGAATGGACGAGGTCCCATCGCCACACCGGACGATCCGATATCCCGCTGACGGACGAGGGACGTGAGCAGGCCCGAGTCCTTGGCCGACGGCTGTCGGTTTTCGATTTCGAGCTGATCCTGACCTCACCTGCCTTGCGGACCCACGAAACGGCCAGCATTGCCGGGCTTGGTGCATCGGCCACCACCGATCCCGATCTCTGGGAATGGGACTACGGCAAATATGAGGGCACCCGGACTGTCGATATCCGCTCGGAGATCGAGGGTTGGTCGGTGTGGACCCACGAGATGATTGGGGGGGAGAGCCTCGATCACCTCGGAGAGCGCTGCGATCGGGTCATTGCCCGCGTCAAGCGGGTAGAAGGCGATGTCGCCGTGTTCGGCCACGCCCATGCCCTCCGGGTGCTGGCGGCGCGATGGCTGGGTCAGGACGCGGGCTTTGGCGCCCAGCTGGTCTTGTCTACCGCTTCGATATCAATCCTCGGATACGAACGAGAGACGCCGGCGATCCTCCTCTGGAACGAGGTCACCGCGGAGGCCTAGCCTCGCCGCGGACTGGCTAGTTGACCTGCCAGGTTCCGGCCGAGGAAATGAGTTGAGCGAGATCGCCGGGTCCTCGCCTGCCCTGGGCGTCGGCGAGCTGTTGGCTCATCACCGTCTCATATGTTGGGCGGCGGACGCTGCGGAAGATCCCGAGTGGAGTGGGCCCGTAAGGACCGTGCGAAAGCCGGGAAAGGGCAAAGGCGATCGTTGGATCGGGCCGGTGCTGATCGTGGACCAGAATCCGGCTGGAATCAACGGCGGCAGTCTCCACGATCTGGGCGCGGCCATCGTCAAAGATCACCCCCCGCTCACCGGCGGGGCCGAAGGTGATCGGCTTGCCGTGGACGAGATCGATGCGGTTGATCGCTCGTTCGTCTTTGCCGGTGAGGGCGATGAAGGCTTTGTCGTTGAAGACGTTGCAGTTTTGGTAGATCTCGATGAAGGCGGTGCCTTGATGCTCATGCGCTGCCTTCAGGATCTCGGTGGTGTGCGTCCGGTCCATGTCGATCGTCCGGGCAACAAACGAGGCCTCCGCCCCCAGCGCCAGGCTGATGGGGTTGAACGGATAGTCGACCGAGCCCATGGGGGTCGACTTGGTCTGCTTGCCGACCTCGGAGGTCGGTGAGTACTGGCCCTTCGTCAACCCGTAGATCTGATTGTTGAACAGAAGAATCTTGAGGTTGAAGTTGCGGCGCAGGGCGTGGATGAGGTGGTTTCCGCCGATGGACAGGGCGTCTCCGTCCCCGGTTACCACCCACACTGAGAGATCGGGTCGGGTGGCGGCGATGCCCGAGGCAATGGCGGGGGCGCGGCCGTGGATCGAATGCATCCCGTAGGTGTTCATGTAGTAGGGGAAGCGCGACGAGCAGCCAATCCCGGATACGAAGACGATCTTCTCCCGGGGCACCCCCATCCCGGCCATGAAGCCCTGCACAGCCGCCAGGATCGTGTAGTCACCGCAGCCCGGGCACCAGCGGACCTCCTGGTCGGTCTGGAAATCGGCCCTTGTGTAGGTGGGAGTCGTCATGAGGCTTGCTCCATCAGTCCGAGGACGGCGGCTTCGATTTCTCCCACCTTGAACGGTTCGCCGGCCACTTTGTTGAGGCCCTTGGCGTCGATCAGGTACTCGGCTCGAATCAACCTTCGCAGCTGACCGTTGTTGAGCTCCGGTATGAGGACAGTCCGGTAGGAGCTCAGGACCTCACCGAGGTTGGCGGGGAAGGGATTGAGGTGGCGAAGGTGGGCGATGGCGATCGGCTTTGCCCGATTGCGGAGCCGGTTGGCGGTGGCCCGGATCGCTCCATAGGTGGAGCCCCACCCGAGCACCAGGATCTCGGCTCCGGGGTCGGCCTTGACGTCGAGGGCGGGAATGTCAGAAGCGATGTTGGCAATCTTCCATGCCCGGGTGTCGGTCATCAGCTGGTGGTTGTCGGGGTCGTACGACACGTTGCCGGTGACCGCTTCCTTCTCCAACCCCCCGATGCGATGCTCGAGGCCTGCTGTGCCGGGAACCGCCCAGGGCCGGGCGAAGGTCTCGTAGTTGCGCTCGTACGGGAGGAAATGGCCCCCTCCGTTGGAAGAGACCGCGAACGGGATCGAGATGTCTGGCAAGGAGTCGACGTCGGGGAGTAACCACGGCTCGGACGAGTTGGCGACGTGGTTGTCGGACATCAGGATCACCGGCGTCATGTATTTGATGGCGATCCTGGCTGCCTCGATCGCCAGGTCGAAGGCCTCGGCCGGGGTTGGGATCGCGATCACCGGCAGCGGGGCTTCCCCGTGCCGTCCGAACATGGCGATATAGAGGTCTGACTGCTCGACCTTGGTGGGCATGCCGGTCGACGGACCCGCCCTCTGCACGTCCACCAGGATGAGCGGGAGTTCGGTGTTGATGGCGAGCGACATGGCCTCGCTCTTCAGGGCCACGCCGGGCCCGGAAGTGCCGGTAACGCCGAGGTTGCCGGCGAAGGCGGCGCCGATCACGGCGCCGATGGCAGCGATCTCGTCTTCGGCCTGGAACGTCCGGACCCCGAAGTTCTTATGCATCGACAGCTCATGAAGGATGTCTGAGGCGGGAGTGATCGGGTAGGTGCCGTAGAAGAGGGGGAGCTTGGCGCATTGGGCGGCCGCGATGAGTCCCCACGCCAGCGCCGTGTTCCCGGTGACGTTGGTGTAGGTGCCGGGGCGCAGGGAGGCAGGTCGGACCTCGAAGGTGGTCTTGGCGGCCTCGGTGGTGAAGCCGAAGTTCCAGCCCGCCCGGAGAGCGGAGATGTTGGCCGCCACCACCGATGGCTTCTTGGCGAACTTGGTCTCGACCCAATCGACGGTTGGTTCCAGGGGTCGGTTGAAGAGCCAGGCGAGGAGGCCGAGGGCGAAGAAGTTCTTCGATCTGAGGACGTCGCGGCCGCTGACGCCGCTGTCTTTGACGGCCTCCTTGGTCAGGGTGTCCATGGGGATCTCGATCACGCGGTAGACCTGGGCAAGGTCGGATTCGAGCGGGTTCTCCTTGTAACCGGCTTTGACCAGGTTGCGCTCGTCGAAGGCTTCCGTGTTGACGATCAACGTTCCGCCCGGGCGCAGGTCTTTGAGGTTGGTTCGCAAGGCGGCCGGGTTCATCGCTACCAAGCAGTCAGGGGCGTCGCCGGCGGTGAGGATGTCGTAGTCGGCGATCTGTACCTGGAAGGAGGAGACACCGGGCAGCGTGCCCGCCGGAGCGCGAATTTCGGCCGGAAACGACGGCAGTGTGGAGAGATCGTTCCCGAAATAGGCGGAAGCATCGGTGAATCGGCCTCCGGCTACCTGCATGCCGTCGCCGGAGTCTCCGGCGAAACGGATCACGATCTTGTCTACGGTCAGTCGGTCGTTGGGGTGGTCGGTCTGGTTCTTATCAGCCTCGAGAGGCGGGGCAATGGTCTCCACTTTGATTTCTTGCTAGACGTTGTTGTTTCATCGGTCGCTTGTCTGTTCCTCTTCGGGAATCTTCGGCTGTTCGAGGCGAAAGATTCAGCTCGAAGCCACACGATCCCCACCAAGCATCCTAGGGCCGCTTTGTTTTACGTAGGCGTCACCTGACGATGTGGTGAGGCGGCAGTCTCAGACCAGCCATCCCCTCTCCTTCGAGGCGGCCGGCGAGAGCCAGCAATGCTCCCTCGCGCCACCAGGGAGCAATGACCTGCAGCGAAGGGGGCGGTAGCGACGCCTGGTCCCCAATGGTCAGGGGCATCACGATGGCAGGTAGGCCGGCGTGGTTGACCAATGAGGAGAACCAGGAAAGGACCCCTCGGTAGTGGCGCTCGCCGATTCGATCATCACCGATCACCTTGCGCCTGGCCGCTACCGCCGGCGTGATCAGGAGGTCAACCCGTGCGAAGGCCGAGACAAAGGCCTCGACCAATCCCGCTCGCCAAAGGTGAGCGGCGGCATAGTCGAGGCCGCTCAGCTGTTCGGCTGCTTCCAGGCGGAGGCCGACTTCGGGTCCGTAGGGCTTTCCTTCCGAGCGGAACGGCCGGTGCACCGAAGCTGCCTCGAATCCCGCCAGCTCGACGGTCTTCCCCCAGGGCACCAGCGCGGGCTCATCAACCTCAACCACGTCCAAGCCCAGCGAGATCAGGTCATCGCGGACCCGCCCGAACCAGTAGGCGAGTCCCTCCTCGGCCGGGGCCTGACTCACCCACCCGGAGGGGACGCCGAGGCGAAGGGGAGGCGGGATTTCGGGCTCGCGCCCGACCCCGGAGAGGGCGAGGTACACCTGGGCCAGGGTCTTGGCATCCCGCGCCATCGGCCCGATGGTGTCCAGCGAGGGAGCGAGGGGGAAGCTGCCCGCGGTGGGAACCCGCCCCCAGGTCGTCTTCAGCCCGTAGATGCCAGTGAGAGCCGCGGGCACCCGGATTGATCCACCGGTATCGGTGCCAAGGGCGGCCGGGACGAGACCGGCGGCGACCGCCACGGCGGAGCCACCCGAGGAGCCGCCGGGGGAGGTGGCAAGGTCCCAGGGATTGCGGATGGGCCCGAACCACGGGTTCTCCGAGGAGAATCCGTAAGCCCACTCGTGGAGGCCGCTCCGGCCTACCACGCACGCCCCGGCCTGGCGGAGACGCTGGATCACCGGGGCGTCGGAGGTGGGGATCCGTCGATAGAACCCAGAGCCGCAAGTCGTGGGAAGTCCTTCCTGATCGATGATGTCCTTGACCACCAGAGCCAAGCCCTCGAGCGGGCCAGATTGACCACGCGGGGGTCGATGATCGATCAGCGTGCAGGCGTTGAGAAGATGCTGGTGCTCTTCGAGCCGGGCCAGGGACTCCGCCGGCGACCACCAGCTCTCATTCAAAGCTGATCCCGTTTTGCTCGGGAACGATCGAGATCCAGAGATAACCGGGGGGCACCGGCATATCGTCGCCGTTCAAGTCACTGAGGATGAGGTGGTCGTCGCTCGACTCCCGCGCCCAAGTCCCCTCCAGCACCCCGCCCTGCGAGAAGACGTACGCCGTCCCAGTGCCAACGGTGTCCATGGCCGGAACGGAAGTCTGGCCGGCGGGGGCCTGCTCGGTGTATCTCCGGGCAATGATGACGACCAACGAGTCGGCTGTTATCTCGTAGCTCTCCCCGTCGGCATCAAGCCCCTGGGACGGGCTCCCTCCGTACAGACGTGCGTAGTTGCGGGCGACTGGGTTGTACTCCCAGGTCACGAGAAAGCTGTTGCCGAAATTCATCACCACCTGCGATGCGCGCTCGGCTGATCTCGGCATGTCGTCGAACACGTACCAGGCGGTGGGGGGTTCGTCGGAATAGTCGCGTTCATCGGCGATCTCGCGCAGGGCCTCTGTGCTCGTGTAGAGGTCATGGGGAGCCCGTCGGCCATCGATGCGAAACATGGCGGGACGAACTTCGCCAATGATCCCTTCGACCTCGGCGCGGAGGCCAGCGATGACCCAGTCCTGGCCACCTGAGATCGCCATGGTGGCGTTGAGGGGGTTGAGGAGGCGGCCATCGCTCGGCCGCCCGGAGCGGACTGGACCCAGGAACTCGGCGTCAGTGGAGTGGAACAGGGCGATGAAGCGGGTCAGGCCCTCCACCGGGACCTCGATCACCGCTTCGGCGAGATCGAGACTCGACTGGGGACGAGCGTTGGGGTGATTGTCGACCTTGACCGCGATCACCCGCCGCTCGAGCGCATCGATATCTTCGACCGGGAGGCCGTTAATGGGCGAGGTCGGAAGCGGTTCCGTGGTGGTCGTCACCGCTTCGGTCGTCGTCGGCGCCTCGGTGGTGGTAGGGACGGTGGAGGTGACCGTCGGCAGGGTGGTTGTTGTCTCGGTCCCAGACCCCGCACAGGCAACACAAATCAGAACCGAAAGGAGGAGAAAGCGACGCATGCGCCGTTCGATCCTAAGACTTGGCGACGATTTATCTGAAGCTCATCTGGCCAGTTGGGACCTCGGCTCAGCGGTTGAGGCTCCCCTGCACAGGCAAGTGGGGTAAGGCGCCTTCGGGCTCGTCGACGACGATGGCCAGTTCGGTCTCGGCGGGTGTCGAATGGAGGGTGTAGACGGCGTCGATGTTGATGTCGGCATTGGCCAGATTGCGGGCAATCGCCGCAAACTCTCCCGGGGCGTTGGGCACTACCGCTTTGAGAACCTGATATTCGTCGGCCACCACTCCGGCGCTGTCAAGAGCGCGGCGGGCACGATCGGCATCGTCAACGATGATCCTGATGAGGCCTTCACCATCGAAACCGAAGGCAGTGAGAGCTTCGATGTTGACACCGGCTTCGGCCAGAACCTCAGCGAGGCTGGCCAGCCGCCCCGGCCTGTTGTCCATGCGGACCACAAACTCGGTCATGACGAAAACCTAGTACGGATCGGGAGCCCATGGGCCCTCCGCATCCGGACCCGCCCTAAGGTTTAGGGATGCCCGGGCGGCATCAACAACCGAGCCCGCGCCTCGGAATCGTGCTGTCGGTGATCGCCGGTCTGGCGGTCGTGGTTTCGATAATCCTCGCTCTGCGAGGCGGCGAGCCCGAGACGCCCACAACCCTCGCTGTCGCCCTCAGCACCACCACGGTCGTTCCTACTTCGACGCCAACAACAATTGTCAGCTCCACCACATCCACTGTCCTCGCAACAACCCTGGCCGATCCGCTCGACTCCCTATTCCTGGCTGGCGATGGCATTGGCGAGATTGGATTGGGCACGGCGGCCGAGACGGCCATCACCCAGCTGTCGGCGACATTGGGCCTCCCTGACGACGACACCGATTGGACGTCGAGTCTGGGGACTTGTCCCGGAACGGAATCACGGATCGTCCGTTGGTCGAGCCTGCAGATATTTCTCACTAATGGCGAGACCGCCTGGGCCAACGAGCCTCACTTCTTCCACTACGGGCAATCCCTTGCCGCAGGAGGTGGCGAGTATCTCGATCTTCGGACGGACAAAGAGATCGGAATCGGCAGCACCATCTCTGAGTTGAAATTGGCCTACGGCGATGCCGTCGTCATTGGTGACGATCCAGCTTTCGGTCCTTATTGGGAAGTGGCGGGGACCGACCCGTCGTATCTGTGGGGGACGGCAACCGGTGTGGCCGATGATTCGGTCATCGACGCTTTGTCCGGGGGCGCCGGCTGCGGCGAGTAGCGATCAGCATCCCTTTTGTTGGCACCGGACCAAAGCGGCGGCTGTCGTCCACGGTGAGCGACCGGTTGTCAGAGAGGACGAACGCGGCGTCCGGACCGACAAGCCAGTGACCTTCAGGGAACGTCGCGCCGTGGCCCCACAGGTCGAGCCCGGGGCGGCCATCGACTAGGAGTTCTCCGAAGTCGAGATCGATGCGCTCGCCGGGCAGGCCGACGACTCGTTTGACCAGCCAAAAGTCGGGTATGAGGGGATGGACAAAGACGGCGATCGCCCCTCGGGGTGGGATGCCACGGAGGCGAGTACACCGGAGGCGATCGCCGTCGACAAGGGCTGGTTCCATCGAGCGATCGGCTACGACGAATCTCGGCACGGGTCGATCGAGTATGTTCGGCTACCCGGGGCCACACAACTAGCCCCCGTCCTGAGGAGAAGGAGGATTTCCCCCATGGGTTGGTTCACATCGGTCAGAAGGTTTTTCGAGCTCAAGGTCGCGCATGCCCACTGCGACCTGATGTGCGGCGTGTACGACCCCGCTCAGGCAAAGATCGAGGCGATGTCGGTGCTCAAAGCCTGTGAAAAGCTGGCGGCGAGCGACGACGAGGTCTTCCGTGATCGGGCAGTGATCATCAAGGAGCAGCGCGCAGATCTGGTGAAGCATCACCTTTCGGTTTTGTGGAGCGATTTCTTCAAGCCGCATCACGTCGAGGCCTTTCCCGATCTCCATGAGAAGTTTTGGATGGCGATCAAGGCGGCGGGTGATGCGAAGAAGTCGAACGACGCCAAAGTGGCCCAGAAGCTGATCGAGGCCATCGACGAGATCTCCGACATCTTCTGGCAGACCGAGGAATCGAAGGCAAGCGGGGTCTACCCTCCAGCCTGACCCCTTGGGAAGAGGTGCCACCGCCTCTCCGAGCCTCCCGAACGAACGATCGGTTCGGAACATGTATCTCGACGCCATTGCAGACGCCGACCCGTTTCCGTATTGGCTCGACGACGCCGATCTTCCGGATTCGAATTCGACACTCGTTCGGGTCGAGGATTGTGACCTCGCGGTCGTCGGCGGGGGGTACACCGGGCTCTGGACCGCCATCATCGCCAAAGAGCGGGATCCCACTCGAGACGTCGTTCTGATTGACGCCTTTTCCGTGGGCTCGGCGGCCAGTGGTCGCAATGGCGGATTTCTCGAATCGAGCCTGACGCACGGTGTTGCCAACGGGATGTTGCGGTTTCCCGACGAATTGGGGATCCTCGAGCAATTGGGCTTGGAGAACCTCAACGCGATCGAGGCGGCCATCCGCCGGTATGGCATCGATTGCGATTACGAGCGCACGGGGGTCATAGACGTCACTACCTCCGAACAGGGAGTGGAGGATTTCGCCGACGACTTCGCCCTGCTTTCCGCGCTCGGACAGGATGTCGAACTGCTCGATGAGCAGGCGATGCGCCAACAGGTCGCCTCGCCCACGTACCGCGGCGGGCTTTGGCGTAAAGGACGGGCGGCTCTTGTCGATCCGGCCCGGCTGGCCTGGGGTCTCAAGGCGGCCGCCGAGTCGCATGGGGTGCGGATCTATGAGGACTCGAAGGCGGCGGCGTTGCGAAAGGATGGCGGCGGAGTTCTGGTCAAGACCGCGCTCGGTGGTATACGAGCGAAAAAGGTGGCGCTCGCCACAAATGCTTTCAGGCCATTGTTGCGAAGGATCGGCCGGTACATCGTTCCCGTTTACGACTACGCGATGGTCACCGAACCGCTCACTGCCTCGCAGATGGCCGAGATTGGATGGTCAGGTCGCCAGGGCTTGTCCGACTATGCCAACCAGTTTCATTACTACCGCTTAACCGAAGACAACCGGATTCTCTGGGGTGGGTATGACGCCATTTATCACTGGCGGGGAAAGGTGAACCCGCTCTTCGAGCAGCGTCCCGAGACCTTCGCCCTTCTCAGCCAGCACTTCTTCGAGACCTTTCCTCAGCTCGAAGGAACGAAGTTCACCCACGTATGGGGAGGGGCGATCGACACCAGTACCCGGTTTGCGGTGTTCTGGGGGACGGCCCTTTCCAAGCGCGTCGGATACGCCCTGGGTTACACCGGACTAGGTGCGGCCGCGGCCCGCTTTGGGGGAGAAGTGATGCTCGATCTACTCGACGGCAACCAGACAAAGGCCACGAGCCTTCGATTCGTGCAGAAAAAGCCGCTGCCCTTTCCCCCGGAGCCTTTTCGTTTCTTGGGCATCCAGGCCACGCGTTGGGCCCTGGGTCGCGAGGATCGGACCGGCAAGCGCAACCTTTGGTTGCGATTCCTGGATCGATTGGGTCTCGGCTTCGACAGCTAGGCGGCGGCGCCGGGTTTCTTGGCCCCGGGCTTTGCGACCTTCTCTTTGATGTTGGAGGCCTTGGCCTTGGCGGTGTCGAGGAGGCGCCGAGCCCACACGAATTCAGTGGCAAGGATGGCGAGCCCGGCGAATATCAAGAGCCATCCCGGAACGACGGGGAGAAGCAAGCCGATCAGGCCGGCCAGAACCATGATGGTGCCCCCCACGACGGCCACGATTCGGATTAGGAGTGGGCGTCGAGCCCCTTCCCTGACTTCCTCGTCCGTAGTTACCGGGGTTTGCATGATCTGTGACGTTATGCGTCCTCGCTGAGTATGTCGTCTGAAATCTTCTGAAATAGAGGGGCGATTTCACCAAGTTCTCGGCCCGGGGTCAGTTTGGGACGAGACCATTCGGCAACGGGGCCGGTGCCGAGCATCTCGGAGACTCGCGGGGAGGTGAAGGGAAGATAGGGGCTAAAGGCGACTCCCAGACCTGAGATCGCCGCGCAAGCGGTGTAGAGCACGGTTGCGGCACGGTCCCGGTCAGTGCTGACGAGTTTCCAGGGCTCGGTCGAATTGAGATAGACGTTGACGGCGGAGGCGGCTTCCATTGCCGCGCGCAAGCCTCCTCGCAGTTCCACTTCGGAGATCAGCCGCCCGACCGTCGTCAACGTTGTGTCGACAATGGCGATGACTTCCTCGTCGACTTGATTTAGCGATCCCGGTTCGGGTACCTGGTGATCGAAGTTGCGGCTCGTGAGCGTGAGGACCCGGTTGACCAGATTCCCCCAGGTGGCGACGAGCTCCTCGTTGATGCGGCGGATGATCTCGTCATCGGTGAGATCGGTGTCGTTTTGCTCGGGGAGGATCGAGGCGATGGCAAAGCGCAGGGCGTCGGGCTCGAGCCGCTCGGAATACCACCCGATCGAGCGTCCCACTCCCAACGATTTTGAAGCCTTGCTGCCCTTGAAGGTGACGTACTGATTGGCGGGTACATCGGTTGGGAGGTTGTGCTCCCCATAGCCCATCAGCATCGCCGGCCAGATCACGGCGTGGAAGGGGATGTTGTCCTTGCCGACGAAGTAATACGACCTGGCGTCCGGGTTCTGCCACCAATCCCGCCATGCTTCCGGAGTGCCCTGTATCGCCGCCCATTCCTTGGCCGCCGAGAGGTAGCCGATGACAGCCTCGAACCAGACATAGATCCGCTTGCCCTCTCCCAAAGTGTCGGCCTCGGGAGGGATCGGCACCCCCCAGGCGAGATCCCGGGTGATGGCGCGGTCGGGAAGTCCTTCCTCGATCATCCCCAGGGCCCAATTCTTGACATGGCGGCGCCAGCCGGTCTTGGACTCGAGCCAGGCCTTGACTTCTTCAGCGAAAGCCCCCAGCCGGAGGAACCAGTGTTTGGTCGATCGCTGGACAGGGGTCGCACCGGAAAGGCGGCTGCGGGGGTTGAGCAGATCGGTCGGGTCGAGGGTGCGGCCGCAATTATCGCATTGGTCGCCCCGCGCTCGGGGATAGCCGCAGTGCGGGCAGGTGCCTTCGACGTAGCGGTCGGGGAGAAACCGCCCCGCCTCGGGGTCGTAGAACTGGAGGCTCTCGCCTTCGACGATGGTGCCTTTCGCCCGGTGGGCGCGGAATATGTCCCAAGTCACCTGGCGATGGTTTTCGGTCAGGGTGGTGGTGAAGAGGTCGAATGAGATGCCAACCGAGTCCCAGTAACCCAGGATCTCGGGGTGGTAGCGATCCACGATTTCTTGAGGCGAGATTCCTTCCTGGTCGGCCCGGACCGTGATCGGAGTTCCGTGACCGTCAGAGCCCGAGACCATCAGCACCTTGTTGCCCGCCAGGCGGTGGTAGCGGGCGAAAATATCGGCCGGGAGGTAGGCGCCGGCGAGATGGCCGAGGTGGAGCGACCCCGAGGCATAAGGCCAGGCGACGGCGACGAGGATGTTCTGGCTCACGAAGCCGGGAGGCTACCGGTCTGTCGGGTTTCGCTTTTAGGTGGCCTGGTGGTCAGGAGGCTGTCGCTCTACGAGCGTCGTTCGCCAGACGCTCGAACGATGATCGGCGATCGGGCGGAAGCCGGCGTTGTCAAGCAGGGTCATCATCTCCGGAGCCGGATGGATGAAAGCTCGAAACCGCCGTCCCCGCACCCGATGGAAGAGGTTCTCGATCCACAAGATGGGTCGCAGCCATGGCCGCGGAAAGCTGAATACGAGATGGGTCGCGGCTCGCGAGCAGGCGTGAGTGAGAAGCGCTCGCCAGTCGGGATAGCAGCAGACCACCCGGTTCAAGATCACCAGGTCGGACCTCGGGAGCGTGGGTGCAAGCTGGACGAAATCTCCGCATACGCGGGTGACCCGATCTTGCAAGCCCCGCTCGTCGAGCAGCGCCGCGGCTTCCCTCTCCCAGTTGGTGGCCAGGTCGACGTTGGTGGCGAAGTCCGCCAATCCTCGTTCGAGCAGCGCTACCTGGATCTCACCCAGGCCGCCGCCGATCTCGAGCACGGAACCTCTTACCCCCATCTTCGTGAGCTGGGCGACGATGGTGCGGCTGGTCCCGGTCAGCCCACGGCGACGAAAGCGGGCTGCGGTTGCTCGGGCGGCACGCTCCGAGAAAACCTCCTCGTAATCGCTAGGACACCGGCATTCCATCTTCTTGGTCCTCTCGGACTTCGGTCCTGAATCCAACCAGAACTACGCCGCCCAGGACCAGGAAACTCCCCAGGATTAGTCGCCAGCCCACTGGCTCGTCGAAGGCCAGCACCCCGATCAGCACGCCAACTAGTGGAATGATGTAGGCAAACAGGGAGGCTTGGCTGGCCGGAGCGAGCTCGTTCGCGCCGAGGATTGCCAGGAAAGCGATTGCCAGCGTGATCGCCAGAGCAAGAATCCATCCCCATTGGGCGACGGTGGGGGTCTGCCAGGTTCTCGTGGCGGCAATGATGGTGATTCCCAGGAGCCCGGCTCCGGTCATCATCGGCGCCAGGGTGGTGGACGGTCGGTAAGACATCGCCAGACGCTTGACAAATGGACCGCTCAGCCCCGAAAGGACTGCTCCCGTCATCGTGAGGGCAATGCCCGCCAGCGAGCCTGCGGCGGCCGGGGTTCCAGCCAACAGGAAAACACCACCGATGCTGAGGAGGAGGCCGAGGCCTTTGAGGATGGTGAAGCGATCTGCAGCCCCGAGGTAATGAGCGGCGACGGCGGTGAAGATCGGTCCCGAGGAGATGAGCACGGTCGTGATCGAGACCGGTAGTCGTTGGAACCCGAGGTTGAAAAAGATGGCGGGCCCTGAGCCGCTCACCATCCCGATCAACAGCGCCCACCACCAGCCCTTCGCCGGGAGCCCGCCAAAGCGTTTGTGCAACGTCAGGGATGCCGCCGCGGCGAGGGCGAAGATCACGCCGGTGAGAAACACCGGATCGAGGCCCTGGCCGATCAAGAACTTGGTGCCGGGTCCCCCGAGGCCAAAGATGACTCCGGCGGCGACGATGTAGGACCAGGCCTTCACAAAGCGACTCTATGGTCGGGGGGATGGGGAGCACGCCCGCCGTTCTCTGGCAACCTCCCGATGACGCCTGGGAGAGGAGCCGCATCGGACAGTTTCTGCGCGGTGTCGAGCGACGGCGCGAGATCTCGTTTGCCGACTACGAAGAAGCATGGCGGTGGTCGATCGAGCACCTTCCCGAGCTCTGGTCCGAGGTGGTCGATTTCTTCTCCATCGGGCTGAGCGGAGGAGCCGCCGTGCTCGACGATGAGTCGATGCCGGGCGCCCAGTGGTTCGCCGGAGCGCGACTCAACTACGTCGACCAGGCCCTGGGCTGGCCGGATTCAGAGTCGGTCGCTTTTATCGCTCGCTCCCAGACTCGGGAGGCCGACCTGGTGTTGACCGCCGGGGAACTGCGCTCGCAGGTGGCGGCGGCCGCGGCCGGGCTCCGCGCCCTCGGGGTCGACAAGGGGGATCGGGTGGTCGCTTACCTCCCCAATATCGGCGAGGCCCTGGTGGCCTTTCTGGCCAGCGCCTCGCTCGGGGCCATCTGGTCGTCATGTCCCCCAGAATTCGGAATCAGGAGCGTGGTCGATCGCTTTCGCCAGATCGAGCCCAAGGTCTTGTTGGCCGTCGACGGGTACCGCCACCGAGGCCGGCCCGTCGACCGCCGTTCGCAAGTAGACGAAATCGTGTCGGCGCTGCCCAGCCTCGAGCACGTGATCAAGGTGGGATACCTGGAAGAGGGGGGCGATTGGCCATCGCTGATCGCGGGGACGACCGACCTGGAGGTGCTTCCGGTCGAGTTCGACCACCCCCTCTACGTCCTCTATTCATCGGGCACCACCGGACTTCCCAAGCCCATCGTTCACGGTCACGGTGGGATCACTCTCGAACATTGCAAAGCGCTCGGTCTCCAGCACGGTCTCGGTCCCGGGGACCGATTCGCCTGGTACTCGACCACCGGGTGGATGATGTGGAACCTCAACATCTCCGGGCTCTTGGTGGGCGCAACGGTCGTGGTCCTCGACGGCGATCCCTCCTATCCGGACCTCGGCACCCTCTGGAACATGGTCGATGACTTCGGGATCACCACCTTGGGGGCAAGTGCCGGTTACGTCTTGTCATGTCTGCGAGCCGGCTATTCGCCTCGCCAAAACCATGACCTCGGGACTCTGCAATGCTTCGGCTCCACCGGTTCACCGCTCCCGCCGGAGGGTTTTCGCTGGATCAGAGACGAGGTCAGTCCCCGGGTGAAGGTCGTCTCGACCTCGGGCGGCACCGATGTCTGTACCGCCTTTGTCGGTGGTAGTGCCCTGGTGCCGGTGTGGGAGGGTGAGATCAGCTGTCGCTACCTGGGGATGGCGGTCGAGGCCTTTGACGAGGAAGGCAGATCCGTGGTGGGAGAGACCGGAGAACTGGTGATCACCAAACCGATGCCATCGATGCCCGTGGGATTTTGGAACGACGACGATGGCTCCGCCTACCGGGAGGCCTATTTCGATACCTATCCCGGGGTCTGGCGTCACGGTGACTGGATCGAGATCACCGAACGGGGAAGTTGCATAATCACCGGCCGCTCCGACGCCACGCTCAATCGAGGCGGCGTCCGCATGGGGACCTCTGAGTTCTATTCGGTGGTGGAGGCCATCCCCGGGGTCATCGACAGCCTCGTCGTTCACCTCGACGACGGCTCAGCTGCCGGCTCGCTGGTACTGCTGGTGGTGGCCGAGGAGCGCCCAGAGCAGCTCGGCACCCTCATCAAGAAGACTCTGCGGGAGCAGTTGTCGCCACGCCATGTACCCGACCGGATTCATTTCGTTACATCGATCCCCCGCACCGTATCGGGGAAGAAAATGGAATTGCCGGTGAAGAGGATCCTGCAGGGACAGCCCGTCGACCAGGTTGCCAATCCGGGAGCCATGGCCAACCCCGAAAGCCTGTCGGAGCTTCGCTCTCTTTAGGCGGGTTTCGCCGCCCTCCTGGCCGGGTATTGACGGGATATCCCAATTGGAAAGGAATGCTGATGTCATCAGATATGACCGTCACCAAGGACCTGATCGAAACCCTCGAAGATGGAAAGAATGGCTTTGCGGCCGCGGCCGAGAAGCTGGCCGAATCCGATCGTCCCCAAATCGCCTCCAAGTTCCGCGAGTATTCGAACCAGCGAGCGCAGTTTGCAGAGGAGCTCCGCTCAATGGCGAAAAGTTATGGGGACGACATCAGCGAGTCTGGCTCCGTAGGTGCCGCTCTCCATCGAGGCTGGATGGCCGTCAAGGACGCTGCCACCGGCTCTGACGCCGGAGCGGTTCTTGATGTGGCCGAGCAGGGCGAAGACCACGCCGTGGCCGAGTACGAGCGGGCATTGGATAGCGACGAGCTCTCGATCGATCTCCGCGAGGTCATCCAGCGGCAGTACGCCTCTGTGAAGGCAGCCCACGACGAGGTGCGAACGCTGCGCGACTCCAACTAGAGGTTGCCATAGGTTCCGCCGGGATCGGGGGATCCCGGCGGTTTTTCAACCCTTGACGGCCGAGGCCGCCGCTCCCTGTACGAAATATCGCTGAAAGACGAAAAACACGATGGCGATCGGGATGATGGTGATCAACGATCCCGCCACGATCGTGTTCCAGGGTTGAGCCTGTCCGAAGGCGGCGGTGAGCCCGGCCAGGCCGACGGGAAGAGTCGCCAGATCGGGTCGTCCGATACGGGCAATGAGGATGTGGAGAAACTCATTCCACGCCCCTTGCGTGGAAAGGATGATGAGGGCAATCAAGCCGGGCGCTGCCAGGGGCAGCATGACCCGCGTAAAGGTCTGGAAAGTCGAAGCACCATCCAAAGCCGCGGCCTCCTCCAATTCGCGAGGGAGCTGTTCAAAGAATTGCTTCATCAAGAAGATGGCGAAGGCATCGAAAGCGAGGGGAACGATCATCCCTGTATAGGTATTGATGATCCCGAGCTCCTTCATCACCATGAACCGCGGGATGGCGAGGACGATGCCCGGGATGGCCTGTACCGCCAGGATGAGTGCAAAGATCAGACCACGGCCTCGAAACCTCATTCGCGCCAACGCATAGCCGGCCAACGAGCCGAAAGTGATGCGCAGCAGAACCACGAAGACAGTGACCACCACGGAGTTGAAGGTCCAGCGGGGAAGATTTACCCGCGAGCTGTTGAGCGCCTCCACCCCTTCGGTTGTCCAGCCTCCGTAAGCCGGATCGGCCACCAGGCTGACCGGATTGGCCTGGATGTCGGGTAGCGACTTGAAGGCCGTCGCCGCCGACAGCACAAACGGCATGATGAAGATCAGGGCGAAGAAAACGAGGGCGGTATAGCCCAGCAATCGCTTGAGTAGGGGGCCGGCTCCTCTCTCCCGTACACCCA
>DATFFB010000017.1:0-12972 GCA_035250485.1 Acidimicrobiia bacterium
CCAGCACCGCCAGCGAATAGAGCTGGATCAGAAGACAGATGAGACCCACAGGCCGCGATCAGTCTTCGTCGTCTAGTTCGTAAACCCCGAGCCGTTGCAAACGCCTGCGCTCGTCCCGAGACAAAACCACCCGCGGCGGCAAGACCACCACCAGGCCATCGCCGATCTTGTTCATGGTGCCGTCGAGGGCGTAGATAAGACCGCTTCCGAAGTCGATCACTCGTCGCACTAAGTCGGGCTGGGTGCGACGAAGATCGAGCACCACGGGCACACGATCGCGGACGCGATCGGCCAGCACCTTGGCATCGCCGAACTCCTCGACGACCAGGATGTCGGCTTGCACATCGACGGGACGCACTGCCCGTACAACCGGTGAGTCGACGTTCTCGGAGCGAAAGGCCGTCGTCCGCGAAGCCGACGAGGGCGGTTCCACGCGGCGGCCTTCGACCCGTGAGAACGTCTCCGAGCGCCTCATGTCGGGTCGTCGAGACTCGGGACGCCGCTGGTCGCTGCGATTGTCCGACTCTTCCCAATCGTCTGCCCGATTGTGGGCGGGCGTGCGACGTTGCAGCTGACCGCGAGCGCCGCGATCGTCGTCGTTGATGATCGGATCGTCCTCGGGATCCTCGTCGACGAGCCCGAGGTAAACAAGAGCTTTAGAGAACAGAGATGGCATTTGTGGGGATGCCTTTAGTTTGGCATTTCCGCAAAGATAGCCCGGCCAATCCGCACAATCGTGGCACCGGCTGCGATGGCGACTTCGAAATCGTCGGTCATCCCCATCGATATTTCTCGAGCCCGCGGGAGCGATTTTCCGACGGCTTGTGACACCGCCACCAGCTGATCAAAAAACGGTCGCGCCTCCTCGGACCGACCGACCACGGGCGGGATCGTCATTACGCCGGCGACCTCGATTCCCGCTGCCTGAGCTTGTTCGCAGAGACCCACCGCTTCCTCGGGATCGACCCCGTGCTTTTGGGCCTCGCCCCCGATTCGAACCTGGACCAAAGCCGGCGGGGGTGATCCGGGCCCCTTCACCCAAGCAGGGATGAGATCTTCTCGATCGAGAGAATGCAGGAGTGTGACCACCGGCCGGACCATTCGTACTTTGTTGGTTTGGAGAGGGCCGACGAAGTGCCAGACGACGTCGCCCGGCAGTTGGTCGACCTTGGCCGCCAACTCCTGGGCCCGGTTCTCGCCGAACTCCCGCTGCCCCTGTTCGTAGAGACGTTTAATTGCGGTAGGCGTCTGTCCCTTGGTCACCACCACGAGGCGCACCGAATCGGGCCTCCTCCCGGCTCGCTCGGCGGCCGAGGTGATGCGCGCTTTGACCGCTTCGAGGCTCACGTCGCCTCGAGCCAGCCGAGCGCCACCATCCTCCCCACGTTCCCTTCTCCTACCTGACGGCTCATCCGGCGATGACTGAGGAACGACTGGTCGTGAAAGGTGCAGCCGGGGCCGGGGGGCAACGGCACCGGCAGCTGCGATTCGATCGCCATTCTCAGGTCCACCGAAACGCTGCCGCCGGTGGTAACCGAGGTGGACCTCGGGAACTGGACGGCAACCTCAGGCCCGACCTCGAAACAACACGGGCCGATGAAAGGGCTCATGTGGGCAGCCACTGGTTCGAGGCCCGCTTCCGTCATCCGCTCCACCAGCGAGGCGACCACACCGGCGGCGGCACCTCTCCAGCCGACGTGGGCGACACCTACACCGGAGTCGGCCTCGATCACCAGGCCGACACAGTCAGCCACGAAGACGGCCAACCCCAGATCGCGCTGACGGGTGAAGAGAGCGTCCCCGTCGCCGAGATGGCCCGGGCCTGATGCTTCCCGAACCCCCGACCCGTGAACCTGATGTAGCTCGGCCCACCGGTGGGGAGCTCCCACTCGCCGAATGAAGCGCTCCCGATTCTCCCGATCCACTCGCAGGTCGCCATCGGCGGCAGTGCTGAAGGCGGATGTCACCGGCGCTTCGGAGGACGCCGAAGCCGGGCGTTCATCCCTGCACGAACGAAGGGATCTCGACCGAGTCGTGCTGGGTCTGGCCGAGGGTCCTGGTGCGCGCCTTACGGTCGAACCCGGCGGCAATCACGGTCACTCTCATCTCCTCGCCGAGGTTGTCATCGATGATCGCCCCGAAGATGATCTCGGCGTCCTCGTCGGCATGACCGGAGACGGTTTGGGCTGCCTTCGTCGCCTCGTGCAGGGTCATCGACGAGGGGCCGGCCACGCACAGCAAGACTCCCCGAGCGCCTTCCATCGAGGTTTCTAGGAGCGGCGAGGAGATCGCTCGCTGCGCCGCCTGCGGCGCGCGCTCGTCGCCGGTCCCGCGGCCGATCCCCATCACCGCCGTTCCGGCGTCGGACATCACAGTCTTGACATCGGCGAAGTCGACGTTGATCAGACCCGGGGTGGTGATGAGGTCGGTAATGCCCTTGACGCCGTTCATCAGCACATCGTCGGCGAGCCGGAAGGTCTCTGTCATCGGTGCCTTGGGGTCGGCCACATCGAGCAGCCGGTCGTTGGGGATCACGATCAGGGTGTCCACCGCATCACGCAGCCCCTGAATCCCCTGTTCGGCATGGAGTGCCCGGCGCCGGCCCTCGAAACCGAAGGGGCGAGTGACCACTCCAACTGTGAGCGCCCCCAAACTGCGGGCGACCTCGGCCACCACCGGCGCTCCGCCGGTCCCGGTGCCGCCCCCCTCCCCGGCCGTGATGAACACCATGTCGGCACCCTTCAAAACCTCTTCCAATTCCGAGCGATGGCCCTCCGCCGCGGCCCGCCCCACTTCCGGATTGGCTCCCGCCCCCAGACCCCGGGTCACCTCGCGGCCGATGTCCAATTTGACGTCGGCATCGGACATGAGGAGCGCCTGGGCATCGGTGTTGAGGGCGATGAATTCCACCCCTCGCACCCCCGCCTCGATCATCCGGTTGACGGCGTTGACCCCGCCACCTCCGACTCCGACGACTTTGATGACGGCCAGATAACCGGCGGGTTGGGCGGCGGTGCGTGCGTTCATGGTGTGTAACCCCTAGCTGAGATCGCGAAAAGAAGATGGACCCGATGAAAGGTGAGGTAGAGGTTTAGTTCGCCCTCTGGGGAATGTAAACCCACGTTCTCTAAGGCTCAACCTGAGACTGAGCGTTTTCGAGGTAAACGGCGGGGCGTGTGGGGGCGACCAGGCTGATGGCGGCACCGTCGGCGATCCCCTGCCCGAGGAGAGCGCGGAGCGCCCTGGCCTTGGCCTCCATGTCCACCGGCCGCCCGAGACGGATCAGATGCCCGCCGATCTCTGCCCACAACTCCCCCTCCCGTTGCTCGACCACGGCGCCGGGAAATCGGAGCGGGCCCAACTCGGCCAGGAAGGCGAGCCCGGCGAGCTTGGCCACCTCGGCCTGGGCGCGCAGGGTGGGGAGTTCGGTTCCCGCCTCCCGCGCGGTGTCCAGGACAACGGCGTCCGCCCCCACCAGGTTCCAGCTCTGTCCTTCCTCGAGCCAGGCCACCGGGAGCCGGGGAGCGATCTCGATGAGCACCTCCTGGGGCCATTGCAAGGTCACCTCGGCGTTCGAGATCCATGGGTTGGCGCCCAGCGTCGCCTCGACCTCCCCGGGACGGACCGAGATCAACGGTTCTCCGGGTGTGATGCCCGAGGAAGTTCTGACCTCCTCGGTGAGATGGGGTGGTGCTCCGGCGACGACGATCCGGTGGACGGCGAGGAGCGGAGAACGAAACAGCCAGGTCGCCAGCCCGGCGATCGAAGCCAGGACCAACGCCAGCAGAAGTTTGGAAAGACCCGAGCGAGCATGGCCCTCGGCCACCTCCCGTCGCCGCTTCTCGAGTCGCCGATCCACCGCTCATTCACCCCTATCTGCGAATCGGCCGGCGAACTGGATCTCGGGTTCGAGATCGATCCCGGTTCGAACTTTCACCGCCTCGCGCACTTTCTCCACCAGAAGGTAAACCTCGGAGGCTTTGGTGCCCGGCATTGCCACAAAGAAGTTGGCGTGCTTCTCCGAAACCGACGCACCCCCGACGGCAGTGCCCTTGAGTCCGAGACTGTCGATGATGCGGCCTGCCGAGTCGCCTGGCGGGTTCTTGAAAACCGACCCGGCGTTGAGAGTTCCCCCCGGCTGATGGAGACGCCGCCACCGCGTGATCTCGCGGATCCGCGCCGCTCCTTCGTCGGGATCTCCGCCTTCGGTGCGGAAGCGGGCCTCGAGAACGATCTGAGTCGAGGCGAGGTTGGTCTGCCGGTAGGCCATCGCCAGATCCCCCGCCCCCACCCTGCTGGTTTCTCCGCGGCCAAGGTCGAAGAGATCGGCCGTCTCGAGGACATCAACCATTTCGCTTCCGAAGCAGCCGGCATTCTGACGGACGCCTCCTCCGACCGTGCCCGGAATGCCGATCATGAACTCCACTCCCCGGCGGGAGGCGGCGGTGGCGGTGCGGGCAACTTGGGGCAGCCCCGCCGCTCCCCCGGCGGTGACCACTTCCCCGGTTTCGATGCCGGCGAATCGCCGCCCGAGCCGGATCACGACCCCGGGAAAGCCGTCATCGGCGATGACGAGGTTGCTCCCCCGCCCCAGGATCAGGACCGGCAGGGGTGAGACGGCCAGAGCCTCGGCCGTGGCCGCCAGAGTCGAGGGATCGTTGGCCTCGACGAAGTAGGCCGCCGGACCGCCCAGCTTGTAGGTGGTCAAACCGCGGAGTTCGACTCCGGCGTGCGCCTGTCCGGCCGCCAGCAATCGCCGCCACGGATCGCTCACGAGGCTGACACCAGAAGGGTCTGGAGCTCGCTGGGGAGGTGGGTGATGTCGCCGGCGCCCATCGTCAGCACCAGGTCGCCGTCGCTGAGCAGCGGCGCCAGGGTGGAAGCGATCTCGCCCCGATGGGGTACATAGAGGACATCGGCTCCGGCGTCGCGGGCCGCCTGGGCGACCAGTTCACCCGTAACCCCGGCCACCGGGAGCTCCCGAGCTGCGTAGACATCGGTAACGACAACTCGATCTCCGCCGGTCAGCGCTCGGCCGAATTCGCTGTAGAGCGCCTCGGTTCGCGAATAGAGATGTGGTTGGAACACCGCCCACAAGCGGCGTGGTCTCTGCAGTCTGGTGGCGGCAATCGTGGCTTCGACTTCAGTGGGGTGATGGGCATAGTCATCGATGAACTTCACCCCTTTAACTACTCCTCGATGCTCGAAGCGCCTCTTCACTCCGCCGAAGCGGGCCAGGCCGGGCACCGCGCGGCGGGGGTCGTAGCCGAGCTCGGCCAGCAGGGCCAGCACTCCCGCCGCGTTCTGGGCGACGTGCCGACCGGGGCGGCGGACCCGAACCGGAAAAGGATCTGCGATCTGAGGGGACTTCAACGCGAACTCGGTGGCGTCGCCGGCGAGCTGCAAGGCGGTGATCTTCCAATCGGCTTGATCGTCGAACCCATAGGTTCGTGCCCCCACCTGACGGCTGAGCCGCAGAGCTCCCTCGTCATCGGCACAGCAGAGGACCGGACCGGAGACGGAGGAGGCCACCCTCGAGAAGGCCGCCTCCATCTCCCCTGCGGTTCCAAAGAAGTCGAGGTGCTCGGGCTCGACGCTGGTGACGATCAGCCCAGACAGGCTCACCGCCTCGAAGGTGCCGAATGCTTCATCGACCTCCAAAACGAAAAGCGGGCTCTGTCCGTAGTGGGCATTGGTGGCGAGGTCAATCAGATCACCACCGACCACGAAGCTCGGATCAAGGCCGAGCTCGCGTACCCCGAGAACGAGCAGGGCGGTGGTCGTGGTCTTGCCGTGAGTGCCGGTGGCGCCAACGGTGGGTACCGCCCTCGTGAGGGCCGAGAGCAGTTCCGGGCGACGCCAGATGGGAATCCCCAGCTGACGAGCTCGGGCCAGCTCGGGATCGGAGTCCGGCACTGCTGAAGAGGCGACTACCAGTTCGGCCCCCTCGACCCGGTCAGGCTGATGACCCGACCAGGTTTCGATTCCAAGAGCCGCGAGTCCCCCCAGCTCGACTCCGGCCCTGAGATCGGAGCCGGTGATGATCCAGGTCGATTCCGGCTGCTGGCGGGCTTGGTGGAGGAGCTTGGCCAGGGCGCTCATCCCGGCTCCGGCGGCTCCGATCAAATGGATCCGTCTCCGACCGACGAGCTCTGAACCGATGATCATGACGCCTCGTGAGCCGCGCGCATGGCGGCAGCGATATCGGTAGCGGCGTTGGGGCGCGCCAGTGTCTTGGCGGCCTCGCTCATCCGGGCCAGCGAGGACGGGAGAAGAAGCTCGGCCACCACCCGGGGGCTTTCTTCGATGCGCTCCTCGGAGAGAAGCACTGCCGCTCCAGTCGCTGCGAGGAATGACGCGTTGGCCTCCTGATGGCCTCCCGACCCGAATCCTCCCGGGACCAGGACCGCCGGAGTGGCAGTAGCGGTGAGCTCGGCTACCGCTCCCCCGGCCCGGGCGACCACTGCATCGACGGCGGCGTAGAAGAGCTCGATGCGGGGCTCGAAACCGGCCACGATCCATTTGGCCGGGCTGGCCTCGGCCCGCTGCTGCTGTTCGGCCAAATTGCCGGTCCCACAAAGATTGAGGATCGAGTACTCCGGAGACGAAGCGGCCAGGGCCGCCGCCACCCGATTGAGAGCCCCGGCCCCCAGACTCCCGCCGATGACTCCGACTACCACGCCATCGTCGTCGAGCTGGAAATGTCTGCGGGCTTCGTTTCGCAATCGGGCGCGGTCGAAGAGCCGGAGGGGAGTCCGGATGGGGTTGCCGATCCACTCGGCCCCGGGCAATCCCTCGGTGACGGGAAAGGAGCCGAAAATCCGTTTTGCGAAGCGGGAGGCGAATCGGTTGGCGAGCCCGGCGGCCGCGTTCTGCTCGGCGATGAAGAGCGGCACTCTTCGTCGCCGGGCGGCCAGTGCCAGCGGAACCGTGACGTAGCCCCCCATCCCTAGCGCCACGGTCACCCCCCGCTCTGCTATCGACCTCCCGATCCGCACCGACGCCCGCCAGAGCTTTTGAGGCAACCGGAGATTTTCCGGGGACAGCTCGCGTCTCAGACCGGCGAGCTCGGTTCCCAAGAAAGGGAATCCCGCCTCCGGATAGACCTCCTTCTCCAAACGGTCACCGCCCACGAACAGCACCTCCTCGCGATCGATGCCGAGCTCGACGAGGGCTTCCCCAACCGCCAATCCGGGAAATACATGTCCGCCAGTACCGGCGGCGGCGATGAGATAGGACACAGGGCGCGGGTCTAGGGACTCGGGCTGGCACGGCCCTGGCGGGCGATGTTGATCAAGATCCCGACCGCGGCCAGCGAGGTGATGAGGGCGGTGGCCCCGTAACTGACGAAGGGGAGGACGATCCCCGTGATGGGAAGCACGCCGAGGACGCCGCCGATGTTGGCCAGGGCCTGAAAAGAAAGCCAGCCAGAGATGCCCGCCGCCAGCATCCGTCCGAAGCGGTCGGGAGCTCGGGCGGCGATCGACCACCCGCAAAGGGCGATAAAGAGACACAAGGCAATGACTCCGAGGGCCCCCACGAGCCCGGTCTCCTCTCCGATGATGGCGAATATGAAGTCGGTATGGGCATTGGGGAGAATCGACCACCGGGAACGGCTGGCCCCGAGGCCGACCCCGAACAGTCCCCCGGTGCCGAGGGCATAGAACCCCTGGATCACCTGATAGCCGGTGCCGTTGGGGTCGGCCCAGGGGTTGAGGAACGAGGTGATGCGGTCGGCCCGATAGCTCTCGCTCACGGCCAGGATGAGGGCCGCCGCTAGCGAGGACGCTCCGAGAACCGCGACGTATCGAAGCGGAGCCCGGGAGACGAGGATGACCGACATCGCCGCCGCGGCCATAACCAATGTGGTTCCGAGGTCGGGTTGCAGCATGATCAAAAGCGCCGTCGACCCCACGATCAGTCCGATAGGGGCAAAGAAGTGCCCGCGGTCGAGGAGCAGGCTTCCCTTCTTCTCGAAGATGGTGGCGAGGGCGATTATCACCGCCAGCTTGGAGATCTCGGAGGGCTGAAACGTGACGATGCCCAGGTCGAGCCAGCGCCGGGAACCGTTGCGGGAAACTCCAGTGATGAAAACCGCCGTCAGCCCCGCCAGGCTGATGAAGAAAATCGGATAGGCGATGCGACGGTATGCCTGATACGGAATCCGAACCACGACGAGCAGAGCCACCAGCCCGATGGCGAGGCCGACGAGCTGACGCTTGAGATAGAAGAATCGATCCGAGGCGTCGGCTATGCCGCGAATCGATGACGCCGACATGAGCTCCCCGAGCCCGATCACGAGAAGCACCAGCACGACCGAGGCGAGAACGACAATCAGGCGGCCGTTGACGGTGGCCGTCTCGTCACGTTTGCGGGCTGCGTTCCGCACCCGGGCGATCGAAGTCACTTTGGCGGTCATCGACTCATCTCCCTCTGGAGGACCGAATTGACGGCGGCGGTGAAGGCCGCTCCCCGATCGATATAGCTCTCGAACATGTCGAAGCTGGCACAGCCCGGGGCCAGCAATACGGTGTCGCCCGGACGAGCGGCGGCGAACGCCGTCTCCACCGCTTCGACCATGCTGGCGGCAACCGTCGCCCGGCCTTCGGGGGCGGCCCGGAGGAGGGCGGGCGCGGCATCCCCGATGGCAACCAGCCTCCGCACGTTCTCCGCGGTAGCCAAGGGAGAGACGTCGAGGCCCTTCGCCAGGCCCCCGGCAATGAGCACTACGCTGGGAAAGGACCGGATGCTGGCCAGAGCCGCATGGGGATTGGTCGCCTTAGAGTCGTTGACGAACGCGATCCGATCGACTTCGCCGACCAACTGCCGGCGGTTGGCGCCGGGGCGAAAGCGCTGACAGATCTCGATCACGGCCTCCGGACGCGCTCCCCGGTCAAGAGCCGCCACCCCGGCGGCCGCGAGGTCGACGAGGATGATGGGATCGGTGGAAGGGAGACTGGAGAGCTCGACCTCGGTTCCGGGCAGGTGCAACCACTCTCCCTCGGGACCGCTACCTCCCTCCGGTCGCCGCCACCCCGAGACCGGATGCTTCCGGCTCGGCGCCGCCGCCACGATCTCCCGCGCCCCGGCATCATCGGTATCGAAGACCAACAGGTCTCCTTGGTCCTGATTGGCAAAGATCCTGGCTTTGGCTGCGGCATAGGCGGCGTAACTGGGATGCCAGTCGAGGTGGTCGGGGGCGAGGTTGGTGAGGACCGCCGTCTCGGGATGGAACTTCTCGGTCAGCTCGAGCTGAAAACTCGAGACCTCGGTTACCAGCAAGTCGTAAGGCTCATCGACTACGGAAGAAAGAGCGGTGCCGATGTTGCCCGCCGCCGCCACCGCCAGACCGGAGGAGGCGAGCATGGCCGTGGCAGCTTCGGTGACAGTGGTCTTGCCGTTGGTCCCGGTGACTGCCATCACCGGGATATGGAGATGACGCCAGGCGAATTCGATCTCGCTCCACACCGGAACCCCGGCTTCGCGAGCATCGGTAATTGGCGCCGCCCGCAACGGCACCCCCGGACTCGCCACGACAAGTTCGATTCCGGCCAGAAGATCTGGGTCCCAACCACCGCTGACCACTCCGATCCCCTCCCCCAGGAGACTGTTTCCCGCCCCGGGCCGCTGGTCGTAAACAGTGACGGCGTGCCCCTTTCGCTTGGCCAGGCGCGCCGCGGCCGCGCCGGAGACAGCGGCACCCAGGACGAGCATTCTCAACCGAGGACCCCGTCTGTCATCACGAGGAAGTCGGCGTAGAAGAGACCGAGGCCAAGTGCGACTCCCATCGCCGTGAGGATCCAGAACCTGATGACGATCGTGGTCTCCGGCCAACCTCCGAGGTCGAAGTGGAAGTGAATCGGCGCCATCCGGAACACTCGCCTGCCGAGGGATCGGAAGCTTGCCACTTGGACAATGACCGAGAGGGTTTCGGCGACGTAGATCGCACCGAGGACGACCAACAGGAGATGGGTGTTCGAGAGCAACGCCAGCGCCGCCAGCAGCCCTCCGATCGCCTGCGACCCGACGTCGCCCATGAAGATCTGGGCCGGAGGGGCGTTCCACCAGAGAAATCCGAGCAGGGCTCCGAACATGGCAGCGGCCACGATCGCCAGTTCGAGCGGGTCGAGCGCCTGATACTCGGTCGGGTTACGGAATTGCCAGAAGGCGATGATGGTGTAGGCCCCGGTCACCAGTGCAGCACTGCCCCCGGCCAGACCGTCCATCCCGTCGGCCAGGTTCACCCCGTTGGCGGCCCCGGTCAGCATGAACAGTGCCCACAGCACGAAGAAGATCCCGAGATTCAAACCCAGGGGACGGACGAAAGAGATCTCGGTGCTGATGCCCTCGCTGGGGCCGCTCTGCATGGCCGCCAGGGCAAAAACGATGGCGATCAGAAGCTGAAGCCCAAACTTGTGCCGTTTGTTGAGTCCTTCGCTGTGCTTGCGGACGAACTTGATGAAGTCGTCGAGGAAGCCAACCGCGCCCATCCCCACCATGGCCAGGACGGCCATGAGGCCCCCGGCAGCAAACGAGTTCACCTGAAAAGTGAATCCGTCGGCGAAGGTCCACAGACGGAGATGGGAGGCGAGGTAGCCGATGAGGGCGGCGCCGACAAAGACGAGGCCGCCCATCGTCGGGGTGCCGTGCTTGTGGGCGTGACCCGTGATCTCCTCCTGGATGAACTGGCCGACCGATCGCTCGCGGAGCAGGCGAATGGCGATTGGAGTCCCAAAGATGGATACCGCCAGGCTGACGGCGGCGGCGATCAAGAGACTGATCACTCCCAGGCCTCCCGTCCGCCGGAGCGAGCCGCCAGCCAGGCTTGGGCGACCTTCTGATCGGAGAAAGGATGGAAGATGCCCTCAACCTCCTGGGTGGACTCGTGGCCCTTACCCAAGATCAAAACGATGTCGCCGGGACGGGCCGAGTCGAGGGCGGTGGCGATGGCCTCGCGCCGATCGATGATCGACATCGCCGCCGGATGGTCGGCCCCCGCCAGGACCTCGGTCGCGATGGTCAACGGATCTTCACTGCGAGGGTTGTCGGTAGTCACGATCAGGAGATCTGCGGTAGAGGCCGCTTTCCCCATACGGGGACGCTTGCCTCGATCGCGATCGCCCCCCGCCCCGAAGACGACGATCACCCGCCCGGCGGAGAGGGTGCGGGCGGTCTCGATGACGGTTTCGATGCCTTCCGGGGTGTGGGCATAGTCGACTACCACCGTCACCGGATCGTCAGCGATCACTTCGAACCGGCCGGAGACCGAACTCAGAGCCCCCAGCCCCTCGGCAATTTGGCCGGCCTCGAACCCCAGCAGATGAGCGCAGCCCGCGGCGATGAGGGCATTGGCCAGGTTGAACGGCCCCGGCAATTGCAGCCGGGTGGAGGCGGTACCGCCGGGTACCACGAGCTCAAAAGTCGTGCCGCTCCGGTCGGCCGTAATCTCACGTGCGGAAACATCGTGCTGCCATCCGACCCTGAGCGCGTCGGGGTGCTCCTCGGCCAGCCGCGAGCCATAAGGATCTTCCACCCAGATCACCTTCCGCTCCGCCATCCTCAGCAGGGCGGCCTTGGCGGCAAAGTACTCCTCCATTCCGCCGTGGAAGTCGAGATGGTCCTGGGAGAGATTCGTGAAGGCGCCGACGGCGAAGGTGGTCTCCTCCACCCTTCCCAGCGCCAGCGCATGGCTTGAGACCTCGCAAGCGATGATCTCGGCACCCCCATCGACCATCCGCCGGAAAAGGCGCTGGAGATCGGTCGCCTCCGGCGTGGTGTGCGGGTTCTCGAGGTAGATGTCCCCCAAACGGGTGACAACAGTGCCCACCAGCCCGCAAGGCCGACCGGCATGACGGGCAATCGACTCCAGGAGAAAGGTCACGGTGGTCTTGCCGTTGGTGCCCGTGACGCCGACCACCGAGGTCACCTGGGAGGGGAAGCGATGAATGGAAGCGGCCAACTTCGCCATCACTGCCCGGGTGCTGGGGACTGCGATGATTGGCAGCGGGGACTCCACATCCCGCGAAACGCATAACCCGGCGGCACCGTTTCCCGCTGCCGCGGCCACGAAGTCATGCCCATCGAGGCTGGCCCCGGGAACGGCGATGAAAAGCCAGCCCGGGCCGACCCGGCGACTATCCACCGTGGCGTCCACCACCATGACGTCCGCGCCCCCCCTCAGGTGTCCCTCCACCAAGCTGGCCAGCGTGCCCATCGTGGCGGGAGCGCTAGCCGGAGGTGGCATCTGGTGTGACTCCCAACCGGTGTAAGGCCTGCTCCATCACGGTCGAGAAAGCCGGAGCCGCCGCCAGGCCTCCGGTGCGGTACTCCCAGGCCGGGCTGTCGACCACCACTGCCACTACTACCTTGGGGTCGTCGATCGGTGCGAGCCCGACGAAGCTCGCCATGGTTATATCGGTGTACCGGCCATCCTCGCCGAGCTTGTTGGCGGTCCCGGTCTTGCCGCCCACCAAGTAACCGGGTACCTGAGCCGAGATTCCGGTTCCGGCTTCGACCACCTCCGAGAGGAGGCTCCTCATCACCGCCGCCGTCTCGACACTCACTGCTCGATGGCTCGCCACCGGAGTGGTGGCGGTGCGGCCATCCCGGCCGTGAGTGGTGCTGAGGAGATGGGGCTGCAGCCAGACGCCGTCGTTTCCAATGGCCCCGTAGGCGGCCGCCATCTGCACCGCGGTGACGGCCACCCCATAGCCGATGGCGGATGAGGCCCCACAGGTCTGACAGCTTTCATCGAGGTTGATGAGGCCCTTGGCCTCTCCGGGATAGTCGAGGCCGGTGATTTCGCCGAGGCCAAAGGCTTTCAGGTAGGAAAACAGCTGGTCGCGACTCATCATCTGGGCGATCTTGATCGTGCCCACATTCGACGATTGTCGAAAAACGTCGGCTACCGCCATGTCGTGGGTCTCGTGGTGCTCGAAGTCCGAATAACAACCAAAGACCTCGTCGGTGTCG